>DUOK01000242.1 GCA_012838865.1 Bacteroidales bacterium | reverse complement strand
GTCTGACGGAGTTGACGGGTTTAACGGGTACTATAACGTGGTGAATTCGGAAGGGAATCCCAATACTTTGGCACCCGTTAATCCCCTTTCTTTGCTTGAAGACGTAGATAATTTTGGGGAGTTAACCCGAAGTATTGGTAACATTCAGCTTGATTATAAGCTTCATGGATTTGAGGATTTGTCTGCCAACCTGAATCTGGGTTACGACTGGACAGAGAGTAAGGGCGATAACTTTGTGAATCCTGGTTCTTTTCAGGCAGCAAAGGACAGTGATTTTCGGAATGTGGGTCAGGGTAATCGCTGGAGTAACCTGCGTCGCAATAAGTTGCTCGACTTTTACTTGAACTATAAAAAGGATATGGACGTATTTCCGGCCTACCTTGATGTTATGGCCGGTTATTCGTGGCAGCATTTTTATTATCGCGATTACAGTCGCTACATGTCTAATGAAACGGAGTCAGGCAATAAAGACGGATGGCAATACGATGAAGAATTGAGTCGCTATGTGCGCGATGGGTCACGTCGAATTCCTTATGAAAACTATCTGGTGTCGTTTTTTGGTCGTATGAATTTCAGCGTTATGGATCGTTATTTGCTGACTGCGACTTTTCGTCGTGACGGATCTTCTCGCTTCAACGAGGAAAATCGCTGGGGATTTTTTCCATCCGCTGCTCTGGCATGGACAGTAAGCAATGAGGACTTTATGCAAGACCAAACCTTATTCTCTTCGCTTAAATTGCGTTTGGGTTATGGTATAACTGGTCAGCAGGAGATTGACGATAACTATGGTTATATTCCGTCCTATATTTTTGGCAGTAACCCCAACAGTACTTACCTGCAGGGACAGCTGCCAGCAGGCACCACTACGTATTTGCTGAAGCCTGGTGGGTACAACCCCGATTTGCGCTGGGAAGAAACAGCTACAACCAACGTTGCCATTGATTATGGCTTCCTGAATAACCGCATCAATGGTAGCATTGAGTATTATCAGAAATCGACCAAAGATTTGCTCAATACAGTGGATGCTCCAGCGGGCACCAATTTCGTTAATCGAATTACTGCCAACGTCGGAACCATGGAGAACAAAGGGTTAGAGTTTAATATCAACGCCATGGTTGTTCGTGCCAGCGATTTTTCCTGGGAGCTTGGGTATAACTTTACTTGGAATGAAAGTGAAATCACCCAGTTGACAGCCAACTTCAACCCCAATTATCCCGGAGTGGCTGTAGGAGATCCTGGATTTGGGACGGGTGTTTACGCCCAGCGCCATTTGGTAGGCTATACGCCCAACACCTTCTTTTTGTACCAACAGGTTTATGATGCAGATGGTAAACCGATTCAAAATGTAGTGGCCGATAGGGATGGCGATGGGCAGATCACAGATGGTGATCGCTACCTGGTACACAATCCTATGCCCCGGGTGTTCATGGGCATGAGTTCACAGTTTACATACAAGCAATGGGATTTGGGTTTTAACCTTAGGGCAAATATCGATAACTATGTGTTCAATGCTTTTGCTGCAGGCAACTCATCGATGCGCAATTTTACCAATCAGGGTTATTTAAATAACATTTATCAGGGAGCAGTGGATAATGAGTTTACGCAGCTGAATACTCTTCCGCAGCGTTTGTCCGACATGTTTTTGGAAAATGCTTCTTTCCTGCGCATGGACAACATTACCCTTGGTTACAGTTTCGGCACGACGCCCAACAGCCTGTTGTCTGGCAGGATAAGTGCGTCCATGGAGAATGTGTTTGTGTTGACCAATTATAGTGGGCTGGATCCTGAGAATGAGGGTATTGACTCTGATATTTGGCCACGCCCCCAGACTTTTACGCTGGGTTTAAATCTTAATTTTTAATTCTTGGTCGTAGGATTAATGATTTTTTAAAAAATACACTATGAAGACAAGATATTTAGTTTCAATGTTGACCGGATTTGCGCTGACTTTCAGTTCCTGTATGGATGATCTGGATGTAATGCCCTTGGATGAGACGGTGGTAACAAGTGAAGTGGCCTACTCAGATCCGGATTCTTACTTAAAGAGTTTGTTTAAGATCTACTCAGCCTGGAGCATGAGTGGGCAGGACGGCGACGGGTCTACCGATGTGGTGGGACTGGATGCGGGGAATGCTCAGTTGTTGCGATCGTATTGGATTTTGCAGGAAGTGGCAGCGGATCATGCTCTGGTTAGTAAAACCTGGGGCGACACCTGGGTGGAAGAAATCAATACGCTTACCTGGAGTAACGTTCAGAATGAGCCGATAGAGGCGGTTTATCAACGAGCCATGTTTGTGGTGGCTTTGGTGAATGATTACCTAAAGGTAGTAGATAACGCGCCAGTCGTGTTAAATCCTGAACAATTGAAATCTGAGGCCCGGTTTAGTCGCGCATTGGCCTATTGGGTGCTGATGGATTTGTATGGTGCACCTCCATTTATTACTGAGTCCAATTACTCGATTAATCCTGCTCCACTAGATAAGATTGAGCAAACTGGGGACAAGCCGGTCAATCTTTTCAATTGGATAGAGTCGGAATTGATTGATCTGATTGACGCGCTGCCCGCTCCAGGACAAGGCATCTACGGTCGGGCTGATCAGGGAGCAGCCTATGCTTTGCTGGCCAAACTGTACCTTAACGCCGAGGTTTACACTGGTGAGGCTCGTTACAGCGACTGTATTGCCGCCAGCAAGGAGGTTATTGCCGGAGGCTATGGTTTGGCAACGAACTATCATGAACTGTTTTATGCCGATAACGGGCAAAACTCCGACACTCGTCAGGAGATTATTTTTCCGGTGCTGTTTGATGGAGCTGCAACTAAGTCCTGGGGCGGGATGACTTTCTTTATATGTGCTTCGCGCAGCGGATCAGATGTGGATTTGGAAAGGGATGGCATTTCTGCGGGTTGGGATGGTATCCATACCACTCAAAATCTGGTTTCTGTGTTTGATTTTGATGGAGAGCAGAGTGCCGCTAACATTTTGGATAAACGAGGCATTTTTCATTCAGATGGTATTGATGTGAATGTCAGCAGTAATGAGTTTTATAATGACGGCTGGAGTGTGTTTAAGTACAAGAATATTTACAGTACGGGAGGTTATCCTTCCGAGACGCAATTCCCTGAAACAGACTTTCCATTGTTTCGTCTGGCCGATGTTTACCTGATGTATGCCGAGGCGGTTGCACGCGGAGGACAAGGTGGAGATATGGCTACTGCAGTTGCCTATGTAAATGATTTGCGTGAACGTGCCTTCGGTAATACCAATCATGCAATTGATGCTGCGTGGCTCGCTGCAAATGATTTTCAGAATATCCTGGATGAACGTGCCCGGGAATTGTATTGGGAGGCTGGACGCCGAACCGATCTGATTCGTTTTGGACAGTATACCAGTGGCTACAACTGGCCTTTAAAGAACGGTGTCACCGAAGGAGCCGATCTCAATGGCCGCTACGTCTTGTATCCAATACCTGTTACCGACCTGTCGGTCAATGGTAATTTGTCGCAAAACCCCGGGTACGAAAACTAGCGAATTGATCTTTACAGCTAAACAGAATAAAAAGAAAAGCAATGAGAAAGCTAAAATATATGTTGATGGCGGTCCTTGCTCCGGCACTATTTGTTGCCTGTGAGGAGGACCTGGATACAGTAACCTATGATCAGGAAGCAGCAGTTACCTCGGTGTTGACCATTCCTGCGACGAGTCTCGAGCTTTTGGCAGAAAATGCCGAAGATACGCTTGCTTTTGAATGGACCCAGGCAGATCTCGGGTATTCGGCGGCGGTAAATTATGTGTTGGAGGTGGATGTGACAGGAAAGTCTTTCAGTCAGCCTTCTGTTTTGGTGTCTTTGCCTATTGATAAAACTGTTGAGACCATGGTTTTTGAAATCAGCGTTAAAGACCTCAATAATACTTTGATTAAGCAGTTGGGAAAATATGAGGATTTGGAGGTCGATGGACCAGTTGTTTTTGAATTCAGAGTGCTGGCATCCGTTTCATCCGTCCTTGAGTTGGTTTCTGCAACAGCAACCTCCGAAATCAGTGTTTATTCCGGTGCCTTGCCGGGAATCTATATGATAGGT
>DUOK01000241.1 GCA_012838865.1 Bacteroidales bacterium | reverse complement strand
GCCACAACGCTCCACAACCCCAATATCATCAACAAACGCATCCGAACTAACATAGGCTCCTTTGGTTAAATACAGCTTCCTCAAATAGTTTTCAAGTCCCACCAAAAAGGACCGGATAATCGGAAACCTTTTACAGGAAGCTTGGTATAATAAGGCTTGAACAAGCCTATGCAATATAAGAAAGCAATTGCACAATAAAAATAAAAGGGCTACTTTGAGTCGGAACAAAATGCCTCTTATGCAAAAAAGCTTTTACCGATATTTCCTCCTTATACTGTTGCTTCAAGGCTGGGGTTGCGTGCTTCGGGCTCAGGGCTTGCATTTTTCGCAGGCCTACAGTGCGCACTTGACGCTGAATCCGGCCAACACCGGACGCTACAACGGCGACATGCGGGCGGTGGGCCTCTTTCGTCAACAAGGCCACCAATTGGGCAACGACTACCGTACTGCCTACCTCAGTTTCGAAAAACCCTTTTATTACAAGGAGGAGCGCATTGATGCCGGCCTGTATTACAGTCGCGACAATTCCGCAGGGAGCACCTTTCCGGCCGACCGGCTTAACCTTTCCGGGGGACACGGACTGCGCATTGGCGAAAAAGCCCATTTGCACGCCGGTTTGCAAGTAGCCGCCGTTTACCGCCAAATAAACTGGAGCGACACCAGCTTTCCCGACCAGTACAACCGGGGCACAGGCGGCTTCGACCCGGGATTGCCTACGGGCGAGCAGCTCGACAACAACCGGAGCTTTTGGCTGGATGCGGGACTGGGCTTGGTTTACGGCTACCAAATGAAGCGTGGACTGCTGCTGGCCGGTTACTCCCTGCAGCAAATCAACCGTCCCGACGAAACACTTTTTGGAGAAAGCTACCGTTTGCCCATGAAGCACATTTGGCATGCCAAGGCCGACATCGACCTGGGCCACCGTCTGTTTGCCATCCCTGCTGCTTTTCTGCTGAAGACCGGAGAAGCACGCCTGTCGCTCCTTGGCGCCAATCTGGGCTACCAACTCGAACCCTGGCTCAACCAGCACAACAGTCTCCTGGCGGGACTGCATATCCGTCAGGCCGATTTCAGCGAAGCCCGTTCCCTCATCTTCTCGCTGGGAGGCAGCTGGCAATACTGGACTCTCTTGGTGGCCTACGACACCGACATCTCACGTTCGCGCCACAACAGCATCTCCGCCTCAGGCATTGAAATGAGTCTCAGCTGGGTACTGCCCGGCACGCCAATCACGCAAAGAAACATACAATGGGAAAGATACTGACCATACTGCTGCTGTGCTGCACCCTGAGTGCCACCGCCCAAGAGGCCGATTCCCTTTCGGTGCTTAAGGACTGGCAGGTGAAGGGCTATGCCGAAAGTGCGCTGCGCGTCAGCGACAACTGGCAGGCCCAACAGTATTTTGAGGAATGGTACAGGCGGCAACCCGACGAGCAAAGTATAGGCCTGCAACTGGGAAAGCTTTACCTGAAAAACCGGCAGTACCAAAAAGCCCTGCGGCTTTTTGAGCAACTCTACCAGAGCAATCCCCGTCAAAACCTGGAGGCCCAGTTCTACCTGGCCACCACCCAAAAAATATTCGGGCGCTACGAAGAAGCCCTGGAGCACTTCGAAGTACTGCGCCTGCGCCACCGCCGCATCGGCGATCGCAGTCTCAACCGCAGCCGCATGGAGAATGAAATAGCCGGCTGTCACATGGGCCTTGCTGCACGCGATACAGTAGTCACCACAGCAGTAAATCCCCTGCCCGCGAGTGTCAACCACAGCAACATGGCGTACGGACCGGTTTTACTGAGCGACGGGGCCTTTGTTTATGGCAGCATCCGTCCCAATGCCCCCGGGGAGACCGACCTGACCGAAGCTTACCAAAGCACGCGACAGTTTTACAGGGCCGAACAGCAGGCCGACAGCAGCTGGGTGGGCCAATTGAGTCCCGAAACGCCTTTTGTCAACACCCCCGAATTCGATACCGGTCGCGGCGTCTTTTCCATCGACAAAGAACGGTTTTACGCCACCCGCTGCTTCATCGACCATCGGGGACGGCGAATCTGCCACATCTACGTGTCGCACCTGCAAAACGGCGAATGGAGTGCACCCGTCGCCCTGGGCCCGGAAGTGAACCATCCCCGCTTCACCTCGGCCCAACCCGCAGTAGGTACCCTCTTCGACTCCTCCATGGAAGTCCTTTATTTTGTGTCCGACCGGCCCGGCGGGGCCGGAGGTATGGACATCTGGTTTACCGTGTACAACAAGCGCAACAACAGCTACCGAAAAGGAGAGAATGCCGGCGTCTTCATCAACACCGCCGGCGATGAAATCACGCCCTTCTTCGACCTGCCCTCCCACCGCCTCTACTTCAGCTCCAACGGCTGGCCGGGCTACGGGGGCATGGATGTCTTTTATGCCTCGGGCAACATGGTTACCTGGGAACCCGCGGTCAACGCCGGTGTGCCCATCAACTCCTCCTTCGACGATTTCGACTACATCAAAAACTTTTCGGGCCAATTTGGTCTGCTCGTCAGCAACCGACCCGGTCTCCAACAGCAAGAAGCACCCGTACCGGCCGACCACCTCTTTGCCTTTAGGGAAAAACAAGCGCCACGGGTCTTGTTGACTGGTCAACTGATACGCGAGGACCGCTTGGAGGAGCAGCTGCTCGACCGCAGACCCGATCGGCCTATGGTGGGCGACAGTACCCGCACAGCCATAATGAACCAGCCCGTAGCCATTGCCATGGTCAAGGACTCCGCCTCCGCTCTGTTTCTGCAGGAAGTCAGCACCAATGCCGAAGGCCGTTTCGAAGTGTGGGTCGATCCCAATGCCGACTATCGCCTCAGCCTGGTCGACAGCACCCTGCTCGAGCGCAGCTTCTCGGTATCCACTAAAAACATGGACCAAGGCTCGGTGCTTCAAATGGACACGGTGGCCCTCAACACCATTCCCCAAAGAGCCATCATCATCGACAACATTTACTACGAATTTGACCGTGCCGAACTAACGGCCGAAGCACGCTCGGTGCTCGACAGCACCCTGCTTCAAATACTGGAACGCTACCCCCACGTAAAAGTGGAAATTGCGGCCCACACCGACGATGTGGGCAGTCCCGCCTACAACAAACGCCTGTCCGAACAGCGTGCCGCCAGCGTAGTCCGCCATTTGGCCGGCAAAGGCATCTCCCGCAGCCGACTCAGCGCAGTAGGCTACGGCCAGGAACGCCCCCTGGCCCCCAACAAGCATCCCGACGGCAGCGACAATCCGGAGGGGCGACAAAAGAACCGACGCACCGAATTCACCCTTCGGGGCATGAACCAACCTTAAAACCAAAATCAAATGAAAGCACTCTCCTTCAGTCTGTTTTTGCTCCTTCTGTTTCAGTCGGCCCTCCCCCTGGAATCGGCCGACTCCCTCCTATATGAGCCCATTCGAAGAAAAATACTGGTCAAAGGCGACCAATATTATCCGCCTTATGAGTTCATCAACGCAGAGGGCGAACCCGATGGCTTTAACGTGGAGCTCTTCCGGGAGATTGCCAAAGAGCTCAATTTTGAGTACGAATTACAACTCGAGCCCTGGGCTGCTGTTCGTCAACAACTCGAAGCCGGGGAAATCGACATCATTACCGGCATGATGCTTTCCCCCGCCCGTGCCCAGGAGTTGGAATTCGGACTCCCCCACAGTGTAATGACCTTCGGGATTTTCACGCACGCTACTAAAAATTTAAAAACGCTGGAAGAGCTGCGCGGCAAAGAGGTGATTGTACAAGATGGCGATTTGATGCACGACTACCTGCTGGAAACGGGACTAACAACGCACATAATAACGGTAAGCGATCAATTGGAGGGACTGGAACTCATCAACCGGGGGCAATACGATGCGGCGCTGATGAGTAATTTCCAAGGCGCTTACTTACTCAAAAAGCACAAGCTCAACAAAGTGGTGGTACGTACTTCCTCCATTGAACCCCGCCGCTACGCCATGGCAGGCGCCAAGGGCAACGAAGAACTGATTCGGACCCTGAATATGGGTCTGTTTCAACTTAAGACCAACGGCACCTACGACCGACTTTACAACAAATGGTTTCAGGTTTACGAAAGCGGCTATCAGTTCAAGCGGTTAAGACCCTGGCTGTACGGCGGGGCTGCCCTGCTGCTGTTTTTGGGGGTGGTGGTTTTGATCATGCGCCAGCAGGTGCGGCGTGCAGTGCGGCGATTGGGACATTCTGAAAAGCGCTACTCTGCGCTTATTGAAGTCTCTCCTGTAGGAATGGGTGTAGTTAATGGACGGACAATTGTAGAAGCAGGCAGTCGCTTATGTGAACTATTTGGCTATAGGGAGGAGGATTTTATTGGGCAGGACATAGGCCTTTTGCATTTTACCAAGGAAGAGGATGAACGAGTTGGAAGAGTCCTTAATCAGATGGTTGCGGAGCGAGGCCAAGGAATGTGCGAAACCACACTTAAACACAAAGATGGGACACCCATTGATGTCATTGTATATTCCGCACTTATCGACCCTAAAGACCCGAATTCCCTGGGCTTTTTTACCTGCACCGATATCAGCGCCCTGAAACAAGCCCGGCGGGAGCAGGAAAAAAACGAGGAACGCCTGCGCAGTATGCTGAATCTGATGCAACAGAAAACGGCCGGAATTAAGGAACTGCTCGACTTTGCCCTCGACGAAGCCATAAAGCAGACCGACAGCGCCCTGGGCTTCATAAACACCTACAACTACAAAACCGAGCAATTTGAAACCGTATCCATGTCGGGTAAGGTTATGGACGAGTGCAAACTGCCCCCGCAAAGGTGCTTCGAATTAGAAAATTCCGGTTTTTGGGGCGAAGCGGTGCGGCAACGCAAGGGCCTTTTCCTGAACGACTTTAAAACCGTTCACCCACTCAAAAAAGGCTATCCCGAAGGTCACGTTGAAATTGAAAAGTATCTGACGCTGCCGGTAATCAGCGATAAGGAAGTGGTTGTAGTGGTGGGCCTCGCCAACAAAAAAGAAGACTATACCGAACGCGACATCCTTAACCTGTCGGTACTGATGGATACCGTGTGGCGCATGATAGAGAAAAAGAAGGCCGATGATCAGCTGGCACGACTCTCCCACGCCACCCAACACAGTCCCGTTTCCGTTATAATAACCGACACCGAAGGTCGCATCGAATTTGCCAATGCCCGTTTTATGGAAACCTCCGGCTACAGCTTCGACGAGCTGGAGGGGCATGTTCTTCGGGTACTGCGGCCAAACCATACCCCCGAACCGGAGTTTACAAAAATGTGGGCTGCCCTGCGCGCCGGAGCAATCTGGCGGGGCGAACACCAAAACAGCAACAAAAGCGGCACCCCCTACTGGCAAAGCTACAGCATCAGCGCCTTGCGCGACAAGCAGGGGACCATCACCAATTACGTGGTGGTGAGCGAAGACATCACCCAGGATAAGCAATTGCAGCTCGAACTGGTGACGGCCAAGGAAAAGGCGGAGGAAAGCGACCGCCTGAAAACCGCCTTCCTCAACAACCTCTCACACGAGGTACGCACCCCGCTCAATGCCATCGTGGGTTTCTCCGAATTTATGACCGACGAGACCCTGCCCGACGACAAGCGGGCGTTGTACTCACGCACCATCATTAAAAGCAGCAACCAGTTGCTGAGTCTGATGGACAACATCATCAACATGGCCCTGCTCGAATCGGGTCAGGCCAAGGTTCAAAAAAAACAGGTGGGCATCAACCAGCTGCTGAACGACGTGTACAACCAGATTCAGGTAACGGCCGCCAAACCAGACATTACCCTGAGGGTGAATTCCCAAATACCAAGGAACAGCGACGAGGTACTGCTCGACCAGACCAAGGTGGTACAAATCCTCTTTAACCTCCTCAGCAATGCCTATAAGTTTACGCGAAAGGGCCTCATCCAATTTGGCTGTCGCTTAAAAAACAACCAATTGGAGTTTTTTGTGGAGGACAGCGGCGTGGGCTTTCCGACAGAAAAGAGGGAGCTTTTGTTCGAAAAATTTCATCAGGGCAGCAACAGCATTACGGGACTAAAAGACGGAATGGGACTGGGACTGGCGCTCACCCAATCGTATTTGAAGCTGCTGGGGGGCACATTTGATATGGAATCGGAACCCAACGAGGGAACCACCATCCGTTTTCGGCTGCCCTACGAGCCGGCCACCGCCGAGACGGCTGCCCCCCTGGTAAAAGAAAACATCGAATTACAACCCAAGGCCACCCTGCTGGTGGCCGACGATGTTCAGGTGAATCAAATCATTATTCAGGAAATGCTGGACGACCAGGACATCACAACCCTGTATGCCTCGAACGGCCAGGAAGCCATCGACATGGTACAAAAGCATCCGGAAATATCGGTGGTTTTGATGGATGTAAAAATGCCCGTCATGAATGGTTACGAAGCCACGGCAGCGATCAAAAAACTGCGCCCCGACCTACCCGTCATTGCCCAAACAGCCTATGCCTTGTCGGGCGATAAGGATAAGGCCCTGGCAGCTGGTTGCGACGATTACCTGTCCAAACCCATTAAAAGAGAAGCCTTGCTGCGCAAGCTCAACCTTTACCTCAACCGCGAAAAATAAATTGACGCGCAAAAAGTTTTAGTAATGAAGGAAAAAGCACTGGCCTCCGTTGTTTCGTTATTTGCCCTGGTGGCGGTTTTTAAGCCGGGTAAGGGCTACACGCTGATCACCAACATTCTGGAGGTGTATCTGTCGTCCTTATTCACCGAAAAAACGACGGAGCGTTTTATGGATTATTTCCGTCAGAAAATTAAGGACTATCTCGATTATAAGAACAACCATGGCGCAGAGGAGTTCGAGCGCTTTTTTGAGGCCGAAATCGATGCCAACTGCTACATACTCAGCCGTGAAGTCATGCCCGACCACCGCATGCTGGCCCTCATATACCTCATCGAGTACATACCCTACATGTCGGGCCGCACCTCCTTTTACCTTGCCGGAGAATCGTCCAGACTGATACACAGCATTGCCGAAAAACTGGAAATTCCGCGAGACGATTTTGAGGACGCCATGGCTTTCAGCACCGAAAACTACCAAAAGGTAAGTGCTCAAAATCCCCTGTATTTGATCAGCGACAACAGCGACCTGCAGATAGAGGGGGTAAAGGTGGACTGCAAAGAAAACCTGGAGGGACAATTGATTTTTATCCGCATTGTTTCACTCGACACCATTCTTTTGAAAGTCAGCGGTCAGGCCTACTTCGAAATCAACGACCGCAAGCTGTACAAACGCAGGACCTATATTCTGGAACCGGGCACCGTTATTCACGCCGGTGAAAATCAGCACTTTTACTACAACGATGTGGCCCGGGCCCTTACCCCTGCAGAGCAATTACAGCCGCTGGTCCTGGAAGCCGAGAACATCAGCTTTCGCTTTCCCAATGGGGTTTATGGTATCCAGCCCATGAGTTTCAGCTGCAGTTCCGGTGAAATTGTGGCCATAATGGGCGGAAGTGGCTCGGGGAAAACCACCCTAATGAACCTGCTGATCGGGGCCCGGAAACCCTACAGCGGGAGCATACGCATCAACAACACCGAAGTCTTTGACCATCCCGATATTGTAAAGGGACACATTGGCTATGTGCCGCAGGACGATGCGTTGATCGAAGAGCTCACCGCCTTCCAAAACCTGTACTTTATTGCCAGTCTGGCCCACAAGGACCTCAATCGCCCCCAACGGGAACAGCTGGTCAATGAGGTCATGGAAGAACTCAACCTGACCAAGATCCGTCAACTAAAAGTAGGTAACCCACTCGACAAAGTCATCAGCGGGGGTCAGCGTAAGCGCCTGAACATCGCCATTGAGTTGATTCGGAATCCGGGCATCTTGTTTCTGGACGAACCCACCTCCGGTTTATCGTCGAGCGACTCGGAGAACATCATGAAGATTCTGAAAAAGACGGCAGCCTCGGGGCGTCTGGTCATTATGAACATCCACCAGCCTTCGAGCGACATCTACAAGATGTTCGACAAGCTGCTCTTCATCGACAAGGGCGGATACGCCGTTTATTATGGCCCGGCCATGCAGGTGCCCTCCTACCTCAAAAAGGCCCTGAGACTGGCTGATGCAGGCGAAAACGAATGTCAGACCTGTGGCAACCTGAATCCCGACGATATTTTTCACCTTATTGAGAGTCGCAATATTGCCACCAACGAACGCAAGGAAACACGAAGAATTTTTAGTCCCGAACGCTGGCACCGTCGCTTTTTGCGACACCTGGAACAAAGTCCCCCCAAGGAAGCCCGACCCATCGAAAAACTGCAGCCCCAACCGGTGCAGACCCCAAACCGTCTGCGGCAGTTTGTGCTCTATCTGCAACGCAACCTGCTGACTAAATTTTCTAACTATTCAGAACTGTTGCTGGCCCTGCTGCTGCCTCCGATACTGGCCCTGCTGCTGAGCGTTTTCTCGCGCTACATTGCCCCCTTTAATGAAAGCTACAGCTATCACCTCAACGACAACATACCGCCCTTTATCTTTATGAGTGTCATTGTGGCCATGTTTGTGGGCATTATGAGCGGATCGGGGGAGATCATCAAGGACCGAAAAACACTGAACCGGGAATCGTTTCTGGAACTCAGTTACGGCTCCTTCGTCTTCTCCAAACTGAGCTATCTGCTTGTACTCTCGGCCCTGCAAATGTTGACCTACGTATGGGTAAGCAAATGGATTCTGGAAGTCCCCAGCGGCAACACCCAGGTCTGGGTGCTGCTGTGGTCCACCACCGTAGCCGCTTCGGTAATGGGCCTGGTCCTTTCGTCGATCTTCAAGACCATGGCCTCGGTATATCTGGCCATTCCCTTTGTACTGATTCCCCAGATTCTGTTTTCAGGAGCAGTTATCGACTTCAACAAAATCAACCCCATTTTTGCCTCCGACAAATACGTTCCGCTCATCAGTGAGCCGATGTTGTCGCGCTGGGTGTACGAAGGCGTATCGGTGAGTCTCTACCTCGAAAGCGCCTACGCCCGGGAGTTGTACCTGACCGAGAAAGGCATCAATGAAAGCGGTTATACCCGCAACTTCCTGATTCCTGAAATGGAAAAGCACTTTTTTGGCGAAAGCTGGAGTACCACCCGGGTAATCAGCACCGATTCGGCGGACTTTGACTTAATAAGAGACGGCATACGGCAAATTGAAGCGCTCAACGACACAAGCTATGGCGCACTGTACGCCGGCGGTGTCATCAAAGGAGAGGATTTCAGCAACTTTCTGGGCGAGCGCCGTCAGGAACTGCTGAAGGAGAACAACCGCCATCAAATGTACAAGGACAGTTTGATTGAGGCGATGGGCTACGACAAGTACCGCCTTTTACAGGAAAGCACCAACCAAAAGCTGCAGCAGGTGGTGGTCGACGAAACCAACGTGGAAAAGGTTCGCGTGGCCGAGCAGAAATTTATCCGCAAAATGGCACCTGTGTACCATATTCCGGAGCACCGCTGGGGACGCGCCCATCTCTACGCTCCGGCCAAGCGCCTGGGCAGCTGGACCCTGAACACCCACAGCTTCAACACCCTGGTTATTTGGCTGATGAGTCTGCTCTTTTTAGTCCTTGTACTGCTGCGCAAACCCCGCATTTAGGAGAGTCGGTTCAAGAGGCGCACCACCCCCAAATAATCGAGGGGCTTAACCAGGTAGTCGATGAAACCGGCATTCATGCAGCGGAGTTTCTCTTCACCGACAAAGTAGGGGGTCTGAGCCAGCACGGCGACCGTTGGTTTGATTCGCTTGAGGGCCTTAATCAACTCATAGGCGTCCATGTCGGACAGGCGCACATCGGTAATGACCAGATCAATGTCGCGATTTTCGAAAAGAATATCGATGGCGGCTGCCCCATCGTGGGCATAGTAAATTTTGGTATTGTGCCGGCGCAACTGTTCACGTACCTCTTTTAAGGCATCGGGCCCATACTGTACCACCAGCACCTTGCGCAGGCGCTCCTCTGCATCCGGCTTGCGCTCATCGCGCATATTCAGCGGCAGCGTAAGCAAAAAACGACTGCCCTTACCCGGTTCTGAATCCACATCTACGTCTCCCCCCATGGCATCCATCGTTCCTTTAACGATGCTCAAGCCCAGACCAAGTCCCCCATACAAAACCTTTTCGGCATCGTTGAAGGTCATGAAGGGCTGAAACAGCTGGTACTTACTCAGTTTTTTAATACCTATGCCGGTATCGCTGACCCAAAAGAGCAGCTGATCCCCTTCCTTCTCGTAAGCCAGGCCCAATTCTATTTTTCCTTCCTGGGTAAATTTCACCGCATTGTCCAGAATCAAATGCAGGGTGTTCTCCAACTTGTCGCGATCGACATACACCTTACCCGGCACCTCTGCGGCATCAAAACGCACGCTTACAGCTATGCGATCCTTTGAACATTCCTTCAATTTTTGCTGCAAATAAACCTCCAGATCGGCCATCAGTTCCCCGGGCTCCATCCAATCCTTCTCTACAATCACCTGTCCGTTTTCCAGTCGCGCCACTTCAACCAGGGCATTCAAGATCTTCAGCAGATTGTCGCTGCTGCGACGGATCATGGTCAGATAATCCCGCTGGGCTTCGCTCACCTCATCCTGCTCCAACAACTCCACAAAACCCAGAATGCCGTTCATGGGGGTACGTACTTCG
>DUOK01000240.1 GCA_012838865.1 Bacteroidales bacterium | reverse complement strand
TCCACCAATTGTATTCGGGAATGCCCAGGCGCTCAATGGGCGCATTCTGGTCCACCATCAACTGGACCTTCTCTTCCAGGGTCAGCTTCTGCAACAAATCATCGGCCCGTTCTTCGGGGGTATAATTATTGTCCTTCCAGACTTCGGTGGAGCAGGACAGTAACAGCAAACCCATCACTGCCAGACTCGCGCTCAACATTGACTTACGCATCATTTCAAGTATCATTTAAAATCCGTAACAATTTTAAACAAAAACGTCCAATCAAAGGGGGAATAATCGAGCAAAGAAGGGGTAGTTTTTAGTTTTGTGATCAAAAGCGCTATCTTTGCGGCGTCCGTAAAATAAAACCATGAGTATTTTAAAAACTTTAGAAGAACGCAGCAAGCACAGCTGCGAGTTGTGTGGTGCGACCGATAATCTGGCCGTATATACCCCTGCACCCGCCACCCACGAGACGGTGGACAATAGTCTGTTGGCCTGCAGCACCTGCAGTAGCCAAATTGACAATCCGGAGGCGACCGATGCCAACCATTGGCGTTGTCTCAACGACAGCATGTGGAGCGAAGTCCCCGCCGTAAAAATCGTAGCCTGGCGCATGCTCACCCGCCTTCGCGCTGAAGGCTGGCCGCAAGACCTCCTCGACATGTTTTACATCGACGAAGAGACCCTGGCCCTGGCCCGTGCCACCGGCGAAGGTGAAGAAGCCGCCCCAAAACACGTCGACAGCAATGGCGCGGAACTCAGCGCCGGCGACAGCGTAGTCCTGATCAAAGACCTGGACGTTAAAGGCAGCAGTCTCACCGCCAAACGCGGCACCACCGTCCGCAACATCCGGCTCGACCCGGACAACAACGAATTCATCGAAGGAAAAGTTGATGGCCAGCAAATCGTCATCCTCACCAAATATGTAAAAAAGGCCTAGGCCTTTTTTACATCCTCGCTCTCACCAGCTCCCCCATCTCGTCCTGCACCCCACATCCCACAATCCACGTCCTGCAAGCCATTCCCAACTCGTCAAGCGAAGGCCTTTGTAAGTCAAGCCTCAGGAAATTTACACGTCCTACTCACCACACCTCGCAAGCCATCTCCAACTCGTCAGGCGAAGGCCTTTGTAAGTCAAGCCTCAGGAAATTTTTGGTCAGTGACCAAAGGCGCGAAGCGTAAAAAGTGAACTCCAACTCACAAGCGAAGGCCTTTGTAAGTCAAGCCTCAGGAAATTTCCGTAAAGCAAAACAGCTTTCAAAGCGTAAAAATCCTGGCTGTCTGAGCCGAAGGCGAGTTCCAGGATTTTAGCGAAGAAAACTGTTTTGTAGGAAATTTACGACAGCGCCGACTTACAAAGGCCGAGCTGGCTGACTTCACTTACATCCTCTCCATGAACATGCGCCGCACCTCCATCAAATACTCCGGATCCATCTTCGGATTGTAAATCCGAATCATATCCTGAATCCCAAAATTCACGTGGAAATGCCCAATTGCCGCATCAAAAGCAGGCCGCTCCCAGTTGAACTTCACCTTTTTGGTTATGTCCTCAAACAATTTCCAGTTCAATTTCTTGGGAATGGTGAAATAGCCATGGTCCTTTTCCGTTACATCGAAATACACCCCGGGATGCTTTTCATCCAGAATGAAAAACTTCTTGATGCGGATAATGGCGGGCCCATCGGGCTTGCCACCCGGCTTCTTCCTGAACTCAATCCCCTCATCTACATAGCACTGCTGCAACTCCGAAATCTGGGAATAGTCCTGCAAATGACGAACCCGCACCACATGGTACTCCTTATTGTAAATATTCACCACCCCGGCAGCCGCATTAAAGTCGCCCTGAAAATACTTGCGAATACTTTGCGTAGCCCGGGTAATCTCCTCCAGGGTGTAAAGTTGTTTCACCACCAGGTAAACGTACAAGGGGCGACTGTCTACCGGATAATCGCTGTAATAATCGAAAAAACCGGGAAAAGGCTCCGGCGCCTCCATCACAAAGGTGTTGGGCAGAATCTGATCGTCGAGGGTACGCAGCGACTCCTGTTTCAGGAGATTCCCGTACCGTTCAATGTAGGGTGACGCATTCATAGTATATTGGTTTTTGTTTATAATATCGATCCAGTCTCTGAAAGATATAAATTCCCCCAACCAATCACAAGCACCCTACAACACTATTTTAGGGGACTACAGGCCCTTCTATGGTCAAAAATCTGATAAATAAGGACAGACACCTCCGAAAACAAAACAACAAGCGACCAACAAGCAGGTGCGCGTACTGCCTTAAGCACCAGCACAAGAAGATGCTCGCCCGATTCAGAATCTTAGTCCCGGGTAAACACCAGACTGTTCTCTTCGGCACTCAGCTCCTCGTTGTAGCCGTAGCCATCCAGATTAAAAGCTTTCAGCTCCTCGGGCGAGGTCAAACGATTTTCTATAATGTAGCGCGTCATCAGTCCCCTGGCCTTTTTGGCATAAAAACTCAGGATTTTATACTTTCCGTTTTTAAAATCTTTAAAAACGGGACTCACAACGGGCACCGAAAGCGCTTGCGGATCGATGGCCGAGAAGTATTCCTGACTGGCCAGGTTAACCAGGAAGCGGTGCCCGCCTTCCTGGATGTCTTTGTCGAGCTGGCGACTGAGCTTGTCGCCCCAAAAGGCATAAAGGTCTTTGCCCCCGGCGTTCTTTAAACGACTGCCCATCTCCAGGCGGTAGGGCAAAATCTCATCGAGGGGACGAAGCAGTCCGTACAAACCCGACAAAATGCGCAGGCTCTCCTGCGCATAATCAACCGAGCCGGGCTCCATAGACAGGGCATCCATTCCGTTGTACACGTCGCCTTTAAAAGCAAAGAGGGCGGCACGGGAATCGGCCTGCTTAAAGGGCCATTGCCACTGGAGATAACGTTCGGCATTGAGTCGCGCCAGCGGTTCACTTATTTTCATCAACTGCACCAGCTCATCCTCCGAATGGCCCCGCAACAATTCGGCCAGTTCGCTGGCCTCACGGGCAAAACGAATTTTACTGCCCTTGTAATCGGGCACCTCTCGCTCGTAGTCCAGCGTCTTGGCCGGAGAAATAATAATCATCATAAGTCTAAGTCCTTTTAATCCTGTGCCAACTGATGCACCAGTCCAGCATACTTTCCGCCCTGCTGCATCAACTCATGGTGATTGCCGCGCTCAATAATGCGCCCCTCTTCCAGCACCAGTATCAAATCGCTGTGCTTGATGGTACTCAAGCGGTGTGCAACAGCTATTACGGTACGGGTCGCAAAAATGTTCTCAATGGCTTTTTGAATGTATTGCTCGGTAATGGAATCAACGGCACTGGTGGCCTCATCCAGAATAATCAGCTCCTTATTGCCACACAGGGCGCGGGCAAAGGACAGCAGCTGACCCTGACCCTTCGACAGGTTGTCGCCATTGTCCTGCACCACAAAATCGTAGCCGCCTTTCAGCTGCCGGATAAAGGGTTCGGCATACACAAAGCGCGCAGCCTCCTCAATGGCCTCATCATCGATGCCCGGTCTGCCCAGTCCAATATTAAAGCGTATGCTGTCGTTAAACAGGAAAATATCCTGCTGCATCACCGACACGGTTTCACGAATCTGGCGCAGG
The DNA here is from genome assembly GCA_012838865.1 of Bacteroidales bacterium. GTDB lineage: Bacteria > Bacteroidota > Bacteroidia > Bacteroidales > Marinilabiliaceae > Geofilum. The sequence continues at coordinate 7,799 of DUOK01000240.1, read as the reverse complement.
GGCAAATCGCGCAGCTCTTTCCCGTTGATGGTGATGGAACCCCGGTAACCGGTGTAGGTCTTGGTAAGCAGACGTATGATGGTGGACTTACCGGAGCCCGTAGTGCCGACCAGGGCAATGCGGTCGCCCTTGCGGAGGGTGAAGGAGACGTTTTTGAGGACGTCTTCGCCATCGGGAGTGTAGCGGAAGGAGACGTCTTTAAATACGATGTCGGCTACCGCCAGCGGCGCGACGTCGCGCCGCTGAACACAATGGGCGGGCTCTTCTTCCTCCTGCTCAAACAGCGAACTGATGTGTTCCAGGGCCGAGAGGGCGCGCTGTATGGTGGTGACCTGCTGGGCAAACTGTCGAACGGGGATAAAGAGGCGGCCGAGGGTGGTCACGAAGACAATCAATACCCCAATGGTAAAGTTGAGGTCCCACACCTGCACGGCGCCGTACCAAATAACGAGGGCGGTGGCGATGGAGGTGATGCCTTCTACCACCGAATACAGGGCGGCATCGTACACGTTGGAGCGATTTTGCGCATCGGAGTATTCCTTGTTGAGCCGGTCGTACTTATTAAATACCGTGTCCTCCGCGGCATAGAGTTGGATGGTCTTCATGCCGTAAAGCGTTTCCTGCAAATAGGCAGCCGAGCGGGCGAGACTGTTGCGACTCTGGTCGAAGGCGCGGCGGATTTTGCGGCGCAGAAAGCGCATCACCAGCACAATCAGGGGCACCACCAGCAGCAAGACGAGGGTGAGCTGCCAGTTGAGGTAGAAGAGGTAGCCCACCAGGGCCAGGGTCTTTACCGTGTCGGCCAGGAGGCCCAAAATACCGGCGGCAAAACTCTCGGCAATACTCTCCATGTCGCTGGTGAGCCGCGAAAGGGTGACGCCGATGGGATGGCGGTCGTAGTAGCGCATCGGAAAGCGCAGGGCCTTGCCGAACAAATCGCGGCGCATATCCAGAATGGCATAGCCTCCTGCTTTGGCAAAGGCATAACTGTAGAGTCCGTCGAGCAGAAAATTCACCAGCAACACCCCGCCCAAGATCAGCGAGTAGGTTTTAAGGCCCTCCGCATCGCCGGGGAGAATAAAATCGTCGATGATGCGCTCTACCAGCCACAAGAAGGCGATGCCGGCAGCGGTGGTAAGGGGAATGGAGGCGATGCTCAGTATCAGCCACTTTTTATGGGGACCAAAATAAGTCCCGAAGCGACGCATCAGCCACAAGTCCTTACTCTTCAAAAACTTTCTCAAAAATCTCATTGCCCCCCTCCTTCCTGCACCTTTTGGGTGGTGCGGTAAAAATCGGATTTTTGCAACAGTTCCTCGTGCGTGCCCATAGCGGTCAGGCGACCGTCTTCCAGTACGAGGTTAAAGTCGCAGCGCTCGAGCACGCTCATTCGATTGGAGACCAGCACCAGCATGGAGGCTACTTTATTGTCGAAGAGTTGCTTAATCAGGAAACGTTCGGTGTCGGCATCTACGGCCGAAAACACATCGTCGAGCACCAGCAACTGCCCCGGTGCGTAGAGAGCGCGGGCGAGACTGATTCGCTGTTTTTGTCCCCCCGACAGCATGATGCCTTTTTCGCCCACCATGGTCTGCTCCTTTTTAGGAAAACGGTCCAGTTCATCGGCCAGGGCACTGCGAAATACCGCCTTTTTTATTTCCGGTGGGTCCACCTGCAGGTCCTTGCCAAAAGCGATGTTGTTCTCCACCGTATCCGAAAACAAAAACACATCCTGACTCACCGTCCTTACCCGGGTGCGCACATCCTGGCCACGCAGACCGGCAGCGTCCGTGGCCCCGTAAAAAAGTTGTCCCGCCTCCGGCTTCAAATAACCGTTGAGCAGATTCACCAGGGTAGATTTTCCGGCCCCCAGGGGACCGGTAATGCCAACGACCTGTCCGGGTTTAATCCGGAAGTTCAAATCTTTCAAGACCGGTGCATCCCCATTGTGGTACTGAAAAGTCAAATCCGTGGCGTGCAGCCCTTCATCCAGCAAATGCGCCTTCTGCTCAGCCGCCAGCGCCGGTTTGTCGTCGTCCTCCCCCTTGCGGTTCATAATGGTTTGGATACTGGTAATTCCGACAAAGCCCTGCTGAAACACGGTCAACACCCAACCCAGTCCCATAATCGGATGAGTCAGCAGCGCCGCATAAGCAATGTACTCAGTCAGCTGTCCAATGGTAAACTCACCACTGATCACCAGCAGTCCACCGGCAAACAGCACCACAATTTTCAGCACCTGCTCCATGCTGCCCAACAGCGGCATAATGAAGGACCGAATCCAGGCAATTTTCAGCGTAAAACCCAGCAGCGAAACATTTTCCTCTTCCACCTTATCCTCGGCCCAATGGTGAATGTTGTAACTTTTGATAACGGCATTGCCCGAGAGGAAAGATACGGTGCGACCGGAAAGCCGCTGAAGGGCTTCCATGCGCAGATGGGTATTCTTCACCATGATAACCATACCGAAGCGTACGATGATGAAGATGACCACCAGCGGCACCATACAGTACAGGGTTAATGTGGGCGACATCGCCCACATTTTGTAAGGCGTTACCGACAGAGAAAACAGTATGTTGCCAATCTGCAACAAACCAAAACCGGTAATCATCCGCACCCCGTTAATGTCGTTGTTGATTCGCGAAATGATCGACCCGCTGCTGTTGGCATCGTAGTAGGCCTTCCCAAAAGTCGAAAGCTTGCGAAACATCTCCCCCTTCAATTGCCGCTCCACCAAACGCCCCGGCACAAAAAAGAGGACGCGCGACAGGGAGCGGACCACCATCAGCCCTAAGGCCAGGAGCAAAATAAGTCCCACATATTGATAAAAATCGCCGCTGCTGTCCACCCGTCCCAGTGCAATGGCATCGATGCTCTTTTGAATGTATTCGGGAATAGTCACCGAGGCCCAAATGGTGAGGGCCAGGAACACAATGCCCCCGGCGTACCACCATCGGTAACGGTGCGTGTAACGCAATAAAAATTTAAGTTTCGACCACATAAATGTTTGTCCTTAATGGCAGGAACAAGGTTCCTGGAAAGTGCCGTATTGGTGCGCCTCAAGCACCTGATGCGCCTGCGTTTTGCCGGTCGTTAACAGCTCATCCAGCACATCCAGATAGGGGGCCTCCGAAGCCATGCCCAATTTTAAAGCCCGTCGCTCCAGGCCCTGTTGCGCCAAAGTTAACAAGTTGCGGGCAATATCGTGCAGACGATGGACTCCAAACCGGGCCTCCAGGCCCATTTTGGACACCTCCTTCCGCAGACCTAAAATCGCCTCCCTGCCCAGGTCCACCGCCATCTGGTGGGCAGCTGAAAGACTTTCGGCATCGTACAAAAGGCCGACCCACCAGGCAGCCAGGGCCGTAACCATTTCGGGACTCCCCGCATCGGCCCCACGCAGCTCAATAAAACGCTTCAGACGGATGTCCGGAAACACCGTGGAGACATGCACCTCCCAGTCGGCCAGCTCCGCCTCAAAACCATATTTCTCCCTGGCACCACCCGCCATAAAAGTCCTGAAAGTCATGTCCTCCGCATCGTAGTATTTTCCATCGCGGTAAATAAAATACATCGGCACATCCAGCAGGTAGTCCACCCAGGAGGCGTAGCTGAAATCCTCATCCAGGACAAAAGGCAGAAAACCACATCGGTCGTCGTCGGTATCGTCCCACACCCGTGAGCGGTACGACAAGTAGCCATTGGTCTTACCCTCAGTCAGGGGCGAATGGGCAAACAAGGCCATAACGACCGACTGAAAAGCCTGTCCCACCTGCATCTTACGCACCATATCCTGCTCCGATTCAAAATCTACATTTACCTGAATGGAGCAGGTCCGTGTCATCATATCCAAACCCAAAGTGCCTTTCTTAGGCATATATGCCCGCATGTAACGGTAACGCTCCTTCGGCATCCAGGGCACCTCTTCACGAGGCGTAAAGGGGTCAAAGCCCATCGGCAAAGCATAAAAGCCCATCTCCTTACCCAAATCGCCCAGACGCTCAAAGTGCTCCTTCGTCTCCGTCCAGGTAGCATGAACCGTTTCGTGCTTAGCCCCCGAAAGCTCAAACTGTCCCCCCGGCTCCAAAGTAATGCTCGCACCCTCCTTCTCCAGACCAATCACCTGGCCACTTTCCGTCATCGGCGCCCAATCGTCGCCACCCCAACGCTTCAGCAGCGCAGCAATACCGGGCGACCCCTCAGCCTTCAAGTCCACACCCGCAGCACCAACACCAGCACCAGCATCAGCTTCAGCACCAGCTTCAGCACCAGCATCAGCATCAGCTTCAGCACCAGCATCAGCACCGGCGCCTCCCTCGTACGACAAGCGCCTGTTGGTCCCCCGCTCAAACAAAAACTGCTCGTGCTCCGTCCCAATCCCCCAGTGCTCAGGCCCTTTCTCTCCGGCCCTAAACCACGCCACCAAATCCTCTTTCTTCATTTCAATATCTCCAGTTTAAAGGACCAAGGTCCCCTTTTATTTTATACCACTTCCTTCTCTCTAAAAAGGCGGCTCCGCCGCCGCGTGGACTTCAGTCCGCTTTCCAGAACAGGCGGCCCCGCCGCCTGACCACTTTCTCCCAATAATCACCCAGGACTTCAGTCCTGGGACTTAAGACACAACAGTGTGCCCCAAAGGGGCACGGACACAAAAGGTGACTAAAGTCCCCTCGAGGCTTTGCCTCGAAACAAGCCCGGGGCACGGGTGCCCCGAGGCCGCGGACTTCAGTCCGCTTTCCAGAACAGCGCAAAGCGCTGACCTATCCTTCCCAATCATAACCCAGGGTTTCAACCCTGGGGGTTTGGGAGAGCCCGCAGGAGAGCCCGCCAGAGCCCGCACCAGAGCCCGCAGCAGAGCGCCTAAAGCTCTCCTACCGGCTCTCCCAAAACACAGGCCAGCACATACTTCTCCACTTGCCGGTTCTTCCCCACATAAGGAAAATCGTGCATCGACAGCATCGCCGGCGCGTTGAGCTCCACCACAATATAGTTCTCCTCCGCCGGCTCCGCCTCCCAATCACTGATGATCATATCTACTCCGGCTATCCGCAGACCCGCGGCAGCCGCAGCCAGCACCGCCTTCTCTTTATAGAAAGCAGGCATCTCATCGGTCACATCTATGCTGTCACCTCCCGTGCTCAGGTTCGAATTCTTGCGCAAATAAACCTTCTGGCCGTCCGGCAAGACCGTGTCCAAAGAAAGTCCCTCCACGGCCAAATGCCGCTCCACTTCCTCATCCACCTTTATCTTCAACAAGGGATAACGGTAATCGTCACCACGTCCCACATTCTTAGCCGCAATCAGCTCAGTAACCGTAGCGCATCCATCGCCCGTTACATTGGCCGGCTCCCGATAAGCGATGGCCCTAACCACCCCTTCAATCACCAAAAAGCGGAATTCCCTGCCGGCATGCTGCTCTTCTACAATGACTTTCGTAGAATGACGAAAAGCCCGATCCAGCGCCCCAAGCAAGGCCTCCTTTGAGTCGATGGCCGTACTCACGGCGATACCGTGGTCGGTATCGGCCGGTTTAACCACCAAAGGAAAGGCAGGCAAGTCCACACGCTCCAGAGCAGCTGGATCCAATACCAGCTCGCCCTCCTTCCGGTCTACAAAAAGCGCCTGTTTTTTCAACAATACACCCTTGGCCGAACGCACCCCCTTGCGCGCTAAAAACTGCTTAGTCATCCACTTATCGTTCGAAATCCAATAAGCGATCAGACTGTTGCCATCCGAGATGGTACCCTCCAAAATGATGTATTCTTTACCCTTCCAGGTAACAGCCAGCAGATTATTGTCCGCATCGATCACCTCAAAGGGAATATTCCGTCGAAGCAGTTCAGCAATAATGATTTGCGTCGTTGCCTCAAATTGCTCATAGCCCTTTAAGGGTACAAACTGAAAAGTATTCTCCATATGCATAAAATATACAGCAGCCTACGCCGACAAAAAGTGTATCCATCAAAGAAATGCAAAGTTACCCATAGCTTTTTACCATTAAAAATGCGCTTTAGGCAAAAATCCCTTAAATTTGTTGGATTAGCACAAAATACAGCACCAATATGCCCAGACAAAGAACTAAAACAAAGGTACTGCCCATAGTGTTTGCACTTATGGCTCTTTTCCTTTCTGCTTGCAGCCAAACCCAAAGCGACAACTCGCAAAAGCACGCCCCCACCAAAAAAGGCGAGATCATCCTCGCCTCCCTCCCCAGCACTCCCTTCCCTGTACAGTCAAAGACTTCAGCCTGATGCCGCGGACTTCAGTCACGCTCGAGGCAGAGCCTCGATACATCTGGTCATAAACATCTCCTTCTTTGACAAGTCCATAAGCATTGGGGCACGGGTGCCCCATTGCCGCGGACTTCAGTCCGCTTTCCAGAACAGGCGCTACGCGCCTGACCTATCCCTCCCAATCATAACCCAGGACTTCAGTCCTGGGGTTTTTAAACACTACTGCAACTCCAGGTTCACCACAGCCATAGCAGGCAAGGTGACTTCCAAAGTGTTCTTGGACAACTTATAGTTTTTGAAAGCAGCAGGAGCAACCACATCTGCTTTGTCAAAAGTATTGATGGCGTTAAAAGCAGGAGCAGTCAGCACCACACCATTGTTTACCTTCTTCACCTTTCCACTGCCCAAGTCTACGGTCACTTTAATGGCTTTGTGGGGATTGGTGTTACTCAGACTCACATTTACTTTTCCGTCTTTGGTGGAAGCAGTACCCGAAACAGCAGGTATGGCAATATCGTCCACCTTGTACTCTTCTGAACTTAAACTTACCGGGATGTAGGTGGCGTCCTGGTGACCAGAATACATCTTAAAGACATGATAGGTCGGGGTTTTGATCATCTTATCTCCCTCAGTAAGAATCATGGCTTGCAAAACATTCACTACCTGAGCAATGTTAGCCATCTGCACCCTGTCGGCATGTTTATGAAAAATATCAAAGGTTGTTGCCGCAATTAATGCATCTCGCATAGAGTTCTGCTGAAAAAGGAATCCGGGCTCGGTGCCGGGCTCTACTTCGGTCCAGATTCCCCACTCGTCGACCAACAATCCAATATTTTTCTCAGGATCGTACTTATCCATGGCTGCAGCATGCTGCGTAATCAAATCGTCCATACGCAGACCTTGCGACAATCCTTTTATGTAAAGGGTTTCGTCGAAACCGGTGGCAGGCGATTTGTAACCCCAGTCGCCGGTAGCAATGGTATAGTAGTGCACCGACAAAGCATCCATGTTGCGATGTGCGTTTTTCATCACCACATCGGTCCAGCGTACATCAAAGCCATTGGCACCACAGCCAACACGTTGAAACTTACCTTGCCCATACTGACGCGCGTACAGGGAGTACTGACGCAGGAGGTCAGAATAATACTCGGGCGTCATATCGCCACCACAGCCCCAACTCTCATTACCTACACCCAAAAACTTAACGTCCCAGGGGGCTTCACGACCATTCTCTCGACGCCAGTTGGCCATAGGTACATCGTCGTCAGAAACCATATATTCAATCCATTCCACCATTTCCTGTACGGTACCACTGCCCACGTTGGCAGAAATGTAGGCATCTGCACCAATCATTTCACAAAGATTCAGGAATTCATGTGTACCAAAACTGTTGTCCTCAACGGTACCTCCCCAGAAAACATTCTTAATCTGAGGCCGTTCCGAAACGGGACCTACACCATCTTTCCAATGATAGGTGTCGGCAAAGCAGCCGCCCGGCCAACGAAGCACAGGTATCTGAAGTTCTTTAAGCGCCTCCAAAACATCCTTCCGATAACCGTTCTCATT
>DUOK01000239.1 GCA_012838865.1 Bacteroidales bacterium | reverse complement strand
TCCATGGGCTGCCATAAAATTTCTATTCACTCACGGATGCTTCACTACAAACATCGAACTCGGGTGGTCGTAGTGTATCCCTGCTGCTTACAGAAAATTTCTATTCACTTCGCTTGCTTCCCTACAAGCATCGAACTCGCCTTTGGCTCAAACAGCGATGCTTGTTACGGTACGCAAACTTGTTCATTACGAAATTTTCTGAAGGCAGCTGTTCTACACTACTTCCCTTCCAGGGTGGAGCCGGAGCAAAAAAAGGAGGAAAGCGACAGCGCTTTCCTCCTTTTTTTGCTTGTCTACAAACAGGTGTTACTTGCTGAGACCGCTGCGCAGTAAGAGGGCTTCCACCGAGGGCTCGGCGCCGCGAAAGGCGATGTAGAGGTCCATGGGGTGGCGGGTGCCGCCCTTGCTGAGGATGTGTTCGCGAAAGCTTTCGGCGGTAGCCTGGTCGAAGATGCCTTTTTCTTTGAAGAGGGCATAGGCATCGGCATCGAGGACTTCGGCCCATTTGTAGCCGTAGTAACCGGCGGCATAGCCCCCGTCGAAGATGTGTCCGAAGGCGGTGCTGAAACAGCTGCCCGCCACTTCGGGAAAGAGCTCGGTTTTGGCCATGGCGGCTTTCTCAAAACTGATGGCGTCGGTGGCAAGGGGTTCGGTAATGGAGTGCCAGGCCATGTCGTTGAAGCCGAAGCTGAGCTGACGAACGGTCAGGTAGCCACTCTGGAAATTATCGGCAGCAATGATTTTTTGAATGAGGTCCTCAGGCATGGTCTCTCCGGTCTGGTAGTGAACGGCCACATCCTGGAGCCATTCCTTTTCCAGGGCCCAGTTTTCCATGATTTGTGAAGGCAATTCCACAAAGTCGCGGTACACACTGGTGCCGGAAAGACTTTCGTAGGTCACTTCGCTGAGCATGCCGTGCAGGGCATGGCCAAATTCATGTAAGAAAGTGGTCACCTCGTTGAAAGTAAGGAGGGAGGGACGAGAGGCGGTGGGCGGCGTGAAATTGCAAACCACCGAAACGTGGGGAATGATGTTTTGGCCGTTTTCCATATGTTGGTCGCGGAAGGAGGTCATCCAGGCACCGCCCTGCTTGCCCTTGCGGGGATGAAAATCGAGGTAGAGTACCGAAATGACTTGCTCGTCGCGGTTGAACACCTCATAGGCAAACACATCGGGATGGTACACCGGAATGTCCTTGTTCAGTTTGTAGCTGAGTCCCCACAGTTTATTGGTCAAATCGAAAATGCCCGTTTTTACCTTTTCCAGTTGGAAATAGGGTTTGGTCATTTCTTCGTTCAAGTCGAACAAGGAAGTCTTCAGCTTTTCAGAATAGTAAGCAAAATCCCAACGCTGTAGTTCCCCTTCGAGGCCCTGCTGTTTGGCAAAGGCGGCCACCTGGGCCACATCTTCCTGAGCAAAGGGGAAGGATTTTTCGAAAAGTTCGTTTAAGAAAGCATTGACTTTGTCGGCGCTCTGTGCCATCCGCTCTTCCAGCACATAGTCGGCGTGCGACCGGTAACCCAAAAGCTGGGCTTTTGCCAGGCGAAGTTCGGCCTGACGCAGGATGTTGGCTTTGTTGTCGTTTTGGTTATCCTGATTGCCCCGTTTGGTAGAGGCACGGAAGAGTTGCTCGCGCAGCTCCCGCTGGTCGGCATACTGCATAAAGGGCAGCATGCTGGGCGCATGCAGCGAAAACATCCAGCCTTCTTTTCCTTCGCTTTCGGCCAGTTGCTGAGCGGCTTCGCGCACTGCCTCGGGCAAACCCGCCAGGTCGGCCTCATCGGTAATATGCAGTTTGTAGTCGTTGGTCTCCGCCAGCAGGTTTTCACCAAACTGCAGGGAGAGCTTGGAGAGTTCTGCGGTTATGTTGCGGTATTTTTGCTTGTCCTCAGCATTCAACAGCGCACCACGACGAACAAAACCTTTATAAGTATTATCCAAGAGGGTAGCCTGCTCTGTGCTGAGTGTAAGTTTGTCCTTTTGCTCGTACACGGCTTTTACTCTGGCAAAAAGAGCCTCGTTCAGCCAAATGTCGTTGCCGTATTCCGAAAGGAGGGGAGATACCTCCCGGGCCACCTCCTGAATGGCCTCGCTGGTCTCTGCCGAGTTGAGGTTGAAAAAGATGCTGCTGATGCGACTCAACTTATTGCCCGCCTTTTCCAGGGCTTCGATGGTGTTGTTGAAGTCCGGTGTCACAGGATTGTCGATGATGGCCTTGATTTCTGCACGCCCCTCTTCCATGGCTGCAGTAAAAGCCGGAATATAGTGTGCAGTCTGTATTTGAGTAAAGGGCGGTGTTTGGTGTGGGGTGTTGAATTCTTGTAATAAAGGATTGTTATCCGTCATATCTGTTTTATTTTTACATTGTGTTGTTAAGAGTACAGCAAGCAAACAAGTCGACGCCAGGAATGTTTGCCTTAAACGATTGTGCAACGCTTTCATGTATTGGATTTAAAATAAGAATAAATGAACACTGAGTTTGAAAGCTGCAATTTTACACATTCGAAGTTGCATTGCAAAGTTAATAATTGGACACAAACTTATGATTTTTGTCACATTTTTATCTTTTTGCCTCTTATTTGCAGTGAAATTTGAACCTTGCGTGCTGCCATTTGGTTTGTTCAAGGAAGCTTAATCAGATATAATTTACTAACCAAAAAAATCAAAGACCTATGAAATTAAAAATGTTGAGTTCGCTGCTTTTGGTGTTTCTACTGCTTTTGCCGGTGGGACTAAAAGCCCAAAAGCAAGTCACCGATTTCCTGGAAATGGGTGTTGAGGATGCCCGTATTGTATCAGAAGCCTATTTGCAACCCTATGGGGAAATGCTTGGAAAATCCTTAAACGGGGGTTGGTACAACTCGGCCGGTGTTCACCGGATTGGGGGTTTTGACCTCACTTTTGGGGTGAATATGGCCATGGTTCCCGATGTAGGGAAGACTTTTGACGTGGCGGCCCTCTTGCCACAGATGAGTGCGGAATGGTCGTTGGAAGATCCAAATCTCTATATGGCACCGACTGCTGCGGGAAGTATGCCGGAAGCTCTGCGTCCGGGCCTGCGGTACCAAGGGGAGCCTGTCCTGACCCTGCCCAACGGCAGTGGTTTCGACAAGCTGCCGGCCCCCATGGTACAGGCAGCGGTGGGATTGCCCTGGGATACCGAAGTGGTGCTACGTTTCATTCCGAGTACTTCTTTAGGAGATGCCGGAAAAGTAAAGCTCTATGGTTTTGGCGTCAAGCACAGCCTGAAACAGTACATCCCCTTTTTGAAAAGGATGCCTATGCTGCAGAGCTCTTTAATGCTGGGCTATACCCGCCTGGGCTCTGATGTGGGCGTAAGCTATGCCGGCGGCTCGGATCAGCAACTTGAAATTACCTCCGGTGCCTTTACCAGTCGCCTGCTTGTTGGATTGAATATGCCCATCCTGGCCTTGTATACCGGTGTAGGTTATGGCACCACCAACAGCGACTTTGCCTTAAAAGGCGATTTTGGTCCCGCTCTGGGACAGGATCCCTTTACCCTCGGCTACACCACCAATGGGGTTGATTTCAATGCCGGACTGCGTTTGCGCTTTGGCTTTTTTGCCATCCATGGCGATTATACCTTTGGCGACTATTCCATGCTGTCGGCCGGCGTAGGCATCAACATACGTTAGCAGGTCCGGGTCAGTAGGACCTGGACAGACCGTTGTGAAAGACAATTTCCTCCAGGGGCTTACGTCTTTTTTCACCGGCCTCCAGGGGTGTTGCAGGATAGCCTAAGGGAAGTAAAACCATGGGCTCCATATGTTCGGGGAGTTGTAAAGCTTCCCGAACTTTTTCGGGATTAAAATTACATACCCAGCAAGATCCAATACCGATACTGGCTGCCATCAAACTGAGGTGATCGGTTAAGATGGCTGCGTCGATGTCGCAATGGTCCTTTTGGTCGGCACCCCGCTTCCAGGCCTCGGTGTGATTGCCACAAATGACAAGGACCACCGGTGCGGCCTTGAACCAATCGCGGGGATAGGCTTCCCAAAGTTGTTGGCGTAAGTGGGGCGCATCGGCCACAACTATTTGCCAGGGCTGGTAGTTGACGGCTGAGGGGGCGAGTCGACCCGCTTCTAAAATTTGAAGAATTTCATTGCGTGAGGGGGCCTCGTTTTTGAATTGCCGGACCGATTGACGCAGGGCGGCGAGTTTAAAAAAATCCATACTGTAGCGGTTTTTGATTATGCTTCAAAAATAGAAAAAGGGAAAGAAACCTTTGTTCCCTTCCCTTTTTAACTAATATAAACCAAAAGCACTTCAAAGATAATAATTTTGTATTTGCTTGTGCAGCTACAGTATAATATTTATTGTATTTCTGTCGCGCTCGTCTATCTTTGTACAGTAAAGCAGTATAAATAATTATCGTTGAACCAAGTGGTGATACATTTAAACAGGTTGGTATTTGGAGGCATCTTATTACTGATGCTGGCATCCTGTGAAGGGATTCTTAATATTGAGGTGGTAGGAGATGGTAAGTCGGTCGAGCCACAAGAAAGGGTGCACCCTTCTTTTACTTCTATTGAGTTCTACGATGATTTTACCTTGCAAGTCCGGCAGGGTGAAAATCAGCAGGTGCAGGTTCAGGCCGATGCCAATCTTTTAAGCTACATCCATACCGAAGTGGTGCGCGGAACTCTGCTGATCCGTCGCTTGCCCAATTACACGCTGATCCCCAGGGAGCCGGTTGTGATTACAGTGACGACATCGAGACTGGACTTGCTGGAAGTTTTTGGGGATGGGCGGGTTTACATCGACTCCCTGAAAACCGATTTAAGCGATTTGAAGTTTTATGCCCGTTCCAGCGTAAAAGCCAGTGGCCTGGAGGTGGACCATTTAAAGGTTTGGAGCAATGGCGGTGGTGTTATCGACCTGGAGGGTAACTTTGGTGAGTTTCAGCTGAGGCAGGTCGGAAGCGGTTCTATAATTGTTCGTGGCCATGCCGATAAAGCGCGCTTAATTCAGGAAGGTTCCGGAAAGATAGAGGCGGGTGACTTAGCGGCCGATTACTTAAATGTCGGTCTTAACGGTTCGGGCCTGGTCTATTGTCGCTCCCTTTCCTTTTTAGGTATTGAAATTGAGGGCAGCGGACGGGTGTTTTATCGGGGAGCGGCCCCTGCTGAGGTGAAGGCGCCCGAAAATCAGGTGGGCAGCTATTAAATGCAGCCGCAGACAAAATCCTCACCCAAAGAATCGAGTGCCTCCCGAATCGCCATTTTTTCTGCTTCACTTCCCTTGCAAGTCCGGCACTCCGGCAGGTTGGTCGTGGGATGAATACTGTAGTCTTCTTTTGTCAGTTCTTTGCCGCAAACGAAGCATTTGCGTACGCTCGCCGGTGTCTCATTTTCCATAATGTCTGGCCTGATTTTTCTGTTCGACAAAGTTAGTTTTTTCTTCGAACAAGACATTTCTTCGATAGTTTGTAATTCAAACGCAAAAAAACGTGGTGGATTAAAAGTAAAAGTCGATAAAAGCTGTTATTTTTGTCGTGGTTTAGGAGCCCGAACAGAAAATGAGCATATAATCAATCAAATTTATAACAAATGAAAAACCAGGTATCCCGTTTCGTTGACGATTTTATGGCCGGTGTTATTGCCCGCAATCCGGCTGAGCCCGAATTCTACCAGGCTGTACATGAGGTAGTAGAGAGTCTGGCTCCTTTTATAGTGGAGAATCCGGCTTTGATGAAGAATAAAATTCTGGAACGTATGGCCGAACCCGAGCGGGTGATTATGTTTCGGGTGCCCTGGCTGGATGATCGCGGTGAAGTGCAGATTAACCGTGGTTTCAGGGTGCAAATGAACAGTGCCATCGGTCCTTACAAGGGGGGCATTCGTTTTCACGCATCGGTGAACCTGGGTATTCTGAAATTTCTGGCTTTTGAGCAGGTTTTGAAAAACAGTCTCACCTCTTTGCCCATGGGTGGTGGTAAAGGTGGTTCCGACTTCAACCCCAAAGGAAAGTCCGACAACGAAGTCATGAAGTTCTGCCAGTCCTTTGTTACCGAGCTACACCGTCATATTGGCCCCAATACCGACGTACCCGCCGGTGATATTGGTGTAGGTGGTCGCGAAGTAGCCTATATGTACGGTCAGTACAAGCGTCTGCGTAATGAGTTCACCGGAACCTTTACCGGTAAAGGACTTGATTTTGGTGGCAGTCCCTTCCGTCCCGAGGCGACCGGTTACGGTACCGTATATTTTGCTGTAGAAATGCTGAAGACCAAAGGCGAAAGCTTTAAAGGGAAAACCGTAGCCATCAGCGGTTCCGGTAATGTGGCTCAGTTTGCTGCCGAAAAGGTGATTGAACTGGGGGGCAAAGTTGTTACTTTCTCCGACAGCAACGGAACCATCTACGATGCAGAGGGCATTACCACGGAGAAACTACAGCATGTGATGATGCTGAAAAATGCCCTTCGCGGTCGTATCAAAGAATATTTAGAGAAGTATCCCTCTGCCGAATACTGGGAGAACGAGCGACCATGGAAGGCCAAATGTGATATTGCCCTGCCATGCGCCACTCAGAACGAACTGAATGGCAGCGATGCTCAGACGCTTGTAGACAACGGCTGTATTTGTGTGGCAGAGGGCGCCAACATGCCTTCTACTCCTGAAGCCATTAAGGTCTTCCTCGATCGTAAGATCCTTTATGGGCCCGGTAAGGCTGCCAACGCTGGTGGTGTGGCTGTATCGGGACTTGAAATGAGCCAGAATTCCATGCGCTTTCAGTGGACTCCGGCTGAGGTGGATGAAAAGCTGCAAAGCATTATGAAAAACATTCATGCGGCCTGTGTGAAACACGGAAAATCAGCCGATGGCTATGTCAACTACGTTAATGGAGCCAATATTAGTGGATTCATTAAAGTGGCCAACGCGATGTTGGCGCAAGGCTTGGTATAGACCAGGTCCGAACTGCTTAAAATCATCTGTAGATATAACCCTTAAAAGGCTTGCCTTTTAAGGGTTTTTTTCTTTCTTTGGGGGATTTTTGAATTTACCCCAAAAAAAGAACAATTTTTATGAGTGAATTTACCAAGTCTTTACCCCGCAATACCATTCTTGGGGTGCAGTTTTTATTTGTAGCCTTCGGGGCTACTGTGCTGGTGCCCTTGCTGGTGGGTATTAACCCATCCATCGCCTTGTTTTCTGCAGGAGTGGGTACCCTTCTCTTCCATTTGATAACCCGAGGGATGGTACCGGTGTTCCTGGGCAGCAGTTTTGCGTTTATTGCTCCCATTACTGAGGCTACGCGTTTATTTGGCTTCGCCGGGATGCTTTCGGGCATTGTGGCGGTGGGTGCGGTGTACGGACTGATGTCGGCCCTGGTGAAATGGCGTGGACTGGGGCTGATCGAACGCATTTTTCCTTCGGTGGTTGTGGGGCCGGTAATTATGGTTATTGGTCTTTCTCTGGCGCCTACTGGTGTAGAAATGGCCAGCAGTGATTGGTTGTTGGCCCTTATTGCTTTACTTACGGCCATTGTTGTGGTGGTTTACTTTAGGGGATTGATTAAACTGATTCCTATTTTTTGTGGTATTGTTGTGGGCTATGTGGCGGCTATGCTTTTAGGAAAAGTCGATTTTGCGCCCATTCAAGAGGCCGCCTGGTTGGCTCTGCCCGAGTTTACCCGTCCTGAATTAAATTGGAGTGCCATTGTTTATATGTTGCCGGTAGCCATTGCTCCCATGATTGAACACGTTGGTGATATGTACGCAGTGGGCGCCGTAGCAGAAAAGAATTTTGTTCGTGAACCCGGCTTGCACCGCACCATGTTGGGCGATGGTTTGGCTACAGCCCTTGCTGGATTTATGGGTTCGGTACCCAATACCACCTATTCGGAAGTAACGGGTGCCATTTCGCTTACTAAAGTCACCAATCCCTTTGTCTTGCGCATTGCCGCTGTAACGGCCATTGTTTTTGCTTTAATCGGGAAAATAAGTGGTGTTTTGCAATCCATACCCGCCGGGGTGTTGGGGGGCATTATGCTTTTGCTCTTTGGTATGATTGCCACTGTGGGCATCAAAACGCTGGTGGACTCGGGTGCCAATTTGCAAAAGACGCGCAATCAGGTAATTGTGTCGGTGATTTTAACGGTAGGAATTGGCGGTGCCATGGTCGAATTCGGAAACTTTTCGATGGCGGGTATTGGTCTGTCTGCTGTAGTCGGCGTGTTACTTAATTTGATTTTGCCCGATAAGGCAAAGCCCGTCAGGGCCAAATAGACAAAACGAATTATTGAGGAAAGCGAAAGGGCTCAGGCCGTTTCGCTTTTTTCTTCCATAACCGTGTCTTCATCGAGGTTGACCACCAGGGTAAAGCCAATGTTGGTGATGCTGAGGTAGAGTTTCTTTTGTCCCCGGAGCTGTGTTACCCTTCCTGTTACCCCTTTCAAAGGGCCGGAGGTTACTGTGACCATTTGGCCCTTTTTTAAGCCGCCACTTTCCACCCTGAAACTCATCTTGTTTTCTACCGTTTTGCGCATGGCTTCCATTTCATGGTCGGGAATGATTACGGCCTTTCCTTTGTAGCAAACGTAGGCGACTACGCCCGGGACTTCGAAAACACTCCGGTATTCATTTTCGGGCAGACGCACGAAAATATAGGAGTTGATTACCGGGGTCTCTACCCACTTCTTGCGATCGCTCCACTGTTTGAGCTCTTTTCGCAAAGGCAAATAGGTGTGAATGCCCAGACGTGTGAGACTGTCGTACACCCGCTTTTCGGTGCGGGATTTGGTATAGAGGGCAAACCAATGTTCTGTTTTTGGGTCTGTTTTCAAGCTGTTGGCTTTTTTAATGATTTCAGGCAGCCAAAGGTAAAAATATTTGCTCTTTTTTTCTTTATAAATGTGACCTGCGTCGTTTTTTTGAAGATGAATGCGCAGCTGGTCGCCTGGAAGAGGGCAAGGAGGGGACAAAAGCTTCAGAATTATCAACAGGATGTTATAAGGTGTTGTTTTGTAGTGTTTTGTGTGTGTTTTATTCTTGCAAAATAAGCTTCCAGGAAGAGGGGATGCCGGGTAAATTTTGTTATATTTGTGGCACGCTCCGAAAAAGGTGCGATTAATGTAATTGTAAACAATCATGAGTGATAATTTAGAGCTTACGCCAGGCAAATCTAATGGCGATTATTCAGCCAACAGTATTCAGGTACTGGAGGGACTGGAGGCTGTAAGAAAGCGTCCGGCCATGTACATTGGCGATGTAGGGGTTAAAGGTCTGCATCACCTGGTTTATGAAGTGGTGGATAACTCCATTGATGAAGCCCTGGCCGGTCATTGCGATTATATTGAGGTAAGCATTAATGAGGACGACTCCATAACTGTTTTAGACAACGGACGGGGAATCCCGGTAGAAATGCATGAGAAGGAAGGAAAATCCGCTTTGGAAGTGGTTATGACCGTATTGCATGCCGGGGGTAAGTTCGATAAGGACAGTTATAAGGTATCCGGTGGTTTGCACGGGGTAGGGGTGAGCTGTGTTAATGCCCTGTCGACCCAGCTGATTGCCGAAGTGCACCGAAACGGAAAGATTTATCGTCAGGAATACTGCTGCGGTAAACCCCAGACCGGTGTGGAAGAAATCGGAACCACCGAGAAAAGTGGGACCTGGGTAAAGTTCCAGCCAGACGCTTCCATTTTTATCACCACAGAATACAAATATTCGATACTGGCCGATCGTATGCGCGAATTGGCCTTCCTGAATAAGGGCATCCGTATTGTATTGATCGACCGTCGGGAAATCAGTGAGGATGGGTCCTTTAAATCAGAAGAATTCCATTCCGATGAAGGGCTGAAGGAGTTTGTTCAGTTTGTTGACATCAATCGTGAAAAGCTGATCGACAACATCATTTATATCAATTCTGAGAAAAATGAGGTGCCGGTTGAGATTGCGATTGTTTACAACACCTCCTTTACTGAGAATGTATATTCCTACGTCAACAACATCAATACCATAGAGGGTGGTACGCACCTGACGGGCTTTCGCAGAGGTCTGACCCGTACCTTGAAGACTTTTGCCGAGAAGTCGGGAATGTTTGCCAAACTGAAGTTCGACATCAATGGAGACGACTTCAGGGAGGGCTTGACTGCCATTATTTCGGTGAAGGTACAGGAGCCACAGTTTGAGGGGCAGACCAAAACCAAGCTGGGCAACAGCGATGTGAGTCTGGCCGTTGACCAGGCGGTGAGTTTGATGCTTCAGAACTTTCTGGAGGAGAATCCCAAGGATGCCAAGGCCATTGTAAGTAAGGTGATTCTTGCTGCAACTGCGCGGCATGCCGCCCGTAAGGCCCGTGAGCTCGTGCAGCGAAAGACCGTCTTATCGGGCAGTGGTCTGCCCGGTAAGCTGGCCGATTGCTCGGAGAAGGATCCTGCGCTTTGCGAAGTCTTCCTGGTTGAGGGAGACTCTGCGGGTGGTACGGCCAAACAAGGCCGTAATCGTCAGTTTCAGGCCATCCTGCCTTTGCGTGGAAAAATCCTGAATGTGGAGAAGGCCTTGCAGCACCGGGTATTTGATAGTGAGGAGATCAAGAACATCTTTACCGCCCTGGGGGTAACCATTGGAACGGAAGAAGACAGCAAGGCGCTCAATCTTTCAAAATTGCGTTACCATAAGATCATTATTATGACGGATGCCGATGTGGACGGGCGCCACATCAACACTTTGATTATGACTTTCTTCTTCCGCTACATGAAGGACCTGATTGCCAACGGGCACTTGTACATTGCCGCACCTCCCTTGTATTTTATGAAGAAGGGCAAGGCAGAGGAGTATTGCTGGACCGAGCAGCAGCGTCGTGAGTTTGTGGAGCGCTATGCCAGCGGTAAGGAGGATGCGGTACACATTCAGCGTTACAAGGGTCTTGGAGAGATGAATGCAGAGCAGTTGTGGACCACCACCATGAATCCTGAATTGCGTACCTTGCGCCAGGTAACCATTGAAAGTGCTACCGAAGCCGATCGCATTTTCAGTATGCTTATGGGCGATGACGTGCCGCCTCGTCGTGAATTTATTGAGCAGAATGCTACTTATGCCAAAATTGATGTTTAAGCGGCGCAACTGACCGAAGTATAATGGAACCTTCCCGGTGTAATGTCGGGAAGGTTTTTTATTTTAGCAGCGGAAATGAATTTTATGAAGCAGGCGAGCAGCATGCGAAAACGTTTGGTTATAACGGTCAGCAACAATTTGGTAACCGACAACAGGGTGGCCAAGCTGGTCCATTATTTTGATTCAGAAGGGATGGAGGTCTTTGTGCTTGGAAGGAATTGGCCCGGAGGGGCACTGCCTGCCCATCGGAAGGGCCAGCACAGGCGGTTTAAACTTTGGGTGAATAAGGGGCCTTTGTTTTATGCCTTGTTGAATCTTCGTTTGTTTTTTTGGTTGTCGGTGCATCGTTTTGACAAGGTGCTGGCGGTAGATTTGGATACCCTGCCGGCTGCCTGGTTAGGGGCTCGCTTGAAAAGGCGCCCGGTATTTATGGACAGTCACGAATTTTTTTCCGAGAGTCCCGAGTTGCAGCACCGCCCGGCTGTTAAGAAAATTTGGCGCAGTCTGGAAGCCTTTTTGTTGCCCCGTATAGATGGTGGTTTTACGGTTTCTCCGGGCATTGTTGACTTGTACCAAACCCTTTTTGGGGTGCAATTTGAATTGCTTAGGAATGTACCCCGGCGTCCGACTGAGCTATTGCCCCTGCGGGAGGTGGGCGCTGATCCGGTGGTTTACTACCAGGGCGCATTAAATGTGGGCAGGGGGTTAAAGGAAGCCATCAGGGCCATGACTTTGCTGCCAGAGTACAGCCTGCGCATAGCCGGTTCGGGCGATGAGGAGGAGGAGTTGCGGGACTTGGTTAAGGCGCTTAAGTTGGAGAAGCAGGTTGTTTTTTTGGGACGTTTGCCTTTTGAGGCTCTGAGCGCTGAGGCGGCCCAAGCCCATGTCGGCTTGTGTTTGTTGGAGAATATGGGGCTCAATTACTATCATTCGCTGCCCAACCGACTCTTTGATTACCCTGCCTTAGGGCTGCCGATTATTGCCACGAACTTTCCGGATATGGGGAAGTTGGTACGTCAATACAACACGGGCTTGTTGTTAGACAGCATGGCACCTGAAGTGCTTGCTGCGGCCATACGGAGGGCTTGTGAAGATGGTGCCTTGCGTTTGCTGTGGCAGGAGGCACTGCCGCGAATTGTGGCGGATTTGAACTGGGAGAAGGAAGCCAAAGTGTTGACCAAACTATTGAATTACAGCAAATAAAAAAAGCTGTTTGCAAGGCAAGCAGCTTTTTTTATTTGTACGGGTCTTTATCCCAAATAGGTTTTCAGCAGTTTACTGCGTGAAGTGTGGCGCAAACGGCGTATGGCCTTTTCCTTGATTTGACGCACCCGCTCACGGGTCAGACCAAAGCGCTCTCCAATTTCCTCCAAAGTCATTTCCTGACAACCAATTCCGAAAAAGAGCTTGATGATGTCGCTTTCCCGCTCAGTCAGGGTAGCCAAAGCGCGCTCTATTTCACGAGCCAGTGACTCGTTAATCAGCGTCTTATCCGCATTGGGCGAATCGCTGTTAACCAGCACGTCCAGCAGACTGTTGTCTTCTCCTTCAACAAAGGGTGCATCTACTGAGATGTGCCTTCCGGCCACACGCAGCGTGTCTGCCACTTTGTCGGCAGGCAGCTCCAGCTGGTCTGCCAGTTCTTCAGGTGAAGGTTTGCGCTCATGCTCCTGCTCAAACTTGGAGTAGGCCTTGTTGATTTTATTGAGTGAGCCTACCTGGTTCAAAGGCAGACGGACAATACGCGACTGTTCGGCCAGGGCCTGCAGTATGGATTGACGAATCCACCAAACCGCATAGGAAATGAACTTGAAACCACGTGTTTCATCGAACTTTTCGGCGGCTTTAATCAGACCCAGGTTGCCCTCGTTGATGAGGTCGGGCAGACTGAGTCCCTGGTTTTGATATTGCTTTGCAACAGACACCACGAATCGCAGGTTGGCCTTGGTCAACTTCTCAAGAGCAGCCTGGTCGCCTTTCTTAATCCGTTGCGCCAATTCCACTTCTTCCTCTACGGATATCAGTTCTTCACGACCAATTTCCTGAAGATACTTATCCAAAGAGGCGCTTTCGCGATTGGTGATGGATTTTGTTATTTTTAGTTGTCTCATGTTTCCTCCAAAATACGGCGCAAAATTACTACATTTTATTCAGTAAAGCAATATCGATACCCGCCTGTTAAGGTTCTTTAATCAATCCTGAAGGTTGATGGCATAGTACGCCACCTGGCCGTTCGGATATATTCCCGTTAGGAAAAGTCCTTCGTTGAGTACTTCTACTACTTTTTTAAGATCTTCTTCACTATTTATTGGTACCCGGTTGGCCTGCGTGATGATGTAGCCTTCCTTGATCCCGGCCTCACGGAATTTTCCACTTCCGACGCTGCTTACTTTAAGGCCGTTTCTTATTCTTAATCGTTGCTTTTCGCTGTCGCTCAGTCGCTCAAAGCCAGCACCCAGTGCAGCCATCTTGGCTGAAGTGACTACTACGTCTGTACTGCCGTGAATGTTACGTAAAGTGACTGTAAAAGGTTTTCTTTTTCCATCACGGATTACTTCAACTTGTAAGTTGTCACCGGGACGGAAGCGACTGACTCTTTCCTGGAGCTGGGGAACGGTATTTACTGCTTCGCCGTTGATGGAGGTGATGACGTCGCGGGCACGTATGCCGGCAGCGGCTGCTCCGCCACCTTCAATCACTTCAGCGACATAAACCCCTCTGGCGCGGTCCATTTTCAATTCGGCAGCCAGCTCGTTGTCCATTTCCCTTATGTTGACCCCGATCAGGCCTCTTTGAACTTCTCCAAACTCCATCAGGTCGTTGACTACCTTCTCCACAATACTTACCGGAACGGCGAAGGAATAGCCACTGAAAGACCCCGTACGTGAAGCAATGGCGGTGTTGATGCCCACCAGTTCGCCCCGTGTATTAACCAGAGCACCACCGCTGTTGCCGGGGTTGACTGCTGCATCGGTCTGTATAAAGGCTTCGATACTCATTTGTCCCAATATTTGAATGCTCCTCGATTTGGCACTGACAATACCTGCGGTAACAGTGGAGTTGAGGTTAAAGGGGTTACCTACTGCCAATACCCATTCTCCGATGCGCAGCTCGTCAGAGTTTCCGTAACGCAGGTAGGGAAGGTCGGAGGCGTCTATCTTTAGCAGGGCAATGTCGGTGGTGGGATCGGCGCCTACCTTAACTGCCTTAAAAGTCCGCTTATCGTTCAAAGTTACTTCAATTTCATCGGCTTTGTCAATAACGTGGTTGTTGGTTACGATAAAGCCATCGCTGGATAGAATCACTCCGGATCCGGACCCCATTACGGGCTGTTGCTGTTGGGGTTCCTGATAAAATCCGCGCGGACCAAAAAAGAATTCAAAGAGTGGATGGTTGGGCATCATTTGATTCGAGGCCGAACTTTTGGCTTTGGTGGTTACGTGAACCACTGCGTGCACCGACTTTTCGGCCGAAAAGGTCAGATCGGGATAGCCGCCCTGCGGCGCAACAGGTAAAGAGGCATATTGCGCGGCATGTTCGACCTGCACGGGAACTTGCACGGTTTTAACTTCGGGCTGTTTGACCAGTGAATAGGTCATTACGCCCACAAAAGCACTTATTATGGCAATGGCAAAGGTGCTGAAGAGTTGTTTTGCGTTCATAACAATTCGTTTAATGGTTTGTATGACAAGCAATCAAATTGTATGCCTTGCTGCGTCGTTTAACAGTATTTAACGGGGATTGTTGGTCCGCTTTAGACCAGCCGACAAAGAAACAAGCAGCTGGTGCGATTTGTTTAGGGCACAAAAAAGCCCCCTGCAGTTCTTTCCGGAAACCCTAACCCTTAACCAAAACCGAAAAGAAAATAACAGGGGGCCTTATTTGTTTGTGTGAAGATAGTATGGCCATGTTCACTTGTCAATTCAAAGATCACTTTTTTTTTGGCTTTGGCGGGATTTGTTTGACCAAAACAGTCGATTTATACACAAACAATAATTTTTATACTGGTTTGCTGTTGTTTCTTGTTTAGCTTAGGCTTCCTTATCTTTGTAGTTATCCATCTTACAGGAGACCAAAAATATGAAGCAAGAGCTGTTTTTTTTCAAGTACCAGGGGACTGGGAATGATTTTGTCTTACTCGACAATCGGGAGGGGAGCTTCCCCGCTGACGATGAGGCGCTGATACGGGCACTTTGCCACCGTCGCTTTGGGGTGGGGGCAGACGGCCTTATGTTGCTGGAAGCTTCGAATAAGCAGCTGTTTTCGATGCGCTACTTCAACAGCGATGGTCGCGAGAGCAGCATGTGTGGCAATGGCGGGCGTTGTATGGTTGCATTTGCCTTTGATTTGGGCTTGGTGGATGCCGGTAAGCCTTTTTCCTTTGAGGCCATCGATGGTTTGCACGAGGCGGTGTATGTGCCGGGTGCCATTCGACTGAAAATGGTGGATGTGAAGGAGATTAAAGAGATGGAGGGGGATTGTTTCCTCAATACCGGATCACCGCATTTGGTTCGTTTCTGTGCACAAGCCGAGCAGGTGGATGTGCCTGGGCTGGGACGTGCTTTAAGGAATGATCCTGCGTATGGAAAGGGCGGCTGTAACGTTAATTTTGTGGGACGAAAAGCGCCTGGGTTTCTGCAGGTACGTACCTACGAACGTGGGGTGGAAGAGGAAACCTGGTCGTGTGGCACGGGTTGTGTGGCTGCTGTGTTGAGCGACCATTTTCTTCATGGAGAAACCGCTGCCTACCGGGTGGCTGTAAAGGGAGGAGAGCTGCAGGTCAGTTTTGTTTCTCCGGATAAAGGCAGGTATAGCGATATTTGGTTGGAGGGGCCTGCTCGTTTTGTGTTCCGGGGAAGTCTGGATGCAGATGCATTATTAAAACAATCGGCTTATGGCTTTTGAATTGGTTTCAGATTTTCAGCCTACGGGCGATCAACCCGAAGCCATCCGACAGTTGGTGGAAGGTTTTCATGCGGGCAGTAATTTTCAGACCCTACTGGGCGTAACGGGTTCGGGAAAGACCTTTACGGTGGCCAACGTCATTGCGCAGCTCGACCGCCCGGTACTGGTGCTGAGTCACAACAAGACCCTTGCTGCTCAATTGTACGGTGAATTTCGTCAGTTTTTCCCAAACAACGCGGTGGAATATTTTGTGTCGTATTACGATTATTATCAGCCGGAAGCCTATTTGCCGGTTACCGATACCTATATTGAGAAGGATCTGGCCATCAACGATGAAATTGAGAAGTTGCGCCTGAGCGCCACTTCGGCCTTGTTGTCGGGCAGGCGCGATGTCATTGTCGTCTCTTCCGTTTCCTGTTTGTATGGTATTGGCAATCCCGAGGATTTCCATTCCAATGTTATTAAGGTGAAGGTGGGTGAGCCCCTGGGACGCAATCAGTTTTTACGCAAGCTGGTGGACAGTTTGTACTCACGCAATGAGGTAGAGTTCAACCGTGGGCATTTTCGGGTGAAGGGCGATACGGTGGATGTTTATCTGGCTTATGCCGACCACGCCTGTCGCATCATTTTTTGGGGCGACGAGGTGGAGCGGATCGAGACTTTTGATCCGGTAAACAACATTCGCCTGGAAATTTTTGAGGAGCTGTTGATTTATCCTGCCAATATTTTTGTGACGACGAAGGAACGCATCCATGAGGCCATTCATCACATTCAAGATGACTTGGTGTTGCATTTGGAATGGATGCGCGCTGAAGGCAAGAGCCTGGAAGCAAAACGGCTCGAGGAGCGGGTGAATTATGACCTGGAGATGATAAGGGAGTTGGGCCACTGTCCCGGTATTGAGAATTACAGTCGTTACTTCGACGGTCGCCTCCCGGGGACGCGTCCCTTCTGTTTGCTGGATTATTTCCCCGATGATTTTATGGCGGTGATTGATGAGAGTCACGTTACCATTCCCCAAATCAGGGCCATGTACGGGGGCGATTTCAGTCGCAAGCAGAATCTGGTGGAGTACGGTTTTAGGTTGCCTTCGGCTTTGGACAACCGGCCTCTTAAATTTGAGGAGTTTGAGACTCTGGCGCAGCGCGCCATATACATCAGTGCTACGCCGGCTGATTACGAGATGGCCAAAAGCGAGGGGCTTATTGTGGAACAGGTGATTCGTCCCAC
>DUOK01000238.1 GCA_012838865.1 Bacteroidales bacterium | reverse complement strand
ATACGCCGATGCGGGCAACGTAGCCCTCATCGATGGCATAGAGGGGCAGTCCCGTTTTTCCTCCGGTGGTGAAATCGACGCCGGAATGGAAGTGGTTGGCGCGCAATTCGCCGAAGCTGCCGCTGACAAAGGTGGGCAGGTCCATAGGAAAGTGAAAGTCCCACTCAGGCAGTGTCGCATCACCTGCTCGTGCAGGTGAAGCGCCTGAGGTGAGTAAAATGAAAAGGGTGAATAGTCTTACTATGGTATGGAGGGACTTATACAGCATCGGTTTTTCCTTTTATCTTAAACTGCTAAAATAAGTAAAAGCTACGCAATTTTCGGGCCACAAAGGCGATAATTTCCGTCCGGCTGAGAAGCAACCCGGCGTGTTGTTGTGCATCTTTCGTATGTGAGTTTTCAGATGTATAACCATTAAAACAGTACGAATATGAAAAAGTTGTGGTTTTTGTTGCTGGCTTTGCCTTTGGTTTTTGCTGCCTGTGACGATGATGAGGGCTACTCTCTGGGCGATTATTGGGTTACGACCGCTACGGTGAAGACGGTGGGCGTGAGTCCTTATGTTCTGGAGACGGATGGTGGAAAACGTTTGTTTCCGTCGGCTTCTAATGTACCCCGTTTTGAGGTGTTTAACGGTCAGCGTGTGTGGGTGAATTTTACCATACTGGGGGATGGAGAGGGAGATATTGACCATTTGGTGAAGGTGAACGACCTCTCGGAAATGTTGACGAAGGGGATTTTTCAGCTGACGCCGGAGACGACCGACAGCATTGGCCATGATCCTTTGACCATTAACGATTATTGGATCAGTGGCGATTACCTGACGGTGTTGTTCAGTTATGGCGGCGGTCAGAAGATTCACTTCATTACCTTGGCCCAGGATGTGGATGCGCCTATAAATGAGGACGGTCTGCCTGTTTTGGAAGTGCGGCACAACCGAAACAACGATCCGGTGAATTACCGCTTGAATGGTAGTGTTTCGTTTTTGCTGGAAGATTTGAGGGTGGACGACAGCGATGAGGTACCCTTTGTACTGCGTGCCAAGAGTCCCGATGGCTACAGTGACTTTGAGGAGGTGCTGACTTATAGTTACGGGGAGTAGGGGCGGCGTGGCCAGTGGGGCCAGTGGGGCCAGTGGGGTGGTGCCCTGTGGTGGCCCTGGTGGTCCACCCCTGGTGGTCCTGGTGGCCCCCCCTGGTGGTCCTGGTGGCCCACTCCTGGTGGTCCTGGTGGCCCACTCCAAATCCCAGGGTTGAAACCCTGGGTTATTATTGGGAGGGATAGGTCAAGCGCTTTGCGCTTGTTCTTTAAAGTGGACTAAAGTCCACGCGGCAGCTGAGCTGCCTTTGTTGGGAGGGATAGGTCAAGCGCTTTGCGCTTGTTTATGTAAGCGGACTGAAGTCCGCGGCTATGTGGCACCTGTGCCCCATAGCTTGTCAAAGAAGATGAGGTCTATGATCAGAGCTATCGAGGCAGAGCCTCGATGGGGACTTCAGTCCCCTTTTCTGTTCGTGCCCCTGTTGGGGCACACTCCTTTTTCCCAATCATGGCCCAGGACTTCAGTCCTGGGAGGCTTGTGTGCCGGCGGGTTATTATTGGGAGGGATAGGTCAAGCGCTTTGCGCTTGTTCTTGAAAGTGGACTGAAGTCCACGCGGCAGCTGTGCTGCCTTGATTGGGAATAAGTGGTCAGGCGCTTTGCGCCTGTTTTGGAAGGTGGACTGAAGTCCACATGGCAGCTGTGCGCCTTGGTGCTGGAGAGGTAGAGGGGCATGGTAGGAAATACTCGGGAAAAAATCGGTAATTTGGGCCGTTATTAATGGTTTAATTTTGTATTTTTGACCAAAATCTGACTCTATGAATTGTATTATTGTTGATGACGATAAACTGTCTATTAAGATTGTAGAGGAATTTGTACAGCGGACAGATGGTTTGCGACTAATGGGCTCGTTTTCGAGTGCTGTTGAAGCCGTAAATATGTTGAACAACAATTCCGGTGAGCCGGTGCATCTTATTTTTTTGGATATTGAGATGCCTGAAATGTCGGGGATTGAATTTCTGAAGGCTTTAAATGTTATTCCTCAGGTAGTTATTTATTCGTCGCAGGAGAAGTACGCTTTGGAGTCGTATGAGTACGATGTGACGGATTATTTGCTGAAACCGGTTCATTATGGTCGGTTTTTGAAAGCGGTAACTCGTGCAAAGGAGCGTTTCGAGAAGAAGGAGAATCCTGTAAAGCAAAGTACCGAGATTTTTATTAAGAACAATTCTTCACTGGTTCGGGTGAAGTACGACGATATTTTGTGGATTGAGGCACTGGAAAATTATGTGGTGCTGAATACTTTTAAGGAGAAATATACGATTCACTTTACGATGAAGTCGATTGCAGATCGGATGCCTTCGGATCGTTTTATGCGGATTCATCGTTCGTACATTGTGAATTTTGGTAAGATTAAAGCGATTGAAGATAATTCGGTGATTATTAAGACGGATAATGGGAATAAGGTGATTCCGATTGGAAAGTCGTACCGGGATAAGTTGCTGAATGATATCAATTTGATTACAAGATAGCAGTAGTGTGTACTGTAGAGAAAAAGGAGCCGGGAGGCTCCTTTTTTTGTGGGGGGATGAGGGACTCGTGGGTGGTGGGGGCCGCCGCAGGTGGCAGGTTCCTCAGGGTCAGGGCAGGTGGCAGGACTGTCGGGTATCGCGAGGGCCGGCCCAGGCCCCAGGACTGAAGTCCTCCGACGCACGAGGCCTCCCAGGGTTGAAACCCTGGGTTATGATTGGGAGTAAGTGGTCAGGCGGCGGAGCCGCCTGTTCTGGTAAGTGGACTGAAGTCCACGCGGCGGCTGTGCCGCCTATGATTGGGAGTAAGTGGTCAGGCGCTTTGCGCAGGTCCCAGGACTGAAGTCCGCGGCCATAGGGCATTCATGCCCTATGGCTATGGGTTGAGGTGGGTGGAGAGGAGGGTCCAACCCTGGAGCCAGTTGTGGTCGGGGCTGTCGGGAAGAGGGGGAAGGGCGCCTTTGTAGGGTGCGTTTTGGAAGTGGGGGTTGTCGGGAAGTGGGGCGAGGGGGCCAAAATCGCTGGTGGTGGGTTGGAGTTGGTAGGGTATTTTGGTGCTGAGGCCTGGATCGAGGATGCTGTTTTGCCCTTCGGAAAAATGGGCTTTTAGAAGGGCGTCTTCGTCGCTTATGTCGTGGTTGGTGGTGGTGAAGATGCTGAAGACTTGCAAGGAGGAGTTGTTGGCTACCTGGTGAAAGATGTTGTTGGTGAATTGCAGGTGCTTGTTGGTGAATAGTTGGTAGCTGTCGTTGGGCTTGCCGGTGTACTCGACCTGAAGGCCGTAGGAGGAGTCCATGAAGATGGAGTTGATGATTTGGCCGGAGGCGCTTTTGTCGAAGCGGAGCATGGCTTTGTTGGCTGTGGCTCCCTTTCCGATGAAGGTGCCGTTGGCGATGAGGGGACGGGTTTTGGGGGAACCTTCGCGGTCGCTGAGTTCGAGGAGCAGGGCGGGGTCGTTGACGTCTTCTTCGGCCTTGGGTCCCTGGATGCCTACCAGAAATTGCAGGTTGCCGTTGTGGCCCAGGTCAAAGTCGAAGGCGTCGTCGCCGTTGTAGGCGGAGACGAGGTATCTGGCGTTTACGGTGCCGCCGAAAAATTCAAAGCCGTCGTCGCGGTTGGAGATGACTTCGATGTATTCGAGGGTGGTTCCTCTGCCGACACCTCCGAGGGTGAGTCCGTTGATTTCGTTGCCGGGACTGAGCAGGGTGCCGCCGTGGCGAATGGATACGTAGCGCAGTATGCCGGAGTTGTCGTTGGGGTCGCTGCCTCCGTAGATGACCCGTTCATTTTTGGCGGGGTTTATGCCTTCGATGTGGTTTTCGCTTTTATCGCTGTTAACAGGGGCGTTTCCAAGGATGATGACTCCTCCCCAAAGTCCGTTGGATTCAATGGGTACGGAGCCTTGCAGGTCGTCGCCTTCGACGGTAAAGATGATGGGCTTTTGGGCGGTGCCGTTGGCGATGATTTTGCCACCGCGGGCTACGATGAGGGCACTGGCTTTTTCGCCTTGTCCGGTTTTTGCACGTATTACGGTGCCGGGTTCAATGGTGAGGGTCTGCCCGTCGTTGACGTACACTTTGCCGTTGAGGAGGTAGTTTTTGTCGGCGGTCCATGTGGTGGTGCCGGTACCACTGCCTTTATCGGTGATGAGGGTGTGCTGGTCGCTCAGCACGTAATCGCTTTTGCGGCAGGAGCTGTAGCTGAGGGTCAGTATCAGTAGGAGGAGGAAGGATTTTTTCATGGTGGTGTGGTTTGCTTGATGTTGGTTCCGGTAAAGGGTGTTTAAAAGCGCACTTCGATGTTGAGGTGCAGGGAGGACTCGTTGGCGCTGTTTTGGGCCGCGGGGTACCAGTCCTGATAGTTGAGGGCGAAGCGTATGCCTTTACTTGCTTTAAATTCGACTCCGCCTATGAGGGCGGAGCCGTCGTCGGCGAGCGCCCAGGGCAGGTTTTCTCCTTCAGGAATATTGGAGTCGAGGTAGTCGTACCGCCCAAAGAAGTTCCATTTTTCGGTCAGCGTATAGCCGCCCACCAGGGAATATCCGAAGCGGTCGTGTTCCTCTTCAAAGTTGCGGTTAAATTGGTAGTTGTACTCGGCACCAAGCGCAAAGGGGCCCATTTTTTGTCCCGCAAAAAAGCTGATGGTACTCTGATCGATGCTTTTGGAGGCATGGTCGCCATAGAGGCGCAGGGTGAGGCCTTCCAGCGGCTTTGCGGTGGCTCCGCCCGCCACTTTAAAGGTGTTGTCGTTTTGGAGCGATGAGTATCCCTCGCCGTTGAAAATGCCGGCATCAAATTCGAAAACTCCTGTGGTATATACGGCTTTTAAGCCGATGTCGGCGCTGGGGCCAAATTTGTACTCGTCCTGAAAGGCCTTGTAGATGTAGCGGCGGCTCCAGAAGTTCTCGGCGACTTTGAACTGGGCGGTGCTGATGAGACCAAATTCGAGGCGCAGATTGTTGT
>DUOK01000237.1 GCA_012838865.1 Bacteroidales bacterium | reverse complement strand
GCCACCACCACGATTTCGTCGTCCATATAGTAGGAAGCGGGGCGGATCCCGTTGGGATCACGCATAACAAAGGCATCGCCATGCCCAAAAAGTCCCCCAATCACATAGCCCCCATCCCAGCGGCGACTCGAACGTTCCAGGATTTTACGGACATCCAGACTCTTTTCGATCAGTGCCGAGATCTCCCGGTTGCTGTAACCTTCATTCTTAAATTGCCGGAACAACAACTGATTCTCCTCATCTAAAAAATGCCCTACATTCTCCAAAATGGAGACCGTATCGGAATAATCCTTGGGATGCTGTCCCAGCTCCACAAGGGCATTATAAATTTCATCGGTATTGGTCAGGTTAAAATTTCCTGCCAGCACCAGATTGCGTGAGCGCCAATTGTTCTCGCGCATCACAGGATGAACGTAATCCAGAGCGTCGTTACCAAAGGTCCCATAACGCAAATGCCCCAGGTACAACTCTCCGGCAAAGGGCATATTCTCCTTGGCCCAGGCAGGATTCTGAAACAATTCGGGATGATGATCGTCGTCGTAGGCAAAGTGCTTAAATATGCGCTTGAATACGTCCTGTATCGGGTTGGTCAAATTGGACCGCTCCCTGAAAAAATACTTTTTCCCCGAAGGCTGGTCAATCTTCAAATTAGCCACTCCGGCACCATCCTGTCCCCGATTGTGCTGCTTCTCCATCAACAAATACAGTTTGTTGAGTCCGTAGCGCCAGGTTCCATATTTTTCCTGATAATACTCCAGAGGCTTCAACAAGCGGATCAATACAATGCCGCACTCATGCTTCAACTGTTCACTCATAATTCTTCTGCACTAAACCATTGATTATTTACCGACTGAACCTGTTATAGCCAAAAAAGCCCATCTCTGATGGAGACGGGCCCGGGGCTAAAATTCTCTAAGTGGTATGGATGCGTCCCGTACAATGTAACAGGACGGAAAACTGCTTTTCAACTTCCGCAACAGGGGCAAAGCCTCGTGCTTGTGCCTGAAACTCCCCACACGCACCCGCATAAAAGGCGCGTTGTACTCCACAAAAACATTCTCTTCGGGGAACAAACCCAGTAGTTTGCTCCGGACTTCCTGGGCCTCCTGCTTGGAATTGTTGCCAGTGCCTGAGTAGAGTTGGATGCGATAGCCCTCGACCCCTGAAGCGCTGCGATTGCTCTGCAGGTAATCCTTCATCATGCGTTCCACGCCGGGCGATTGGCGAATGCTGACCTGTCCCTCGCCGGTGCTGCGGGACTGAACACGCTCAAAAACATCGTTCTGCGCCACCAAACTCAGACTGCCAAAGACCCAAAGTATTACAATAATAAGCTTTCCCATCTGCCGGTGTTTTAATCCCTAAGGGTATTGTTTGAACTGCAAAAATAAGTAATTTAAGCGGATAAAACACAAGCAGGGGACAAATACTACTCTGCTTCCGGAACCACAAGAATGGGCAAATCCGAACGGTTCAGCAACTCATTGGCAAAGGGATAAAAGATGCTTTCAAAAGGGTTTATGGTACGACGTACCGGCAGCGCAATTACTGTAGCCTTACTTTGATGCGCGTAGTCGAGCAACTCCTGGGGTCCATCGGAGCCATCCACCATAACGGCTTCATACGGCAAAAAGGCCCGTTTCTTAAGAAAGCGCTCCACCTGCATTACGTAGGCTGCTACCCTGCCGGGCAAGGCCCAGCGCGAGCGCTTGGTGATGCCGGCCACCAGCAGCGATGCCTTCATCACTTTGGCAAAACCAGCCACCGTGGGGACAATCTTACGACTCACTTTTTTGGTATCGATGGGCAACAAAATCTTAGGTTCCGCACCTATTTGCATTTGCTTACGAACAGCCAGCACAGGACAGGGCGCGTTAGACACCAGTCGATAGGCATTACTGCCCACCCAGCGGTCTTCAAAGCCCGAAACCCCATGCGTACCAATCACAATAAGCAGGGAATCGTCGTAATGTGCCTGGTTCCTAATCTCCCGAACCACGTTGCCTTCACGAAACTTGAAATCCACCTGGCCCTGATCGACCTGATAAGCCAGCTTTGCCCTTTTAGTCAGAAACTCAGCATAGGCCGTGTCCTTGTTGTCGATAACAAAATGCGGATTGTCCTTGGCAAATTCGGGGTGATACCGTTTCCCAGTACGCACGTGCATCAGGCGCAATTTGGCATTAAAAGCATTGGCCACCTGGACAGCTACATCCACGGCAAACACGGAATCTTCGGAAAAATCTACGGGCACTAAAATTCGTTTCATGGCTAAGAGATTAAGTTTTTCTCAATTTTTACGACCAAGCTGAAAAAAAGTTATGAAAGCACTAACTTCGCCCTCTAATTTAGTATTAAAACAAACATCAAATGCCAAACGCCTTAGAAGAATTCCGGGATTACCGCGCCAAAATGAATGAGCGCCTGCTGAGTGCCGACAACCTGGTCATCAAACGACTGTTTAACCTCGATACCAACACCTATGCCGATGGAGCACTGAATTCGCGTACCAAAGAGATGTTGGGCCTGGTAGCTTCCATGGTGCTGCGCTGCGACGACTGCATCAAATACCACCTCGAAAAATGCTTCGAGCAAAAAGTGAGCACGCCTGAAATGCTGGAGATTTTTTCTGTAGCCAACATCGTTGGCGGAACCATTGTAATACCCCATACCCGTCGCGCCATCGAATACTGGGACCTGCTGCAAGAGGGTGCGGAACAAGCCGGATAAAACCGGCAAAATTTCCATAACTTAATAGTTTAACGTAATTTTGCAGCAAACCATCAAAAAACATAATGGTACAAGCACAAGCTATGGATTTTGAGTCCATCCGTCCCTACGAGGACCATGAGATTCAAACAGTTTTCTCGCGTCTTAAGGGCGAAGCCGCATTTCTAAGACTACTCGGATTTCTGTACCCCCAAGTACCTCCCACCCAATTTATGGAGCGATTGATGGACATGACCTCCATCCGCCAATTTCAGGAAGAAGTCATTTCAGCCTACGTCAAACAGGTGATCCAAAACACCACCAATGGGGTCAGTGTAGAAGGACTCGATAAGCTCAATCCCAACGAGG
Source organism: Bacteroidales bacterium (assembly GCA_012838865.1). Lineage (GTDB taxonomy): Bacteria > Bacteroidota > Bacteroidia > Bacteroidales > Marinilabiliaceae > Geofilum. Next base: position 4,136 of record DUOK01000237.1, on the reverse strand, counting down.
CTTACCTGTTCCTTTCCAACCACCGAGACATTGTGTTGGATCCGGCGATTTTAAATGTACTGCTCTTTGAAAATGGCTTTAACACCACCGAAATTGCCATCGGCGACAACTTACTGATTTTCCCCTGGATCACCGATTTGGTAAAGCTCAATCGCACCTTCATTGTCAAGCGCAATCTCCCCTTGAAGCAAATGATGGAGAGTTCCAGACAACTGTCGAATTACATCAGACACACCCTAACGCACAAAAAGCACAGCGTATGGATTGCGCAACGCGAAGGACGCTCCAAAGACGGCAACGACCGCACGCAAATCAGTCTCCTGAAAATGCTCAACATCAGCGGGCAGGACAGCATCACCAACAACTTCAAGGAGCTCAAACTGGTTCCGGTTTCCATTTCCTATGAACTGGACCCCTGCGATTACCTCAAAGCCCGGGAGTTTCAGATGAAACGCGACCAGCCCGACTATCAAAAGACCAAGGACGATGACCTGATGCATATGGCAACGGGACTGCGTGGCAGAAAGGGCAGGGTGCACATTGCTTTTGGTCAACCCCTTGAGCAGGAGCTGAATCCCATCGAGGCCCTTACGGTAAAAAACGATCAGTTTTCGACCCTTGCCGAGATTGTGGACAAACACGTGCACCAGAACTATAAGTTGTGGCCCTCCAACTACATCGCCTGGGACCTCCTGCGCCAAAGCAAGGATTATACCGGGGAGTATTCCGAGGAGGACAAAAAGGACTTTTTGGCCTATATTGAGGAGCACATCGGTCGGATTCCCGACTGCGATCGCGATTTCATCTTTTCCACGCTGATGGAAATGTATGCCAATCCGCTGGTCAACCAGCTCTCCTACCAATAGGACCAAACAACCTAGGTTAAAAACAAAAAACGCGGCCCCGGGGCCGCATTTTTTTTATCCACACTCAAGTGCTGTCTTATTTTTCTTTACGTACATCCAGTTTAAGCGCCAGTTCTTCGAGCTGCTCCAAATGAATGGGCGAAGGGGAATCGATCATCACATCGCGTGCCGCATTATTCTTAGGAAAGGCAATCACATCACGAATGGAATCCAGTCCCGCCATCAAAGAAGCCCAGCGATCAAAGCCAAAGGCGATGCCGCCGTGTGGAGGTGCCCCGTACTGAAAGGCCGACATCAAGAAGCCAAACTGCGCCTGGGCATCGGCATCACTGAAACCCAGCACCTCAAACATCTTCTTTTGCAACTGATCGTTGTGGATACGAATGGAGCCTCCACCCAGTTCCACACCGTTAATTACCAAGTCGTAGGCATCGGCCCGCACCTTACCCGGATCGCTGTTCAGCAAATCCATATCGGCCTTAACCGGCGAGGTAAAGGGGTGGTGCATGGCGTAAAAGCGACGACTGTCCTCGTCCCACTCCAACAGCGGAAAATCGACCACCCAAAGGGGGGCAAAAACATTCTTATCGCGCAAGCCCATCCGTGAACCCATCTCCAGGCGCAGCTCGCTGAGGGCGTTCAAAGTCTTCGACTCGCCACCGGCCAGCACCAACATCAAATCGCCCGGCTTGGCACCCATGCGTTCGGCCCACAACTGCAACTGAGCAGCATCGTAAAACTTATCCACCGACGATTTAAAAGTCCCGTCGGCATTGTATTTCACATACACCAAGCCCTGCGCGCCGACTTGCGGACGCTTAACAAAGTCGGTCAGCTTGTCCAAATCCTTACGCGAGTACTCTGCCTGTCCCTCTGCACAAATACCACCAACGTATTCCGCCTCATCAAAGACCTTAAAACCCTTGTTCTGAACCAAGTCGGTCAGCACCTTAAAAGTCATCCCAAAACGAACATCCGGCTTGTCCGACCCATAAAGACGAATGGCATCGGCATAGCTCATGCGCGGAAAGGCCTCCTGCATGTCCACCCCGCGAATCACCTTAAACAAATGCTTGGTGAGTCCCTCAAAAGTCGTCAGAATGTCCTCCCGCTCCACAAAGGCCATTTCACAATCAATCTGCGTAAACTCCGGCTGACGGTCGGCCCGCAAATCTTCATCCCTGAAACACTTTACGATTTGAAAATAACGGTCGTACCCGGCCACCATCAAAAGCTGCTTAAAGACCTGGGGCGACTGCGGCAAGGCATAAAACTGTCCGGGATGCACCCGCGAAGGCACCACAAAGTCGCGTGCCCCTTCCGGGGTCGATTTTATCAAGACCGGGGTTTCCACATCCAAAAAGCCCTTGTCGTTGAGGTAATTTCTTATTTCGATGCCCATCTGGTGGCGCAACTCCAGGTTGCGGCGCACCGGATTCCGTCGCAAATCCAGATAGCGGTATTTCATGCGCAGTTCTTCTCCGCCATCGGTCTCGTCCTCAATGGTAAAAGGAGGCAGGGCCGACTTGTTCAGCACCGTCAACTGCTCCAGAATCAACTCGATATCTCCTGTGGGAATTTTGCTGTTTTTACTGCTGCGCTCGGCCACTCCGCCCACCACCTGAATCACAAACTCACGTCCCAACTCACGGGCCTGCCTGCCCAATTCCGCTTGTTTCTCGGTATCAATAGCCAATTGCGTTATGCCATAACGGTCGCGCAAATCAATAAAAGTCATGCCGCCCAAATCGCGGACGCGCTGCACCCAACCGCTCAGGGTTACTTTGGCGCCTACGTCCGAAATTCTTAACTCACCACAGGTATGCGTTCTGTACATCGTCTTGTATTTTTAAAGCGAAAGAAGGGTCGGCAAAATTGTCTATAACAAATGCTTTCCCTATTATTGAAAAATCTTTGCGAAAATAGGAAGAAAAACAAAGAAAGCATACGAATTACGTCAAGAGTTTCATCCAATATAAAACGCAGCACACCCCTATGAGTCCCATCGATTTCAGCGACGAGTACTTTATGAAACAGGCGCTTAAAGAAGCACAGACCGCCTTCGACAAGGACGAGGTGCCGGTGGGTGCCCTGGTGGTCAATCGGGGCCGCATCATTGCCAGGGCCCACAACCTGACCGAGACCCTGGGCGATGTAACGGCCCACGCCGAAATGCTGGCCATCACCTCTGCCGCGGAAACCCTGGGCGGAAAGTACCTCAACAACTGCACCCTTTATGTAACGATGGAACCCTGCACCATGTGCGCCGGCGCCCTCAACTGGGCACAAATCGGCCGCATTGTTATTGGGGCGCCCGACGAGCGCCGCGGCTTCAGTCGCCACAGCCCCTCTCCCCTGCACCCCAAAACAGAAGTCGTCACAGGCATCTTGTCGGGCGACTGCATCCGGCTGGTCAAGACCTTTTTTCAGCGTAAGCGCTGAAAAGCACGAGACAAAGAATTTTAAAACACTCAACTATGGCCAAGGACAAAAAAAGCGCCTTGCTTGCCGGTGCTACCGGTCTGGTGGGCAATCAACTGTTGCAACTCTTGTTGCAGAACGATACCTACCACACCATTTGGGTGCCGGGACGACGGGCGCCCGAAGTAAAAGACGACAGGGTGAAGTTTATTGCCTGCGATTTCAGTGACTTCAGTGCCTTTCCGAAAGAGGGAGCCACCGAAGTGTTCTGCACCCTGGGCACCACCATTAAAAAAGCCGGCTCACAGGAAAAGTTCAGGGCGGTAGATTTTGAGGCAGTGGTGAATCTGGCCCGCTGGGCGGCTCAAACGGGAACGGCTCACTTTGTGGTGGTCAGCTCCATTGGTGCCCAACCCAAAGCCCGCAACTTTTACCTGCGGACTAAGGGACAAATGGAACAGGTACTGAAAACCTGCGGTCTGCAAAACCTGAGCATCGTGCGTCCCGCTCTTTTACTGGGGACACGCAGCGAGTTTCGACTGGGTGAAAAACTGGGCGAATGGCTGATGCAGCCCCTGCGTTTTTTACTGGTTGGCCCCCTTAAAAAATACCGCCCCATAAAAGCCGCCCAGGTGGCACGGGCCATGCTGCACCTGGCCCAAAACCGGATCGGCGATACCTTTATTGTAGAAAATCAGGAGTTGCACACAACGGGAAATTAAAAAGTGGGGTTAAAGCCCCACTTTTTTTCTCCATTCCGGGTAACGTTTCAGCACCGCGGCAGGCTTATCTGTGTACCAGGCATAACCGGCTCTTCGTTCCCGTTCAATTTCGTCCATCGACCACTTT
>DUOK01000236.1 GCA_012838865.1 Bacteroidales bacterium | reverse complement strand
GCAACATGGATGATTTTAAACTTACGATGGGGATGCCCCATGTGGGCATCGAGGGCCAGACTGTTGTCCAGATTGTTCTTATAGGCCATGGCCCCACTGCGCTGATACATGGGCAGACGGGTCATCAGAAAGTCTAAGGCCTCGGTATAAGTGGTCATGCTGTGCATAATTTCTGTTCTTCAAAGCTTCGCGCTGCAAAAGTGAGAAATCTGCACGATAATTGGTATATTTAAAGAAGAAAAAGAGCGGAAATCAAATCCGCTCCTAAAAACCTACATTTATGACAGCCAAAAAGAAAAAACCAGCCAAGATTTTCATTCTCGACACCAACGTGCTCCTGCACGACCACAAGTGCCTGTACAATTTTCAGGACAACGACGTGGTGCTGCCCATCACCGTGCTCGAAGAGCTCGACAAGTTCAAGAAGGGCAACGAGCAAATCAACTTTCAGGCCCGGGAGTTTGTACGCCAGATGGACAAACTGGCCGGAGAGCAACTCTTCAGCGAGGGCGTGCCCCTGGGCAAGGATTTGGGGCGCCTGTTCATTGCTACCGGCAAGCCCTTTCCCCAGGTTATGGAAGAATCTTTTAGTGAGCGCACCCCCGACCACCGTATTCTGGCCATTGCCCTGCACGTCAGCGAACAATTTAAAGAACGTACGGTAGCCCTTATTTCCAAGGACATCAACCTGCGCATGAAGGCCAAGTCGCTGGGATTAAAGACGGAGGACTATGAAACCGACAAGGTTAAGGACATAGAGATTTTGTACAAAGGGGTAGAAGCTTTCGACGATTTTGATGCAGCTGTGATTGAACAGCTTTACCAAAGTGGTTCCATTGCCCGCAAAGATTTCCCGATGGACGAAGCCCATACCCCGGCCAACCAATACTTTATTTTACGCAACAACAACCAAAGCGTACTGGTCTGGGTGGATCCCTTCAGTCAGATGATTCGGCGGGTAGAAAAACATTCGGCCTTTGGCATTGAGCCGCGCAATGCCGAGCAGACCTTTTCGCTGCATGCCCTGCTGAACCCCGACATCAAGCTGGTATCCCTCTCCGGGAAAGCAGGCACCGGAAAAACCCTGCTGGCCCTGGCTGCTGCCCTGCAGCAGACCAAGCTCTACAAGCAGATTTTACTGGCGCGCCCCATTGTTCCGCTTTCGAACCGCGACATCGGCTTTTTACCGGGTGACGCCAAGGAGAAAATCGGGCCCTACATGCTGCCCTTGTACGACAACCTTTCGGTCATTAAAAACCGCTTTGCGGCCCAAAGCAAGGAACTGAACCTGATTGAGGACATGCAAAAGCGGGACGAACTGCTTATTACGCCCCTGGCCTACATCCGCGGGCGCAGCTTGTCCGACGCCTTTTTTATTGTAGACGAGGCACAAAACCTCACGCCCCACGAGGTAAAGACCATCATTACCCGTGCCGGAGAAGGCACCAAAATAGTGTTTACCGGAGACGTGCACCAAATCGACACGCCCTATCTGGATATGCAGTCGAACGGCTTGGCCTACCTTACCGACAAAATGCGGGGACAGGACATCTTTGCCCACATCAACCTGGTGAAGGGCGAGCGAAGCTATCTGGCCGAACTGGCCTCCAATCTGCTTTAAAAGAGCCGCCGCCGAAAGCCCGTTTCGGCGGCGTTTTTTTGCTATCTTTGGGCATCAAAACCAACTGTCATGCCATTGTCTCTATCTGCCCTTTGCACCGAAGTGGGGCGCCTGGCCCGCGATACAGGCCGTCAACTCAAACAAGAACGCGAAATGCAGCGCCCCGAAGCAGAAAGTAAGGGCAGCAACGATTTTGTGACCCGTTTCGACAAGCAATCCGAAGCCACGCTGGTGAAGGCGCTGAGCACCCTCCTGCCCGAAGCAGGTTTCATTGCTGAAGAAGGCACCTCCAGCAAACGCGGAGAGCGCTACAACTGGGTCATCGACCCCATCGACGGCACCACCAACTTCATTCACGGCCTCTATCCCTGGTGCATCAGTCTCGCCCTGATGGATGGCCCCGAAGTGGTGCTGGGTGTGGTGTATGAAGCGGGACTCGACGAGTGCTTCCGCGCCTGGAAAAACGGAGGGGCCTGGCTCAACGAGCAGCCCATACAGGTAAGTAAGTGTCAGCGCGTGGCCGACAGCCTCATCGCCACCGGCTTTCCCTATACCAATTTCGGAAAGATGGAGCAATTCATGCAGTCGATGGACTTTTTTATGAAAAACAGTCACGGACTGCGTCGCCTGGGCTCCGCAGCAGCCGACCTGGCCTACGTGGCCTGCGGACGCTTCGATGGCTTTTACGAATACGACCTCAAAGCCTGGGATGTGGCGGCAGGTGCCCTGCTCATTAAGGAGGCGGGCGGTCAGGTCAGCGACTTTTCGGGGGGCGACAATTGGTTGTTCGGCCGGGAAGTCGTCAGTGCCAACGCCGGGATTTTTAAAGAACTGCAACAGCGTATCGAAGAACTATTGAACTGATGCAAAAAAAACAGCAATACGCCCTCGGCTTTTATTTGGGCTACCCCCTGCTCTGGCTCCTGGGCTGGTTGCCACTGGGGGTGCTTTACCGACTTTCCGACTTGTTTTTTCTACTGGTCGCTGCCCTGGGCTACCGAAAAAAAGTCATCGATAAAAATCTGCTGATGGCCTTTCCGGAAAAAAGCCAAAAAGAACGAGCCACCATTCGCCGACGATTTTATCGCCACTTTGCCGACCTTTTTGTGGAGACGCTGGTACTGCAACACTGCAAGGCCGAGAAAATACGCCGACGCGTGGAAGTAGAAAACCCGGAAGTAATGGAAGACTTGCTGGCTCAAGGCCACGATGTGGTCGCTGTTTCGGCCCACTACGGCAACTGGGAGTGGGTACCCGCCGCCAGTCTGGGACTCCAGGCCCTGGGCACCTCGGTCTACCGTCCCCTCAAAAACCCCTACTTCGATCGTTTTATGCTCCGCTTGCGCAGCCTCTATGGCAGTCGCAACATTCCTTTGAACAATGTAGCCCGCGAAATAGTAGGGTTTAAGCGCCAGAATCAGCGCTTCATTCTGGGTCTGATTTCCGATCAGAGTCCCTCTAAATTTGAGCTCCACTACTGGACCACCTTCCTGACCCAGGACACGCCGGTGATTTTGGGACCGGAAAAAATGGCGCGTCTGGCTAAAGCCAAAGTGGTCTATTGGCAAATGGATAAAATCAAACGGGGCCGCTACCGCATGCGCTTTGTCCCCTATCCGGGCGACGAAGCCAGCGACCCCGAATTCGCCATTACCGAATGGCACGTGCGCCTGCTCGAGGCCCAGATACAACAACATCCCGAGTATTGGCTCTGGTCGCACAAGCGCTGGAAATACCAACACCTGAAAAAATAAATTATGCAAGTTGCCGTCGTCCTCCTCAACTGGAATACCCGTCACCTCCTGGAGCAGTTTTTACCCGGTGTATTGAAGCACTGTCAACTGCCCGGAGTCGAAGTGGTGGTGGCCGACAACGGCTCTTCGGACGACTCGCTAAGCTGGCTTAAAAAACACTACCCGGCGGTTCGCTGTATCGCGCTGGGCAAAAACCTGGGCTTTGCCGAGGGCTACAACCAGGCGCTCGCAAAGGTGGATGCCCAATACAGCGTCCTTTTTAACTCCGATGCCCTGCCCCGGGCCGACTGGCTGCCGCCCCTTATAGCCACCATGCAAAAGCACCCCGATGCCGCCGCCTGCGTGCCCAAGATTCTGAACCTGCGCCAACCCGGCCATTTTGAATATGCGGGTGCAGCCGGAGGCTTCATCGACCACCTGGGCTATACTTTTTGCAGGGGACGCATCTTTCATCTGGCCGAAGCCGACCAGGGCCAGTACGATGAAGAGGGCGAGCTTTTTTGGGGCAGCGGCGCAGCACTCATGGTGCGAACCCGGCTGTTTCTGGCGTCGGGGGGACTCGATCCGGACTTTTTTGCACACATGGAGGAAATCGATTGGTGCTGGCGTATGAAAAACCAGGGTTGGCGCATACTCTACCAGCCCCAGAGCAGCATCCTGCACCTGGGCGGAGGCACCCTCGACTATCAAAATGCCCGCAAAACCTATTTGAATTTCCGCAACAATCTTTTTCTTCTGCTCAAAAACCAGGGAGGAACACGTGCCTACCTGCTTATTCTATTGCGCTTCCTTTTGGATTTTCTGGCACTTTTAAACTTCCTGCGGCAGGGACAAAGCGCCAATGCCGCAGCAGTATCCCGGGCCCACCGTCACTTTATTAAAGACTTTTGGTTGTTTTACCGCAAGAGACAAAAGTTGCTGCCCCTGGTGCTCAAAAAGAAGCATCACGAGATGTACCGCGGTTCCATCGTCTGGGATTTTTTTGTGCGCAAGAAAAAGCACTTCAGTCAACTCAACTTTAAGCCCCCGGGCTTAAAGCAATAAAACCTACAGTCCTTCCATCAGCGTTTCCAGGCGATTGGCGCGGCTCCCCTTGACCAGAACAAGGGCATCCTTAATGGGGTGCTCACGCAGGTAAGCAGCCACCGCAGCGGCATCCGCAAACCACAACCAGCCCTCTTCCTCCGGCAATAAATCCTTAAACTCGGGCCCCACCAGCCAGCAGGCAGTCAAGGCCAGCTCCTGCAGTTGGGCAAGGAGCTTCAAATGTTCTGCGAGACTGTCCTGACCCAATTCCTTCATGCCCCCTAAAATGACCTGCTTTCGGGGGTGGTCCAAGCCAGCAAAGTGCGCCAGCGCCGCCGCCATACTCGAAGGGTTGGCGTTGTAGGCGTCGAGCAAGACCTGATTGCGCCCCGTGTTCACCACCTGAGAACGATGATTGGCCGGGGTGTAGCTTTCCAGAGCTGCATTGATCTCCTCAAAGGGCACCTTAAAATGCAAACCCACCATAATGGCGGCCAGTGCGTTTTCCAAATTGTAGCGACCACTGAGTTGGCTTGCTACCCGCTGCAGGCCACAGGCTCCCTCCATCTGCCAGGAAAAGTGCAAAAAGGGCTCCGCCGTAACAGCAGAAACACGCAGGAGACTGTCTTCCCCCTCGCCATACTTTAAAGCCCTATTGTAGTGAATACCAAGCATGGCTTTCAAATGCGGATTGCCCGCATTCACGAAAATGAGGCGCAAGCCTTCATTCAAAAAAGCATACAACTCGCCTTTGGCCTGCTTAACGCCCTCAAAAGAACCAAAACCTTCGAGGTGCGCCTTCCCCACATTGGTAATGAGTCCGCAATCGGGTTGGGCAATCTGACATAAGGCAGCAATTTCCCCCACGTGATTGGCGCCCATTTCCACCACCGCCACTTCGGTATCGGGCGGCATGGCCAGCAGCGTTAGCGGCACCCCAATGTGGTTGTTCAAGTTCCCCTGGGTAAACCACACCCGGTATTTCCGGGCCAGTACCTGGGCCAGCAGTTCCTTAGTGGTGGTTTTTCCGTTGGAACCGGTAATGCCCACCACCTGTACCCCGCTTTGCCGTCGGTACCAGGTTGCCAGTTCCTGCAAGGCCGTCAACACATCGGGCACCCAAATACAACCCGCCACACCCTTTAAGGAAGGCGCATCCACTACAGCCAATGCACAGCCCTGGGCCAGAGCATCCAGTGCAAAATCATTGCCATTGAAAGAGGGACCCTTCAATGCAAAAAACAAAGTCCCGGGCCCACAGGCCCTGCTGTCCGTGGTCACCTTCCGGTGCTGCAAATAGGCATCAAAAATAGCTTGCATAGACTCCTTTAAAAATATTCCGAAAGATGCAAAAAGGCCGGCGAATGGCCGGCCTTTTCAATATCAAAAAGTCATCTTTTTATTTAGATGCAGTAGGACGTCCCACACGGGTCATCGCACAGCGGAAACCCAAATCGTCACGAGACTCCCGCTCATCGAGGAAGCGACGGGTTCCGGGACTCAGCCAGTAGGCGCGGTCTCTCCAGCCTCCACCCTTGTAAACACGTGAACGGTCGCTGACCAGACTGCCCATGGGGCCGGTACCACCGGAATACATGGATGCGGTGTTGGCTTCTTCTTCGGTCCAGTCACCGGCAATGGCAGAAATATTCGAAATGGGATCGCCATCACGGAAGTTGCGGTTATCGGCGGTACGGTAATTGGCACGGTTAAGAATGTCCTCATCGGTCTCCTCACGGTAACGAATACGACCAAACTCATCCTTATCGACCACCATACCTTCTTCATCCAGCACCTTAGTCTCAAAGACGTTTCCTCTAAAGGGGCTGAATTCTTCCGTATCCTGGAAAGTCAGCGGACGGTAAACGTCGGCCACCCACTCATTCACATTACCGGCCATACAATACAGGCCATAGTCGTTGGGATAGTAGGACTTTACGGGAACGGTGATGTCGCCCCCATCATTCAGCGACCCGGCCATACCCATATAGTCCCCCGAGCCACGAACAAAGTTGGCCATCATGCGGCCTCTTTCGCCCTTGTGCGGGTTGCGGAGAATGTGCCCATCCCAGGGATAGATGCGACGGTTGGTCAGACGCTCATCGTAGGAGTTGCCCACCAAACCCATCGCTGCATACTCCCACTCGGCTTCGGTTGGGAGGCGGTAACGGGGCAAAAGGATGCCGTCATCGGACCTTACTCTGCGATACTCCCTATCGGGATTCAGGTCCCGCATCGGACGCCGCCCCTCCACACCATCGTACTGGCCCAGCAAATAGGCCTCGGTGTTAAAGTTGTCCTCACCCAATTGCTGAAGGTTCAATTCCAAAATACCCTTTTCAACAAGAATCATCTCATTGACACGATCGGTACGCCAGGAGCAGAAATCATTGGCCTGCAACCAGTTTACACCAACTACAGGATAGTCGCTGTAGGCGGGGTGACGCAAATAATTCTCCACCAAGGGTTCGTTGTAAGCCATCGGACGGCGCCAAACAAGTGTGTCGGGCAAGGCTTTCCGGTAAACTTCAGGGAAATCGATAAAAACACTATTGATCCAATACAAATACTCGCGGTAATCCACATTCCGCACTTCGGTCTCGTCCATATAAAACGAAGGAACAGTAACCCGTCGTGGCGAATTGTTCCACTCGCGCATCACATCCTCGTCGGTCTGACCCATAATGAAGGTTCCTCCTTCAACAAATACCAAACCCGGTCCTTTCTCCTGTTCGTATTGGTCCTTGTACTCAAAGCCGCCATAATCGGCATTGTTGTAGGCCCAACCGGTAACGGGAGACGACTGTTTGCTGCCTCCGCCGCAGGAACTCATAACCACCGCGACTGCCAAAGCAACTAATAACAAACTGGATTTAAATCTCATAGCTTATCTTCTTGAATTCTGAAATGCGTGCAAAAACGTTACAAATATACGAAAATACTGCGGGTCCTTAACAACACGACCTGCAGCTTTATACTGCAAAAATACAAAAAGGTTATAGCAAAATCTGCACTCCTTGATTTTTTTACACCTAACTTTTCAACGCCGTCTCCGTCTGCCGGAAAATTTGACGAAGAACAAAAACAAAACGCTGAAATATCGCTTTTATTACATCGAAGGCCAAAATTCGCAACCACAATTTTTTGCCCCGGCTCACGTTTATTCTTAAATAAGTTTTTTACATTACTTTTGCAAAACACAAAAGTAAAACACAGCTTCAACCGGTCTATGCACAAGCTTCTTTCCATTTTGCTGTTCGGCTTTGTCTTCAGCCTTAGTCTCAAGGCCGGCGAAAGCTATGCCAACAACTCCGTTCTGGAAAAAGGCAACTGGGTCAAAGTGGCAGTGGACCAAACCGGCGTTTACCGCATCCCCTACGCCACCCTCCAGGATTGGGGCTTCAGCAATCCGCAAAAAGTAGGGGTTTTTGGCTTTGGGGGACAAATGGTTCCGGCGGCCAACAGCAGCCACCGTCCCGACGATCTGCCTGCCGTTGCAGTTTGGCACCACAACAACGCCTTATATTTCTATGGACACGGACCGGTATCCTGGCATTGGGACGAACAACGGGCGATGTTTGTTCACCAGCTGCATACCTGGGACAACCAGGCCGTCTACTTTTTGGGGGACAACCACAGCTCTCCTGAGCAGATACAAGTCGCTGCGCCTTTAAGCACACCCGCCAACCGGGAAAGTCACAGCTACGACCAGCGCCACTTTCACGAAAACGAAGGCATTAACCTCATCGAATCCGGACGCAAATGGTTTGGTGAAAGCTTTTCGACCAGGCAGGCCGAGCACAGCTTTTCCTTTCCTGTAAGCCATCGGATAGAGGAAGAACCTGTAAAACTCTACGCAGCCGCAGCAGCCCGTTCCGGCAGCGTCAGTTCCCTGCATTTTACGCTCAACAACCAAAGCAATCCGGCACTTAACCTGTTTGTCCCCTCGGTCAACATGAACGACCTGGACGGCTTTTATGCCCGGGAAAGCGCCGGCCATGCCTCTACCACAGCAGAAGGAGCGGCCCTCCAGTTAAAGGTGCGCTTCAACAACCCACCGGCCAATGCCGAAGCCTGGCTCGACCATGTGGGCATCAATACCCGTGCCCGCTTGCGCATGGAGGGCAGCAGCCTGCTGTTCCGTGACCAGGAAGCCAGGGGCAGTGGCCACATTACCCGCTTTGTTGTTCAAAACACCAGCAGCCAAACCGTGGTTTGGGAAGTCAGCGACCTGCTTTCCCCGAAGACGATTCCGGTCAACCACCATTCCGGCCATCTCGACTTTACATTTGCCACCGAAGCCCTTCATGAATTTGCAGCCTTTAATCCCTCCGGAGATTTGCCACAACCACGGCGTCTGGGCAGCGTAAAAAACCAGAATTTGCATGCCGTCAATCAGGCCGACTACGTTATTGTTGCGCCGGAACAATTTTTTGAACAAGCAGAAGAGCTGGCCGCCCTGCACCAGAAACACAGAGGGCTAAATACACTGATTGTTTCTCCCGGGCAAATCTACAATGAGTTCTCCTGGGGCCACACCGACCCCACCGCCATCCGCTCCTTCCTGCGTATGCTCTACGAAAAAGCCGGAGAAAATGAAAGCCTGCGCCCACGCTACCTCCTGCTTTTTGGGCACGGCTCCTACGACAGCAGAACCACCGATCCCGAAAAAAAATCACTGATCCCAACCTATCAGAGCGAAAATTCGATACACCGCACCAACAGTTACGTCACCGACGACTACTTTGGCTTCCTCGACCCGGACGAAGGAGACAACGATCGCTTCGACCAGCTCGACATCGGGATAGGCCGCTTTCCGGTTCGCACTACAATCGATGCCCAAATTGCGGTGGATAAGGTGCGGGCCTATCTGGAGGACCAGGATCCGGGCAACTGGCGCCAACTGCTGACCTTTATGGCAGACGACGGCGACTACAACATTCATATGCGCGATGCAGACATCCTGGCCGAACGCCTGGAACAAAACCACGACGGCTTCAACCTGCGCAAAATCTACCTCGATAACTTCGCAAAAACCAGCAGCACCCAGGGCGACAGATCGCCCGATGCCGAAGACATGGTCAACCGCAGCCTGCAACAAGGCACCCTTCTTTTCAATTACGTAGGACATGGTGGGGTCAGAGGCCTTACGGCCGAACAAGTGATTACGACCGCCTCCATAAGCGAATGGACCAACATCCGGCGCCTGCCGCTTTTTGTCACCGCTACCTGCGAATTCAGTCGCTACGACCATCCCACCCGTGTATCGGCAGGAGAAATGGTTTTCCTTAACCCCCACGGGGGCGGCATCGCCTTGCTGACCACCACCCGGGTGGTCTATTCGAGTCTCAACTTCCAACTCAACAGCGCCTTTGTCGCCAATGTCTTCAAAGAAATGGAAGACGGACAAAAACCCAGTCTCGGCAACATCATCAAGAACACCAAGAATGCAGCCGGCAACACAGTCAACAAACTCAATTTTTCGTTGTTGGGTGACCCGGCCCTGCGCTTGATTTACCCTTCCAAAAACATTAAAACAGCCACCATTAACCAAAAGGATGTAAGTGTAAGCACCGACACGCTCAAAGCGCTGTCGACTGCCAGACTAAGCGGTTTTGTGGCCGATGAAGGGGGCCAGCCCCTGCACAGCTACAATGGAGAGGTGGAAGTTACCGTATACGACAAGCCACAGGAAATCACAACCCTGGGGAATGGGGGACAGACGCCCTTTCAGTTCAGTCAATACACCGCCATTCTGTTCAGGGGCAAGGCCACGGTAAAAGAGGGACAGTTCGACCTCAGCTTCCGCATTCCTTACGACATCCGCTACAATTTTGCACCCGGAAAAATTACCTACTACGCCCAATCCGAAGACAGCGGAGCGGCCTTCGGCTCCTTCAAGGATTTTATTGTGGGCGGTTTTGACCTGGATGCCCCTGAGGACAAGGAAGGACCGGAAATCGACCTCTATCTGAACCACAGCGCTTTCAAGGAAGGCGACCTTGCCGGTAAGCGGCCGGTGCTCTATGCCCACCTGAAAGATGCCTCCGGCATCAACACCTCCGGCAACGGCATTGGTCACGACCTGGTATTGATACTCAACGACAACCACCACCAACCCATCGTTCTCAACGAATACTTCCAGGCCAGTCCCGACGACTACCAAAGCGGTACCATTGTCTATCTGTTGCCCGAACTGCCACTTGGACCCAATCAGCTTACCCTTCGGGTTTGGGACAATTACAACAATTCCAGCACAGCCGAATTGCATTTTGCAGTAGAGGACGCAAGTCGGCTTAGAATAAGAAATTTCAACTGGCATCCGAATCCCTTGAGCGTTTCGGCTGCGGGGCGCTTCAGTTTCGAAACCGACGAAGCCAACGCTGCGCTCAGCCTACTCGTTGAAGCACATGCTGCGGATGGACGGGTTGTGGGACGATGGAGCAGCAGGGTGGTGGCCAACAACAACCTGGTAGCCCCCCAAACCCTTTCGATGCAACAACTGGGCATCAGGCATCCCGGCCTCTACCTGCTGCGCTTTCACATTCGCAGCAACACAGGCAAAGAAACCCGGCACCTTGAAAAAATAATGGTGCGGCCTTGAATAAAAACAATAACATTTCAATAAACCGACAAACTAATCACAATGAAAAGAATACTGAAATCACTAAGTGTCTTAGCCCTACTCACACTGCTTCCGGCAGCTCCTGCCCTGGGCCAGTACTACTCCGATCTAAGCGGTTAAGTTAACATCATCAACACCGCCGTTCCCTTCATCGGCATAGCACCCGACTCCAGAGCAGGCGCCATGGGTAATGCCGGGGTGGCCACCTCTCCAGACGTTAATTCGCAGCATTGGAATCCGGCCAAATTTGCCTTTATCGACAGCAATATGGGTGCCTCCATGTCCTACACCCCCTGGTTGCGCAAGCTGGTCAACGACATCAACATGTACTACCTGACCGGCTTCATGCGCCTCGACGAAATGCAGACCATCAGCGCCTCGCTGCGATATTTCACTTTAGGAGATATCACCTACACCACCTCCGTCGAAGATCGGGGTTACATAGTAAACCCCAACGAATTTGCCCTGGACGTAGCCTACAGTCGCCTCCTGTCCGAAAAATTCTCCGGCGCCGTGGCCTTCCGCTACATCCGCTCCGACCTCAATGCCATGCAGGAGGACATGCAGCCGGGCAATTCCTTTGCGGCCGACCTGGCCTTTTACTACCGCACCCCCGTTAAACTCATGGGCGAAAGCTCGGAGCTGGCTGCCGGCATCAACGTTTCCAACATCGGCAACAAGATTTCCTACAATGAGGTGGATAAATTATTCATCCCCACCAACCTGCGCCTGGGCCTGGCCCTCGACTCCGAACTCGACAGCTACAACCGGATGGTGTTCACCCTGGATCTGAACAAACTGATGGTGCCCACCCCAAGAAGATCTACAGATGAAAGCGGCGACGACTACCGTATGGAGTACAGCAACATGTCGGTCACCAAAGCCATGTTTCAGTCCTTCAGCGACGCCCCCGGCGGCATGAAGGAAGAACTGCAGGAGATCACCTACTCCCTGGGTGCCGAATACTGGTACGCCAATCAGTTTGCCCTGCGTGCCGGTTATTTTCACGAGCACGAACTTAAAGGGAACCGCAAGCACTTCACCGCAGGGGTAGGCATCCAATTCAACATGATGACCCTGGATGCGTCCTACATCATTCCCGTAGTGGCCGACAATCCCCTGGCCAACACCATTCGCTTTTCCCTGGGCATCGACCTGGATCAACTCTCTAAACGCTAACAACAAAATGCAGGCACCAAACTTCCGGGTAGGCATGGGCTACGACGTGCACCAACTGGCCCCCGGCTACAAACTGTGGATAGGTGGTATCGAAATCCCTTTT
>DUOK01000235.1 GCA_012838865.1 Bacteroidales bacterium | reverse complement strand
GGGCGAAAAGGAAATGGCCGAACTGGCGGTGGAGACCAAGCAGCTGAACTTCAACCTGGAACAGGTCCAGGATTTTACGCCTACGCCCATGACGGTGGCTACAGTGATTTATTACTCAGGCCATCACCCCTATACGCTTAAACCCGTATATACGGCCCGTACCCGGGACGAAAAGCAAAACCAGTGGGCCTTTTTCTTCTGGCACCAACGCGAGAAGCAGGAACAGATTCGCAAAACACTGATAGAAAACGGCTTGGAGCATCTGGTTCCGGTATTACTCGAAGGCCGGGGCGACCCTAAAACTCAACAACAGGTCAAAAGGGCAAATAAAGCAACTCCCCGGTCGGGAGACTCCTCCTCCCGGAAGCAAAATCCAAAAGGGGAAAACAAGTTCTCCGGAACAAAAAACAGGGAGGACTTCAGGAAGCGTCGCAAATAAAAAGTATCTTTAATCGTATTCATAAATTCAAAACCATGAAAAAAGCATTCTTTACTCTGGCTATAATCGGATTATTATCAAGCGCCTGTACCGAATTACTTCAAGTCGTTCAAACGATTGACACGGATCGCCCGCTTACCCAGACCGAAGTGGTGAGTGGCTTACGTCAGGCCTTGCAGGTGGGCAGCGATTCGGCTGCAGGTACCCTGGCACGACTCAATGGCTATTACGGCGATCAGGCGGTAAAGATTTTACTGCCGCCCGAGGCGGCTATGATTACCGATAATCTGCACCGGATTCCGGGGGGCGAGAAACTTTTGGAAGATGTCATTTTGCGCATCAACCGAGCCGCCGAGGACGCCGCCAGGGAGGCGGCGCCTGTTTTTGTTTCGTCCATACGCCAGATGACCATTCAGGACGGTTTTGCCATCCTGCGCGGAGAGCAGGATGCTGCTACTTCTTATCTGCGTTCGACCACCTACGACCAGTTGTTTGCGCTGTACCAGCCCAAATTGAAGACTTCGCTGGACAAGAAGTTGGTGGGCAACATTTCTACCAATGAGTCGTGGGAGACCCTAACGGGACAGTGGAATCGTCTGGCCGGTTCGTTGGCGGGACAAATTGCGGGACTCAACAAGGTAGAGGTGCAATTGGATGCCTACCTGACCGACCGGGCCCTGGATGGTTTGTTTTTAAAGCTGGCAGAGGAAGAAAAGAAAATCAGAACGGAACCCGCAGCACGGGTTACTGCCTTGCTGCAACGGGTTTTTGGCAGTCAGAACTAAGCCTCAGGATGCCGTATAGTGCTTGCCCTGCCACAGCTTACGCTCGGCCAGGCGCTGCTCGACCCTGTGCACCAGCTCAAAGTTTTTGAGTCCCCACCGCGGAGCCAGCAGCAAGTCGTGCGGGGCTTGACTGGCAAAGCGTTCGAGCACAATATCGGGCCGCAAAAGGGCCACAAAATCGCATACCAGATCCACATAGTCGTCCAGCTTCAGCACCTCAAAGTCTTGCGGGCGGGCCATAAATTGCCGCCCCAACTGCGAACCTTTTACGTACTGGAGCTGGTGGACTTTCAAATAGGAGATGTCGAGCCGATTGATGGCTGTGGCATGGGCCAGCATTTGGTCGCGGTCCTCCCCCGGTAGTCCCAGAATAAGATGAGCCCCTACGGGCAGATTTCTGGCGCGCAGTCGCGCTACTGCATCACAGGTACTGGCGTAATCGTGACCACGGTTCACCCGCTTTAGGGTTGCATCGTTGGTCGATTCTACCCCCAACTCCACAGTTACGTAATAAGCTTTCTGCAAGTCGGCAAAATAATCGAGCAGCGCATCGGGCAAACAATCGGGTCGCGTACCCACCACCAGTCCCACCACCCCTTCTACCTCCAGCGCCTGCCCATACAGGTCCTTGAGGTAAGCCAAATCGGCATAGGTATTCGTATAGGCCTGAAAATAGGCCAGGTAACGGGCATCGGGGTAGCGACTGCTGAAAAAGGCTTTGCCGGTCTCCAATTGCTCCCGTACCCCCGATGCGGGCTCGCAATACGCGGGTTTGAAGGTCTCGTTGTTGCAAAAGGTGCAGCCTCCGCTCCCCTTGCTGCCGTCGCGGTTGGGACAGGTAAACCCGGCGTTAATGGAGAGTTTTTGTACCCTGCCGCCAAAGTAACGGCGCAGGTAGGAGGCGAAATCGTTATAGGGTCTGGCGTGTCCCCAGGGATGGTTCATGTGTGGTATTATTTGCGACAAAGATAAGGGAAAAAGCGGGACTCACCAGTCACTGCCCAATTGGGCCACCACCTGATGGTAGCTTTGCACCAGCACTTCCACGACTTCTTTGTTGCCGGCATAACGGTTGTTCATTTCCAGCTCAATGCCGGCATAAGCGGCACTGAAAAAACAGTCGCGAAAGGGATGATAAAACCGGTCGAGCAAAGCCAGCTTTTCTTTTGGCGGCAAGTCCCTGGTATATACTGAGAACAGACTGCGCTTGTGTAAGGAACGGTTCAACTCCACCAACAGCCGGGAGGTCTCACTGTAAAGGGCAAAATCAATGGCTTGCTGTTGCAGGGCGTGAAAGAGTTCAAGGGCGCCGGGGTCCCAGCCGCGGTGACTGGCCAGGACCTCCTCTGCCCCTTTAAAAAGCGGCTGGTAGGCGGTCGGAATGTGGTTGCCGCCGTGCTCACAGGAGAGAAAGTATTTCCAGCGGGCCATTACAACAGGGTATTGCTTTGCAGGCAGTCGCCCAGGCGACGGTACACCTCGTGCAGGGCGGGTCTTCGAAAATCTCCTTTCAGCTGCGAAAGGATGCGTTGACTGAGGGTGCCGTGGTACAACTGGTAACGGAGGGTGGTCACTTGTTCGGCACTCAGGCGATCGGCGACCCGCTCCAGTAGGTGTTGCCACAATTCACCGGCTGTGGCTCTTTTTCCGGGATAGTGCCACAGCCTCAGGAAGGCGGCGTCGCTGAGGCGCGCCTCCTCGCCTTCGCGGAAGGTGCCACTCACGTCGTTCTTTTTACGACTGCCCCAATTGTATATTTGCCAGTGGTCCTTGGCCATGTAGTACTTGCAGACAAAGAGCATGTTGGCATCGTAGGGCATCTATGCCCAACATTACGGCCAGGGTCCCGCCGCCTTCGAGCGAATTAACGAATCAAATGAACGACTTTTTTTGATTTGCAGTTCGTCCCTTGCCCATTATTTTGCACATTTTTCTATTTTTGTGTAAACGCCT
>DUOK01000234.1 GCA_012838865.1 Bacteroidales bacterium | reverse complement strand
CAACAAGTTCTTCATTATCTGGCTCATCGCCCCCATCATTTCCTTCAGCATCTCGTTCCTGCTCACCTGGTTGGTGGACACGCATTTCTAAAACGCTTTCCCGTACCGAAACAAATCTTGTTTTAAACAGTTATTGATGGGGAACAAGAACATGGAACAAAAAATGGATGCAAAACCTCCAAGTGCCTCACGTTGGCTTTCGGCATGGATGAAGGAAGCCGGGAAGGCTTATATGCTGGCGGGACTGTTAACCCTGCTGAGTGCCGGCTGCTTTGTGGTCTTCAGTTGGTACCTGTCCCGCTTTGCAGCCGACTGGTTGGTGAGCAATCAGCTGGAGCCCGGGAACTTATGGGTAGCCGTATTTTTTCTGACGGGCCGCTACCTGCTGGCCCACTTTGCCGCCCTCATCAACTACCGCGCTGGCGAAAGCATCGTTTCCAAAATAAAAAAACAACTGTATCCCAAAATTCTGCACAACAGTCGCACCGACGCCATCTCCGCCACTTTGCTGGTTACCCGGGTGAGCGACGACCTGAAGCCTTATTTTGCCTTTTTCCTGCCCTATGCCACCGCCTCGGTGCTGGTGAGCCTTTTGCTACTGACCA
The DNA here is from genome assembly GCA_012838865.1 of Bacteroidales bacterium. GTDB lineage: Bacteria > Bacteroidota > Bacteroidia > Bacteroidales > Marinilabiliaceae > Geofilum. The sequence goes on along the minus strand of DUOK01000234.1, from coordinate 2,853 downwards.
TCAGCTTCTGGTTCGAGGTCTGGGTGGGACTTACCCTGCTCATTTCCTTCCTGGTCATCCCCTTTCAAATGATTATGATTGGGGTGGGTGCCGAATCGCTCCATAAAAAGCACATCGACTTATTTATGAAATATTCGGCCGTGTTTTATAACCGCCTGCACACCGTGGCCGAAATTGTGAACCTAAACAACCTACTGCCCCAGCAGCGCTTTTTAGCGAAGAAGAGTGCCGATCTGAACCAAGCCACCATTCAGGTGATGCGCGTGGCCGTCCTTTCCTCGGCCGTATTGGAACTGTTTGTCTCCATAGCCATTGCCGGGGTGGCCATCTATTTGGGCATGAGCCTTATGGGCATAATGCCTGGCGAGAACTACGGCAAGGGCTACGATTTTCATGTGGCCCTCTTTTTATTGATGCTGGCGCCCTACTTTTTCTTCTATCTGAGAAAGTTTGTGAGTGCCTACCACGACCGCAACAAGGCCCTGGCCTCGGCCAAACTGCTGATGCCCTACTGGGAAGAAAGCGAGGAAGCCCCTCTTGAAGTGGACAACGAAGCGCTGCAAAGCATCGAAATAAAAGGGCTCAGTTTTGCCTACCCCGACTCCCTGCTTAAAGTCCTGCACAACATCAATCTGCAGCTGCCTGCTAAGGGACTGGTGCTGATAAAGGGCATCTCGGGTTCGGGCAAATCGACCCTGCTCAAAATTCTTTCGGGCAGTCTGAAGGCAGAGGAAGGCCAGCTTTCGGTCAACGAAAAAGACCATAGGTGGTCGACCCGCTGGCTCAGGGAAAACACTTCGTACATGAACCAGTTTCCCTTCCTCTTCGACGGCAGTCTCCACTACAATGTTTTTCTCGACAGGACAACGGAAACGCCGTCGGGCTACCCCGACTTTTTGAATAAACTCCTGGCCAAAAAGGAGGCGGGCTGGCAAACCGAGTTGAGTCACAACGGCAAGCAGCTTTCAGGGGGCGAAAAACAGTTGCTTACCCTGGCACGCATGATGCTGCACCCCAGGCCGGTGGCGCTGCTCGACGAGCCCACCGCCAATCTTGACCCGGGAACCACCGAAGTCATTTTGGAACAAATACGTCTTTTGTCGCAACGCCAACTGTGCATCGTTGCCTCGCACGAAGAAAAGTTCGATGCCCATGCGGCGGTGGTCCTTAACTTAAACTGGGGAGAACAAATGTAGCATGAACAGATTTCTTTATAAACACCTCTTTCGTCCCCTGGCGGGCAGATGGCTGAAAGGCTTTGTCCTCCTGCTGTTCTGGACCATTGCCTTCATTGCATTGCCGGCCATATCGGGCTGGTTCATTGCCATGTCGAGTGTGGTTTTCCTTACCGCCAACACCACCTTCTCGTACCTGGTGCCCTCGGCAGGGATTCGCTTACTGACCCTTTTGCGTACGGCCATGCGCTATTTTGAGCGACTCGAAAACCACAAATCCACGCTCGATGCACAAAGCAGACTGCAATTAAAAATTTTTCAGTCGGTGGCCCGCTTTCCCTTCTTTAAAAAACAAGTCAACAACAACGCCGCCCTGCTCGAAAACAGCACCTACGGCATCGACCTGATTTTGAATCATATTCTGCTGTGGATTCTGCCCTTAGCGGCCCTGCTGATCGCCTTGGGCCTCTACTTCTTCTTCCTTCAGCTCTTTTCTCTGGTCATTGCCCTCGAATTCCTGATTTCTTCGGCCGTCCTGCTCTTTCTCCTCCCCCAGTATCTTTTGCTGAAAAACCGCAGGCTTTATGCACGACTCAAGCAAGTCCGGGAAGAGGACAATCAGCTTTTGATTGAGAGTTTTCGGGGCCGCATTGAGATTTCGAAGTACCAGCTCGAAGAAAAGGCCATTGCACAGCAGTTGGAAAGATTAACGAAGCTGGAGCGCCTGGAGGGGCAACTGCAAAGTAATTCGTTTTCGCTGCAGATGTTGGTGGGACTGGGTTTCGGTCTTTTGGCTGTTTTCATTCTATGGCAAACGGGCAGTTACGACTTTACAGCGACGATGGCCATTGGGGTATTCTTTGGCATAATGGCGCAGGCGGAATTGTCCGAAATGCTCTTTTCGGGCAAATCAGAAAAAAGCTCGGTCTCCCATCAGATAAAAGACCTGGATGCGCTCATCCGGGCGGGCGACCAGCCCGAAGAACACTTGGTGGTGAGCACTCCGCTGGAGCAAGTGACATGGAAACAATGGCGGGCACAAATTCCGGAAACCAGGGTAAACACCGAGCCCCTCTCTTTTTCCATTAAAAAAGGGGAATGGGTGGCCCTTTACGGGGAAACCGGAAAGGGGAAAACCACCCTGTTGAACAGTCTGTTTTATCCGGAATACCGACTCAGCGGTACTTGCTCCTGGAACGGGGAGGACTTGCCCCGACTGCCCATTCCGGAAGCCATCTACGTAAGTCAAAAAGCCTATTTGCTGACCGGCACGCTGCGCGAAAACTTTGAAGGTTTTGCCGATGGGGACATCCTGTCTGCCCTGGAAACGGTCGATCTCGACAGCTGGTACCGGAGTCTGCCCAAAGGCCTCGACAGCTGGCTGGGCGAAAATGGTGAAACCCTCAGTGGCGGACAGCGCAAAAAGCTGTTGCTGGCCCAGGCCCTGCTCAAGAAGCCCCAACTGCTGGTGGTAGATGAACCTACTGCTGGCATCAGCACCGACAATGCCCTGGACATTTTCCGGCGCCTTAAGCAGGAAAACCCCAACCTGAGTCTGCTCATGGCTACGCACCAACCCGCTTTCGAAGCCGAGGTCAACCAAGTCATCCGCATCTGATTTCCGCCTCTGAATACACAGATGTAATTTTTTAGCATTTCACAACAATATTTTAAAGGT
>DUOK01000233.1 GCA_012838865.1 Bacteroidales bacterium | reverse complement strand
TCCACGAATTACGATCCACGAATTACACTAATTTACACGAATTTTGCATACGCGAAATTTTATCCCAATTAGTGTAATTCGTGAAATTCGTGGATTCGAGAAATTCGTGGATTCGAGAAATTTACTTCTTAACCACGTTGGCAAATTCCCGCCACAGATTGTCTTCAACAGGAACCGGTGCGATGATTTCCACCGGTTCTTGTTTTACCGGGTGAATGAAACGCAGGCGGCGTGCATGCAGTGAAATGCCGCCATCGGGATTGGATCGTGGGGAACCGTATTTGAGGTCGCCGCGAATGGGACAACCGATTTTTGCCAGCTGAGCCCTGATTTGGTGATGACGCCCCGTTTGCAAGTCTACCTCCAACAAGTGATAGCGGGCTGAACTGGAGATGAGTTTGTAGCTGAGGATGCCTTCTTTGGCGCCGGAACGCATTTTTGGAAAGGCATGTGATTTGTTCTTTTTGCTGTCCTTCAGCATAAAGTGACGCAGGGTCGCTTCATCCTCTTCCGGGAGGTTTTGAACTATGGCCCAGTATGTTTTTTTCACCTCGTGATCCTGAAACATCTTGTTCAGGCGGGTGAGGGCTTTGCTGGTGCGTGCAAAGAGTACTACCCCGCTGACCGGTCGGTCGAGTCGGTGCACCACGCCCAGGTAGACCTCGCCCGGTTTGTTGTATTTGTGTTTGATGTAGTCTTTTACTTTCTCGGCCAGCGGTTCGTCCCCGGTCTCGTCGCCCTGAACCAGGTCGTGCCCCGTTTTATTAACGGCGATCAGGTGGTTGTCTTCGTAAAGTATGTCCAATTGCATAAATGGCTGCGCTTAATGACTTGCTGTTAGTATTGCTCTCTTTCGTTGGGGAAATCACTCGACTTTACGTCTTCGATGTAATTGCCTACGGCACCAACTATTTCTGCGTATAAGTTGTGGTACCTCCTTAAAAAGCGGGGTGAAAATTCCTGATTGATGCCCAGCATGTCGTGCACCACCAGTACCTGTCCGTCCACGCCCCCTCCGGCACCAATGCCAATAACGGGAATGGTCAGTTCTTTGGCCACCTTTTCGGCCAGTTTGGCCGGTATTTTTTCCAGTACAATGGCAAAAGCGCCGGCTTTTTCCAGCAAGTGGGCATCTTCTACCAATTTGTTGGCTTCTTCTTCCTGTTTGGCGCGTACGCTGTAGGTGCCAAACTTATGAATGCTTTGCGGCGTTAAGCCCAGGTGTCCCATTACCGGGATGCCTGCTGAGAGTATGCGTTCGATGGATTCAACAATTTCCTTTCCGCCTTCCAGCTTCAAGGCATCGGCGCCCGATTCCTTCATCATACGAATGGCAGAGGCTACCGCCTCTTTGCTGTTGCCCTGATAGCTCCCAAAGGGCAAATCGGCCACCACCATGGCGCGTTTGACGCCACGCACCACCGAGGCGGCATGGTAAATCATCTGGTCCAGCGTGATGGGCAGGGTGGTTTCCCAGCCTGCCATTACATTGGCCGCCGAATCGCCTACCAAAACAACGTCCAGCCCTGCCTTATCTACCAATTTGGCCATCGAGTAATCGTAGGCGGTAAGCATGGCAATTTTCTCCCCCTTCATTTTCATCTCGCTCAGTACGTGCGTCGTGATTTTCTTGGGGCCTTCTTTTGCTACTGACATGATTGTAAGTTTTAATCCACAAAGATAAGGAATTCTTGCAGCAGTCCGGTATAAAAATAAAGGGTCAAACATTGTTTAACCCTTTATCTCTTTTAGATGCAAACCTTTTCTTTAAAGGTTTGCCAATGTTCTTCCAGTTTGTTGAGACGCACGATTGCCTGGTCCAGCTCGTCCAGGGTTTTCTTTCGGGTGGCTTCCGACCAGTTGGCGTCCAAATCAAAAAGGGTTTGGTAGTAGGATATGCCGTTACGCAGATTTTGGATGAAGGCTTCCCAGCCCTTTATTTGTCGGGCATCTACTTGCTCACTGTCGTCAAATTCTTCCTGCAGGTAGTCGAGGTACATACCCAGCTCCTTAACAAACAGGTTGGGGCGCTGCGCTTCGTTGATCAGACTGCTGCGTCCGTATATGTGATCAAGCATTTCGGTGAGACTGGCCTGACGGTTAAAGTAGGCCAGGTTGGGACCGGGACAAATGGATACGCCTTGTCCCTCACGAGTGGTGTCTATGTCGTGGGAGTTAAGGGTGGCCACACCCAGTCCGTTGCAGATACACGATTTGGTGACGATTTTATCGTAGGCCTTCTGGTAAGCTGCGGCATCCAGGTTCTGTTTGCCCAGCTCCTCTATTTTGAGCTTTTGGTAGCGACTCGAAGCCGTACAAATGGGCCGCTCGGTAAATTCCGTATTCAATAAGATGAATTGCTTGGTACAGGCTGCGCCCGGCTTGCCTGCTTTGGCCAGAGCTTGTTGCTCCAGGTCGCGCGAAGCGCCACGAATGTTGTTGAAGCGAACACCCACAGGAGATACATGACTCAGAAAGTAATCTTTTTCCTGTCCCTTGGCCAATAGCTCAATGGTGTCCGGGTCGATAGCAACTGCTTCGGGTACCAGCAGAAAGGGAGAGCCCCAACCGACGCTGTCGAGTCCGTACCTTTGCATCAGGTTATTGTGCTCTTCGGCAGTACCTACCCCTCCCTGGGCGGTGAGGCGCATTTCAGGTGCGTGTTCGGGTGCCGGGATGTCTTTGGCTTCCAATCCCTTCTTGTACAACTCAAAGAGTTCTTTTTGAAGGGCGGCGCGGTTGTTGCTGAATTCTTCGAGGATGGGCCCCATTAAAAATCCTTGCGTGGCAAATGCGTGTCCCCCGCAATTGAGGCCCGATTCCACCCGGAATTCCGAAATCCATAAACCTTTTTTGGCGAAGATTTTGCCCTGTACGATGGCCGAACGGTAGTCCGATACCTTTAAGATGATTTTTTTGTTGAAGCTGCCGTCTGCCCCGGGGTAGAAATCGGCAAATTGCTCCATGTAGGAATACAGTCGTGCGTTCATTCCTGCCGAAAGCACCAGGGCACCGCTGACCTCGCTTTGGGCAAAGCCGCGTAAGGAGGCATGGGCATCGTTGTATTCGATGGGCAGGGGTTGGCGATCGCGGTAGTTGGCCTTGTCGAGTTTGGTCATGATGTTGACGTCGATGCTGCCGCTGCGGTAGTGTTGCTCCAACACCTGCTTGATGGCTTCCTGACCCTTGTGCAAATTGGCCTGTAATTGTTTTTTCAGCTCCGCGGTGTCGGGCAAAAGGTCTATGTATTGCTGAAGGGTTTCCTTCTGGTGCACGAGTTGTGCTTTAAAATCTTTGGCTTTTTGCTGAACAAGATGGTGAACGGTGTTCAGGTAGGCGGTAATGCGATTGGCTCTTGCGTCTTCATCGTGCCGGGCAATGGGCGCAAAAGGCAGGCTGTATTTTTTGCTGTAAAATTCGCGCATGCGTTCAACGAGCATGTCGTCGACCAGTGAAATGGCAGAAGATATGCCCAGATGAGCCACTCTGATGGGAGAGTCGAGGGTGTAACCAATTCCCATAACGGGAATGTGAAAGGAGTGTACTTGCATATTTGTGGTATTAATATAATTCTTGCTCGCAATGACCAAAGGTAAGGCTTAGGCGGGCGCCGTAATGTTAAGAAGTGTGCAGGTGGGTAGGTTTGGGATAAAAAGGAGGCATTTGGGGTGGTTGACACCGTTTTTTTGAACGTGTTGTTCGCACCGTTGACGCACTGCCTCCTGATTTGAGTAAAATGCGGGAGGCCTTAAACTATTTTGTATTTTTGTCCCTGTAAATTGAAACAACTACTACGTGATTTATCCGAATGCATTTGAACAGAAACTGAATTTTGGCCGGATTCGCAGGCTCCTGGCCGAGCATTGTTTGAGTCCCCTGGGCGAGGAGCGGGTCGAGGCGATGGGCTTTTCGACCCATTTTGAGGAGGTGTTGTGCTGGTTGGAGCAGACTGCTGAGGTGCTGCGCCTTGAAGAGGAAGGTGCCGAGCTGCCGGTGACCTACTTTATTGACGTGCGTTCGGCCCTAAAGAAGATTCGGGTGGAGGGCTTGTTTTTAGAAGAACAGGAGCTGTTTGACTTGCGTCGTTCCCTGGGAACCATTCGCGACTTGCTGCGCTTTATCCAGTCGCGTGAAGTGGAAGATTTTCCCCGTCTGCATGCCCTGGCAGCAGATGTAATGGTGTATCCCGCCGTCATAGAGCAGATTGATGCTGTGCTGAACAAGCAGGGGAAACTGAAGGATAATGCGTCGCCTGAGTTGGCCCGCTTACGCCGCGAGGTGCTTAATCTGCAACAGAGCGTGTCGCGCAAGATGATGAGCATCTTAAAAAAGGCGCGACAAGACGGATTGGTGGATGCCGATGTGAGCATCAGTATTCGCGACGGCAGGGCAGTTATTCCTGTAGTGTCGGCCAACAAGCGTAAGTTGCCCGGAATTGTACATGATGAGTCGGCTACAGGTAAAACCACTTACATTGAGCCTGCCGAAATTGTGGAGATCAACAATGAGATCCGGGAGCTGTCTTATGCTGAGCGTCGTGAAACAACCCGGATTTTAACCGAAGTATCTTCTTTTATTCGCCCCTATTTGGAGGAATTGCTCTTTGCCTATGAATTTTTAGGAGAGATTGATTTTATTCGTGCCAAGGCACGTTTTTCGTCCCGCATTGCGGGCAGGGTGCCTGAGTTGCACAACCGGCCTGATTTTGAGTGGCGTGAAGCCCGTCATCCTTTATTGTATTTGCTGCATAAAGCCCAGCAAAAGGAGGTGGTTCCTTTGTCCATCACCTTTACGCCCGATTCGCGAATTGTTTTGATTTCCGGACCCAATGCCGGAGGAAAATCGGTTTGTTTGCAAACGGTGGGACTGGTTCAGTATATGCTGCAATGCGGTTTGCCGGTCCCGGTTGAGGAGGGTTCTCAGATGGGTTTTTTCGAGCACATCTTACTTGATTTGGGCGACGAGCAATCTATTGAAAATGATTTGAGTACCTACAGCTCGCACTTGCTCAATATGAAAAATTTTGTGCGACAGGCCAATGCACGCACGCTTTTATTAATTGATGAATTTGGTACGGGTACAGAACCCATGTTGGGTGGTGCCATTGCGGAGGCCGTGTTGGATCAGTTGAACCGGCAGGGTGCTTATGGGGTAATTACCACGCATTATACCAATCTGAAACATTTTGCCTCGCAAACGGCGGGACTGGTTAACGGAGCCATGCAATTTGATACGCATGAGTTGCGCCCCTTGTTTAAGTTGGAGGTGGGGTCGCCGGGCAGCTCCTTTGCTTTTGAAATTGCCCGAAAAATAGGTTTGCCGGAGGACATACTGGCGGCGGCTAAAGAGCGTTTGGGGGAGGACCACATTCATTTTGACAAGCACCTGCGCGAGATCATTCGCGACAAGCGCTACTGGGAGCAGAAGCGGCGATTGGTACGCGACAGGGAACGCAAACTGGAGGGGGTGTCGGAACGTTATGAAAAGGAGCTGGAGCACTTGCAAAAGGAGCGGCGCGAGCTGCTCGATAAAGCCCGAAGGGAGGCAGAGGCCTTGTTGGCCGGCGCCAACAAGGAAATTGAGAACACCATAAGGGTGATTCGGGAAAGTCAGGCGGAAAAAGAGAAGACCCGCCTGGCACGTAAGGCTTTGGATGGTTTTAAGGAGCAACTTGCTGAAGCGGGCGCGTCCGATTCGGAGGAACAAGCCCGATTGGCCCGAAAAATGGCCAAGTTGCAGCAAAGGAAGAAGGGGGCAAAGCCCAAGGGTGAGCAGCATGCAGCCGAGGGAGCGGAGCCTGTTTCAGCTGCTGCGCCCAAGGAGAAAAGACTTGCGGCTGAAAACGATGCCGTGCAGGAGGGCGACTATGTGCGTTTGCAGGGTCAGACCCAGGCCGGTGAGGTAATGGAAATCAAGGGGAAGAATGCCATGGTGGCTTTTGGACAGTTGGTTACCACCGTGAAGCTGAGTCGACTCGAAAAACTCAGTCGCAATGCTTACAAAAAAGAACTGCGACAGGAAAGTACGGTGTCGGCCTCTCTGGCTCAGCGGATGCGCGATAAAAAGCTGAGTTTTAAACCCGATCTTGATGTACGCGGCATGCGTGCTGAGGAAGCCCTTGACCGGGTCAGTCAGCATTTGGACGAGGCGGTAATGTGTGGAGCTGCCCAGGTTAAAATCCTGCATGGGAAGGGTACGGGGGCTTTGCGTCTCATGATTCGGGAGTATTTGAACACTTTGCCCTTTGTTCGGCGTTTTGCCGATGAGCACGTCCAGTTTGGCGGTGCGGGTATAACCATCGTAGATATGGATTAGCGGGGTGTGGACAAACTTTTTAGAGGCAACTGCGTTTAAAACTTTGTGGGTTTTGGATGCAGTTGTTTGATTTATATTCTTCTTATGATGCGATTATTGCTTGCTTCTCTCCGTTTTTTTGTGGCCTTGTTGGTCTTTCAGTCGTTTTTTTTGCAAGAACTGGCTGCTGTGGGGGCCTATCCCTGGCCGCAGAAAGTGCTGCAGTCCGATTCGAGTGTGTTGACCATCAGGCAGCACGGCGATGAATGGTATCACTGGACCAGTACCGCAGATGGTTACCGTATTGCCCAGAACAAGGAGGGGTTTTATGAATATGTTTCAGTGCTGAAATCGGGTTCGCCCCAGTTGACCGGTTTGAGAGCCAGTAATCCGGGACAACGCACGGCCGGTGAGCAGGCTTTATTGCAGTTCTTGCCCAAAGGCTCGGGTGTGCCCCCCGGGGAAAGAGACAGAATAAGAGGCGAACGCAGGACCGCACTTTTAAAAAGTGGTACGGCCGGCCACCTTTTTGCTCCGGAAGGGGAGCAGAGAATGCTGGTGATTTTGGCGACCTTTAGTGATACAGAAGCCACCTACAGTCGCGAAGCCTTTGATGAGCTGATGAATGGTGTCAACGGCAGTTTTCGGCATTATTATATGGAGAACAGTGGCGGCCGTCTGGTCATGGAGTCGGTGGTGACGGCCTGGGTCCGCTTGCCTAATAGTAGAGCTTATTATGCTCCGGAGGGCAAGTGGGGCGAATTTGCCCTGCACGCTGTTCAGGCGGCAGATGCGGCAGGCGTTAATTTTGCAGAATTTGACAACAACGGTAATGGTGTGGTTGAAGGCGTGGCCATCATACATCAGGGGCCTGGTAAGGAGGTTACCGGTAATGAGGAGGATATTTGGTCCCATTCGTGGACTTTGTCGGCAGCCGGCTATACCAGCTCTCAGCGTCGTTTCGATGGTGTTTTGGTCGACAGTTATACCGCTCAGCCCGAGATGCGTAACTCAAGGGGAGATCTCAATACCATAGGGGTTATAGCACACGAATTTGGACACAATCTGGGCCTACCCGATTATTACGATACCATAACCGAGGATGAGAACGATTTTGACGGGACGGGCTTGTGGGATATGATGGCCCGGGGTTCTTACAATGGTTCGCCTGCCGGCGCTTCTCCGGCCCACCATAATCCTTTGTCGAAGATGGAGTTGGGCTGGGTGGAAGAAACGGTGCTGGAGACGGCCGGACGAGTGGGTCTGGCTCCGGTTCAGGATGCGGCTATGGTTTATCGGATTAACGGACCCGAGGCGCATGAATACCTTTTGCTTGAGAACAGGCAGTTGCAGGGCTTCGACAGTGCCTTGCCGGGGGCCGGTTTGCTGGTGTATCAGGTAGATGCGGAGCAGATTGCAGCGCTCCGGAGTGCCAATTCCATCAATGCCTATGCGCATCAGGGCTTAAGGGTTTTGGCTGCCGGTGGTGAGACCAATACGGCATCGGCGGTTTTTCCGGGGTCGCTGCAGGTAACGCAGTTGACCGATGAGGGTACGCCCGCGATGCGGACGTGGAGCGACCTGCCTTACAATAGGAGTCTCACTGGGATTGTGAGCGAGGGCAACAGCATCGCCTTTGACTTTATGGCCATTCAGAATGGGAGTCCGCTGTCCCTCCACGCCTCTGCAGTTGCGGCCGATCAAATGAATGTATCCTGGCAGCCGGCGGTGGAAGGTCGTCCCGTGTTGCTGGCCTGGAGTCCCGATGGGGTGTTTGGGATTCCTGAAGAAGGGATCGTTTATGCCGCAGGAGAAACGATTCCCGGCGGAGGCGAGGTGTTGTATGCAGGAGCCGATCTGTCTGAAATGAATCATATGGGTTTGGAAGGAGCCACCGTTTATCATTATGCACTATGGAGTCGGGGCGACGTTGAATGGTCGGCGCCACTTTACGCCTCAGATCGTACCAGGGCGGCGGCGGTGACCAGTTTCCCTTGGTTTGATGGTTTTGAAGGGGGCTTGTGGGACTGGCAGCAGGAATTAGTTTCAGGTAGTTTTATGTGGGAGCAACGCAGTGCGGGCGCACATGGTGAGCCCGCAGTCGCTTTGGAAGGTGAACAATTTGCTTTTTTTCACGCAGCTGTTGCCGATGAGCGCAGTACGCGCTTAGTGTCGCCTGTTTTAGCTCTGGAGGAAGGAAGGACTTATGTCATGGATTTTTGGCATTATCAGGCTGCGTGGGATGGGGATCAGGATCACCTGCGGGTGCTTTTCAGAGAAGAGGGGGGAGCATGGACGTCCCTGGCATTCTATGATGAAGAATTGTTGAATTGGACGCAGCGAAGGGTGGAGTTGCCGGCTGCCGGAGGTCGTTATGAAATTGCCTTTGAAGGACTCAGTTATTATGGCTACGGACTGGCCCTGGATGCAGTGAAGGTTTATGAGGCGGGGCATGGTCTGGAAACAGCTCCGGTAGTTTCCGGGGTGCAGTGGACTGCTTACGATCAAAACAGCCTGTCCTTCAGCTGGAGTCTGCCCGATCCGCAAGGGGGCATAATGGTCTTGGCTCGCAAAGATGATGAGGTTTTTGATTTGCCCCCGGTAGGATTGGGTGCTGGTTATGATACGGACTTTGCTGCGGCACCGGAAGGTGCAGGTGGGGCACGATTGGTATATGCGGGTAATGCGGAGGGTTTTGTTTTGAGCGGACTCGACCATTCGTCCGTTTACCATATCTCCTTTTTTGGTTACGGCGAAGATGGCGTGCCTGCTCTGACACCGCTTCGGGGGCAGTATGTAACCGAACAGGTGTTTTATCCTTTAAAGGTGCGTGTGAATGGCCATGGAGAAAGTCTTGAGGGGGCACGCGTAATGGTGGGGCCTCAGGAAGGTGTGAGCGACCAACAGGGCGTGGTCGCTTTTTCGGTCGGACACACCCTGAGTAAGCAGGTCTTGCAAGTCGAAGCCCCCGGGTATGAAACGCATTGGCAGCCTTTTGAGTCCATTTCGGCTCAGGATATCTCGGTCGATCTGCGACCGCTCATCGTACCGACTGTGACTTTGAGCCGGGCGGAAAAGCAAAGTGACTTAAGTACAGTTTTCTGGAATCCTGTGGTTGATGAGTCTTTCGACGGCTATCTGCCGTTTGAGCTGAGCGTGCCGGGCTGGACTTTCAGGGATGTGGATCAGGCAGTGACCTGGACCTACCGCGATTTGTCCTTCCCCAATTCGGGTTATACCGGTTCCTTTATGGTGGTAGACCCCTATTATGAAGGTTTGTTGCAGTCGGAATACGATTTTTCAGCCCATCGCGGGCGTCATGTTTTAGCTGCCTTTGCTGCACGTAATGTGCCCAACAACGATTGGTTGATTTCGCCTGAGCTGGAAGTCGGTGAAGGAGATTTTCTGCAATTCATGGCCCGTTCTGTTTCCGATAAATATGGGCTGGAGCAGTTTCATGTGTGGGTCAGCAATCTGACCGATGGTTCGGGCAACTACGTGCAGTTGAATGGCGAAGTCCTGGAGGCTCCGCTCTCCTGGACCCCCTTCCGCTTTGATTTGGCGGACTATGCGGGTAAGCGCATACGCTTTGCAATACAGTATGTATCGGACAATCGCTTTGTGTTTTTGTTGGACAATTTGGTGGTGGGACCCGAAGCAAGGCTGCCTTTGGGGGCTCTGCAGAAGGTGACCGGTGCTGACAAGCGGTCTGTTGCAAGGCTTTCGCCGGCAGTTGAACGTCATGCCTTTGTGAAAAAACTTGCCCCAGCAAGGGTTTCGGATGTGGAGACCACAACCGGACGCTGGGCTTACGAGTTGCGGGTCAATGGGTCAGTAGTACAAGCCCTGCTGGAAGGATTTTCCGCCAATCAGCGTGTTCTTGCGCTGGAAAATTGTCTCGATAATACGGTGGAGTTGCGGGTGAGGGACCAGCTTTACGGCGCTGCCGGGACCTGGTCGCCAGCCTTTCTTTTGGATGCTTGCGGGATATTGGTGTTGGAGGTCGCTGATGCGCAGGGTGCGCCCATTGCCGGGGCCCGGCTGAAGGTGGCCGACCAGGAGTTGTTTTCCGATGAACAAGGAAGGGTGGAAGTGCGCGGTTTGATGCAAGCTGCGACTTATGCTTATGAGGTGAGTGCTTTTGGTTTTGTGCCACAAAGTGGCAGCTTCGAAGTGGACGGAGATGTTTCCTTAAAACTGATGTTGGAAGTGGTTCGTACCGACAGTATGGCCATTCCAGATAAAGCCGTTAAGGTGGCGCCCAACCCGGTCGGGAATGTATTGAGGGTGGATGGTTTGTATGGCTTGGTGCAGCTGCAATTGTTTGATGTCGGCGGAAGACTGGTTCGGGAAATGCAAGTGGAAGCCTATACCCGTTTTGAGTGGCAAATGAGTGATTTACCCGCCGGAGTCTATATCCTGCAGTTGCGTGCCGGTCGTTCGTTGTATTATAGGAAGATTGTGAAGGAATAGAAAAGAGCCAATGATGGGAATTGAACCCATGACCTCTTCCTTACCAAGGAAGCGCTCTACCCCTGAGCTACATCGGCTTTTTTTGGAGACTCTCCATAAGCGGAAAGGCGGTGCAAAAATATAAAAAAAAGTCGCTGTCCAAAATTTTTTGCGTCAAAAAGTACAGAAAAGCCCCGATTGGCACGTTTGCCAAAATCGGGACTTTTTTCTGCTTGCTTTTCAAAAAGAGAATTGGCACTTGAGAACCGACCCTCATGCCGGAGAACAGACTGGCGGGAATGGCTCCGGGCAGTGTTCAAATGCACTACAAGTCTCTTTGAAAAGACCAACTGAATGTTCCTGTACCTGCAAAGAAAAAACAATCCTTAATAGCTGTTCGAAAAAAGGAGTGTTTGTCGCGGTTTAGGGGTGAGTGGTTTTTTGTCTGGGGTGAATTTTGTTTTTCTGGGGTGAATTGAACGCCTTTGTTTTTTCTCTTATATTTGCTCCACGCAAAAGAAGACCACTGTAACTATGAAAAATCCCAAAGTGATTCCGGAGTACTTTGTTACCCGGCGAAATACGATTCTTCAGATAGTGTTTACTGCCCTGTTTGCCTTTTTCTTCATTAATATTTATCGACCCTTTGGTGCCGGCGAATGGTACGATGTGCGCTGGTGGGCTTTTTTGTTGGCTTCGGGTGCTTTGGTAATGGCCGGTATGGTGGTGGTTATCATCAGCAGACTGTTGATGCAATTGCGTCAACGTCGGCGTCCTGTGACCTTGACCTATTACGCCTGGAGTGTGGTGGCAGAGATTTTTTTTATGGGCGTGCTGTATGCGGTGCTTGAGTTGGTGGTGTTGGGTGGTGTGCGACCTTTTGGCGTGCTTTTGTATGTTGCCGTGCAGAATACTTCCCTGATTCTTTTGATCCCCTATTTAATCAGTCTCTTGTTTTTTGCCTGGCGCGAAAAGAAGATGAGTCTGGATGCCTTGGTGCGGCAGATTCGGAAAAGGCCGCAGTTTATTCTCTTTCGGGATGAAAATGAAGTCTTGCGGCTCACCATCAAGTCCAGCGATTTAATTTATTTGGAGGCCAGCGACAACTACGTGGTGATTTATTTTCAGGCAGGGATTAAGGTCAAGTCCTTTCTGCTGCGGAACACTCTAAAGCGTCTCGAGCAAATGTTGGAAGATTTTCCCCTGCTTCGCTGTCACCGTTCGTATATGGTCAACATCCATCGCGTGAAGATGCTGAAAAGGGATAAGGGGCAGTTTAAGCTGTGGATGGATGAGGAAGGCCAGCTTTCCATACCCGTTTCACGCAGTTATGCACAAGCAGTTACCTCTGCTTTTGAAAACCTGATGGATGTGTAAGCTTAAAAGGTTTCGGTGATTTTGCTTTTTTAAGGGTTTTTTAATCTTGGCAATGCTTATCCGGTGCTTTTGGGGGACTTCAGTGGATGACAAAGGTCTTGTGCGGTGGGCCGTAAAGACCTGTGTAGTCGCGCATTTCCTTGTTTTCTTGGAGATGTGCAGAGGGGGCTTGGTTTCGTAAGTGACTGTGCTTTAAGTATTTTTAGCATGGTTAATAATTATTAATCTGTCCAATAACATTATTATACCTGGTATTTTTGTGGCGTAAAACTTATTCAAAATTTACTATGAGAAAGTCACTTTTACTTTTAATGGTACTTGCCTTCTTTGCAGTTGACAATGCATCCGCACAACTGGAGAAGCATCAGGCTACCTTTATTTACAATTTTACCCGTCTGGTGCAGTGGCCCGAGATTTACAAGGACCCTGCTTTTGTTATTGGGGTTTTAGGCAGCGGCGAAGAGATTACCAAGGAACTGAAGGACGGAATGGGTAGTCGCACTGTTGCCGGCAAGAACATTGAAGTTGTAGAGTTGAGTTCTGCTACAGAAGCAGCTAATTGCCATTTGCTTTTTGTGCCCAATCGCAGTCTCAACAGCTTTTCACGCATGGCTACAGCCATTAGTAATCGTCCGGTTTTGGTTGTGACCGAGAATCAGGGACGACAGCCCCAGGGTTCTGTCATCAATTTTTCTGTGGAAGCAGGCAAATTAGGTATTCGCCTGGATGAAGAGCTGGCTCAGACTAAAAATCTTATGGTGAGCAGTCAGCTGGCTAATTTTTCGAGATAGATTTAGGGTTCATATATCGGTTTACCGGGAGGCGGCCTGCGATTTTTCGCAGGCCGCTTTCTTTTATAAGCAAAACTATTGTTTATATTTGGATGAGTTTTGTCATGTGTTAATCTAAAATTCAAAAAGCAATAGTTATGGTAGTTTATTCATCTCCAGTGCTTTCTCTTGATTTTGATGCGGTTAAGGAAGTCCTGACACAAGTTCGTAGTTTCTCGTTTTTAACCAAGAGCGATGAATATTGATGTCTATAAACTCATTATAGAAAACAGTCCCGTTTCCATTGTGGTGACCGATGTTTCGGGATGCATTGAGTATGTGAATCCCTAATTCTGTCGCTTAACCGGCTACCGGGCAGAGGAGGTCCTGGGTAGGAATCCGCGGATATTGAAGTCGGGACAAAGCTCGGAAGAAGATTATCGACAGTTGTGGCAGGTCATCAGCGGAGGCAACGAGTGGCACGGTGAATTTGTGAACCGGAAGAAAAACGGTGAGCTGTATTACGAGTCGGCCATTATTACCCCGGTGATGAATGAGGTCGGCAAAATCACCCACTATTTGGGTATTAAGGAAGACATTACCGGGCGAATTCTGGCCCAGCGTGCCGTTATGGAGCACAGAGTTAGCCAAGCCAGCGCCTTTAGATGAGGAAAAGCAGCTCTTGAAAACTTACGATCTCTCCCATTTTCCTTGTATGGAATCCTGTATTGATACGCAGGAAGTGGTTACCATGTCGAAGCTTGATCGGGAGCATTTGACCCCCGCGGAGCGTGCTCTGGTTAAACTCAAGGGCTTGCAATCTGTGGTTTTTATCCCCTTGGTTTTGGATGGGAAAACGCTGGGCGTACTTGCCCTGGGCAGTTCCCGCATTCCATCTTCTTTTGCAAAGACTGACCTGGAAATTTGCCAGGTCTTGGTGACGCAGGCTTCTATGGCCATTAAAAATGCATGAACGGAATTATGGGTTTCGTGGAATTGCTCAGAATGCCAAGTCTCAAAGAAGAAAAGCGGGGTTTGTTTATAGAGCACATTGCCAAATCCAGCAATCAATTGCTGATTATTGTAGACGACATCCTGGAGTTGAGTCGCCTGGATGCAGGAGATGTTTTGCAGAAAGAGGAACAAGTAGATGCCGCTTCTGTGGTAAAAGGCGTATATGAAAAGTTTTTAAGTCTCGTTCGTCCCGAGTTGACCCTGAGTTACCACAGTCCGCCGCAACGTTTGTCCCGGACCTTGATCGGCGATGCATTTCGCCTACAACAAGTCTTGGAGAAACTGGTAGACAATGCCATAAAGTTTACTCCAAAAGGAAAGGTGTCTTTTGGTTACCAAAACATGGGGCAGGGGAAATTGCGCTTTTTTGTTGAGGACAGTGCCACGGCCGATCTTGCTGTTCAAGAGGGCGCGACTTATCGGGTATTGGTAGCAGAGGACGATGAAGTGAACTTCATGTTGTTGCAGGATGCGCTCACGCATCGCGTAGAGGGGTATAAGTTTGACGTTCTTCAGGCCCGGAATGGCCTTGAGGCGGTAGAGATGGTCAAGGAGTCTGCCGACCTTGCTTTGGTGCTGATGGACATAAAGATGCCGCACTCGAAGCAGGTTGCGATCGCTATTTGTTTAAGCCACTTGACCTTACTGAGTTGTTGTGTGTGGTTAGGGAATTACTTCGTTTACCTGTTCGGTGATTTATTTCACCTGTTTGGCCTAAGGTAAATCACCCCTGAAAGGGTACCCTGTAGTGTCTCTTTGGCGTAATAGGATTGTAATAAAACTGAATCGCTGAAACTTTTGAGCTTTGAACAATGCCTGTGGTTGAGCGTTTCTCTATCATTTGGAGCTTGTTTCATAAAAACCTGTGTTGATGAAAGTATATTGGATAAGTTTTGTAAACGCCATTCTTCTGATGGTTTTGGGGGCCTGGGCCTATTTGGTTTCGGACACCCCGTCGCTGACGGCGCTGATTCCTGTGTTTGCAGGCGTGCTATTATTGGCACTGAACCCCGGACTCAAAAAGGAAAAGAAGCTGGAGGCCCACCTGGCGGTTTTGCTGACCCTGTTGGTAACCATCGGTTTGTTTAAGCCTTTACTGGCGGCATGGGGCAGGGCCGATGCGCCCGCTGTGGCCAGGGTGGTGCTTATGCTGCTGAGTTCTGTGGCTGCCTTACTTGCTTTTGTTAAGAATTTCAGGGATGTACGTAAAGCCAGGAAAGAACAGGAATAAGCACTTGGAAAGTTGAGTTCAGTTTAATCGTCATAATAATAAATGAAATTTGATCTTATGCAAAGGATAAAGAAGTCTTGGTTAGTTATGCTTGCTTTTGGGGCAGTGTTCCCTTCCATATTTTGGGCCTGCGCGGATGCGCCAAAAGCCAGTCAACAACAAAAAGAGGCCGTTCCAGTAGTGGAGGAGATGCAATCGGAACCGCAAGCCCTGGAGACGGAGCTGCCGGATGTTGAGCAAGAAAAGGGGGAAGAGATTGTTTTGAATCCGCCGCATGGCGAGCCTGGTCATCGTTGTGAAATACCTGTAGGTAGTCCCCTTAATGGTCCCGAAGTGACCGGGAGTGCGGTTGCCGGAACTGCCCCGGCACAGGTCGAGGCCCCCAGAACTTACAGCTCGATGGCCCCAACCATCGAAAATGCCAGAAGGCTTAATGCTGGTCAGGCCCGCCAAAACACGGCTCCGCAAACCGGAGAAAAACCGGCTTTAAATCCCCCGCACGGCCAGCCCTGGCATCGCTGCGACATCGCCGTTGGGGCTCCGCTGCCTTAAAGTGTGGAGCTGGAGGGAATCGAACCCTCGTCCAAACAAGTAAGCCATAAGCTTTCTACATGCTTATTCTGCTGTTGGTTTTCGTGAGTCGTTTGGGAACAGACACCCGGACGACTCCTTAGCCTCTTAAAGTTTCGCCCTTGAGCAAAGGCCGCTCGCCGGCTATTCCCGATATTTCTACACCTCCGATTCGGGCCGCCTCAGGAATTGGCACCCGGGAAGTGTCTCGTCCAAGCTCCTGGAGCAAGGATAATGCCCATCTACTGTACTTCGATTAGGCGGCGAGAGCGTAATTAGATTCGCCAGTTAAAAAAGTTGAGATCCATGATTTACGAGCCGGTATCCCATTGCTCGGCATGCTTACTTACCACTTAGCCTTGCTGTCAAATCCAGGTCAGCCCCATGGTGATTAAGAGTTACAAAGATAAGTATTTTTCGGGAACTACTTAAAAGTATTTTATTTTTCGGATGGCTTCCTGAGGGTCGGGTGCTTTAAACACATAACTGCCTGCTACCAGAATGTCGGCTCCTGCCTGAACCAGTTCTCTGGCATTATTCTGGTCCACACCACCATCCACTTCAATCCAGGCCTTGCTCTTGCGTTTTAAGATGAGTTCTTTTAGTCTGGAAATCTTCTCAAAAGATCCGGGAATGAATTTTTGGCCCCCAAAACCCGGGTTCACCGACATGATTAACACGAGGTCGACTTCCGTAATGATCTCCTCCAACACGCTCACGGGGGTGTGGGGATTGAGGGTTACGCCGGCCTTCATCCCTTGCTGGTGGATGCTTTCGATGGTGCGATGCAAGTGGGGGCTGGCCTCATAATGTACATTCAGTAAATCGGCCCCGGCTTTTTTAAAGGTCTCAATATAGCGTTCGGGCTGTACCATCATTAAGTGTACGTCCAGGGGTTTTGTTGCCGTTTTTTTTACCGCTTCAATAACGGGTATTCCAAAACTGATGTTGGGGACAAAGACGCCATCCATGATGTCGAGGTGCAGCCAGTCGGCATCACTTTGGTTAATCATAGCTACTTCGCCGGCCAGATTGCTGAAGTCTGCCGCCAATAAAGAGGGGGCTATTTGATGTTGCATTGTTTTGTGACTGTTTGTTTTGGTACTAATCTCCAAGGTAGGACCTGAGTATTTTACTTCGGTAAGTGTGCTTGAGTCGTTTTATGGCTTTTTCTTTGATTTGCCTTACCCGTTCGCGGGTAAGGTTGAAGAGCTTGCCAATTTCTTCAAGCGAGTAGGGGGGTTCTCCGTTTAGGCCATAATACAGTTTTACGATATCGGCTTCACGGGTCGAAAGGGTCGAAAGAGAGCGCTCTATTTCACGCCGCAGCGAATCGTCCAGTAACTCGGAGTCGGGACTGCTGGCATCAGAGGAAAGAAGGACATCGTAGAGGGTGTTTTCTTCATCTTGTTTCAGCGGCGCATCCATAGATACGTGACGCGAGGATATTTTCAAAGCTTCTTTTACTTCCTTCGGAGCGATGTCCAAAATATCGGCTATTTCGTAGGGGGTTGGTTCGCGTTGAAATTCCTGCTCGAGACGTGCAAAGGTGTTGTTCACCTTGTTGATGCTTCCGATTTTATTTAAGGGCAGGCGTACAATACGAGCCTGCTCTGCCAGGGCCTGGAGAATCGACTGTCGGATCCACCAAACGGCGTAAGAGATGAATTTAAAGCCTCTGGTTTCGTCGAAGCGTTGGGCGGCTTTGATGAGGCCCAGGTTGCCTTCGTTGATGAGATCGGGGAGACTGAGCCCTTGGTTCTGATACTGTTTGGCTACGGATACAACGAAGCGAAGGTTCGCTTTTATCAGGCGTTCGAGGGCTGCCTGGTCGCCCTGCTTTATTTTTTTTGCAAGTTGTACCTCTTCCTCTGCAGTTATCAGTTGGACTTTTCCAATTTCGTGAAGATATTTGTCCAGAGAAGGGGCCTCTCTGTTGGTTACTTGTTTGGTTATTTTGAGTTGTCTCATAACTTTAGAAGCTACATAGGTTCTGAATAGGTGAAAAGGCTTTGTAAGTATAACAAAAAAAGGCGGAGCTGTCACCTTCGTTGCTTGTTTTTGTGAAAATTTCTGCAAGTTATTTAGTTTTATCGACTAGAACCTAAAAAAAAATGGCATTTTTTTGGGTGCTTAAAATCTAATGCTTAAGTTTGCAGGGTCAGAGAGTTGTGTTTTCGTATCTGGCAATTTGTCCCTTGGGCAAATATTGCCTACATCATTTCTCCAAGGCCTTTCCCGGTTCTTATCCGGAATTATCATTTTACTCAGTAGTTTCTCTTTACTGACCCCCACAAATAAAAATTGCTATTCAAAAGTTTATTACCAATATTATGTACGACATTCTTGAATTAAACAAGAAGCTGTTACCGGATCTTCGTGCTATTGCCAAAGATTTGGAAATTAAGCGTGTAGAGTCTTTTAAAAAACAGGATTTGATTTATCAAATTCTGGATGCCCAGGCCATAAAGGCTTCTGAGAAAAGCAAAAGGGAGCCGCGTTCAGACGACGCTGCGCCCTCAGATAAGCGAAGCCGAAGAGGACGACCTCCAAAGAAACAAGTAGAGCAGAAAGGACAGGAACCCAAGGCTGCTGCAGAGAAAGGGCCAAGAGAAGAGGGGACTGCCCCTTCATCTAAGTCCTCTGAAGAGCGAAAGGATAAAGAGCACAAGCAAAAAGAAAAGGGCAGGGAAGTTGCTTCCACCGAGAAGACAAAGACCGGCAGTAATGATGAACAAGCTGTGGCCGAAGAGAGCAAGTTGAACAAGCGACCTGAAGCAGCAAAAGCTCATGATAAGCCGGTTGCAGATCAGGAGGGACCGGTCAGGAATCAGTCTCCTGCTGAGGGCGCCACGGAATCGCCTGCCAATACGCCCAACGAGCAACGCAAGCCGCATCGTTTTGAAGACAATCGTCGCAACAAGAATCGCGATGAGCGCCAGCAGCAGAATAGAAACGAACAGCGGCAACAGGCTGAGCCAAAATCAGAACAGGATCAAGGCCAGAAAGATAGCAGTGTTTCTCAGCCGCAGCCCCAGAATCAAAACCAGAATCAAAATCAAAACAAGCAGAGGCTTCAGGACAAGCAACAGCGTAAGGAAGACAAGGCCTTTGAGTTTGAGGGGATTATTTCTGCTTCTGGCGTTTTGGAGATTATGCCCGATGGGTATGGCTTCCTGCGTTCTTCCGATTACAATTACCTGAATTCACCCGATGATATTTATGTCTCACAGTCTCAGATAAAGCTTTTTGGGCTCAAGACCGGTGATATGGTTTTGGGTGCCATCCGCCCACCCAAGGAAGGGGAAAAGTATTTTCCGCTGATTAAGGTGGAGTCGATTAACGGCAGAACGCCCGATTTTGTGCGTGACCGCGTTCCTTTCGATCACCTGACTCCGGTGTTTCCCGACCAAAAATTTAACATTACTGCCGGGCCCAAAGCCAATTTTTCTTCTCGCGTGGTTGATTTGTTTTCTCCCATAGGGAAGGGGCAACGTGGATTGATTGTGGCTCAGCCAAAGACTGGTAAAACGGTATTGTTGAAGGATATAGCTAATGCTATTGCCTCCAATCACCCTGAGGTGTATATGATTATTTTGCTCATTGATGAGCGTCCTGAAGAGGTGACCGATATGGCCAGAAGTGTAAATGCCGAAGTCATTTCTTCAACCTTTGATGAGCCCGCAGAGCGGCACGTGAAGGTGGCCAACATTGTTTTGGAAAAGGCCAAGCGTATGGTTGAATGTGGGCACGATGTGGTTATCCTGCTCGACTCCATTACCCGTTTGGCTCGTGCTTACAACACGGTTTCTCCCGCTTCGGGTAAGGTGTTGTCGGGTGGTGTGGATGCCAATGCCTTGCACAAGCCCAAACGTTTCTTTGGTGCCGCCCGTAACATTGAGAATGGTGGTTCCCTGACCATTTTGGCGACTGCCTTGACCGACACCGGCTCGAAGATGGACGACGTTATTTTTGAGGAATTTAAGGGTACCGGTAACATGGAGCTTCAGCTCGATCGTAAGCTGGCCAATAAGCGGGTTTACCCTTCTGTGGACATTATGGCCTCAAGTACCCGTCGCGAGGACTTGCTGCTTGACAAGGAGTTGATGAACCGGATTTGGATTTTGCGCAATCATTTGGCCGACATGAATTCTGTAGAGGCTATGGAGTTTATAAAGGATCGTATGTTGAGAACCAACTCAAATGAAGAGTTCCTTATCTCGATGAATGGTTAACTTTTATCTTGTTTATCAGTCTTCCCGGTTTATTTGCCAGGAAGGATCAATATGGTGAAATAAAAAAAAGAGGTCCGGCAGGACCTCTTTTTTTATTTAGACTTGTTTCAAACTGCGTCCAGGTCAGCTGTCCGTTAAAAAATAACATTTGCAGTGCTGGTGCTTCGAAAGTGTTGGTGGCCGGCATTTTTGTGAAAGTCGGCTTATTTTTACCAGTTATAAATAACATAATTGACCTTCGGTTGCTATCTCTGTATAGCAAAAGTGCCTTGGTAAATATTAACTTTGTAAGACAAGTTGATATTTGTAAGCTATGATGCAGGCCTTTTTTAAAACGCACAAATACCTGCTGGAGCATCTGAATGTTCCCGTTCACCGTGGGTTGATGGACCTTATTAATTGGGAGGACCGGTTGATTGGTGTTGTGGGCACACGGGGCGTGGGTAAAACCACTTTTTTGCTGGATTACATTCAGACGGCCTACGGCAGCGATAAGGCCTGCTTGTACGTGAACCTGAACAATCTTTACTTCTCGAACCGCTCCCTGATTTCTTTTGCCGATGAGTTTCAGAAAACAGGTGGACAGACCTTGGTTTTGGACCAGGTTTTTAAGTATCCGGGTTGGGAAGAGGAGTTGGTCTGGTGTTACGATAACTTAAATGATTTACGCATCGTTTTTAGTGGTTCTCCCCTGATGTTGGCCGATAGGGATAATGCGGAACTGGAACGTCGGGCGCGGATCTACAACCTGGAGGGTTTTTCGTTAAGGGAGTATCTGAATCATGTAACGGGCAATAATTTCAAACCCATTTCTCTGGAGGAGGTTTTGAGCAATCATGTTGCCATCGCCACCGATATTGTTGATAAGATCAAACCCCTTGCTTTTTTTAACGACTATCTGCATCATGGATATTATCCCTTTTTTCAGGAGAAGAGCAATTATCTCGAAAACCTCCTAAAAAACATCAATCTTATTCTGGAGATCGATATCAGTTATCTGCAACAGATTGAGCTGAAATATCTTCCGAAATTAAGGAAACTGTTGTATCTTATCGCCTCTTCGGCTCCTTTTCAACCCAATGTGAGTCGCCTGAGCAATGAAGTGGAGACCAGCAGGGCCACCATCATTAATTATTTGAAGTATTTGAAGCAGGCCAGTTTGGTGCATCTGCTTTACGAAGGGGAGGCCGACCCTTTGAAAAAACCTGCAGAAGTTTATTTGGAGAACCCAAATTTGGCATTCTCTGTGGCACGGGGAGACGTTTCGGCAGAGGTGTTGCACAAAACTTTTTTTTGTAACCAGGTGGGCTTAAGGCATCAGGTGGCCTATAATCGCAAAGCCGACTTCTTAATTGACAACCGACTTTCTTTTAATGTTGGAAGGCCCGGCCTTGCTTCCGGAAAGGCCGCAAAGGGACAGGAGTTGTGGTATGCCTGCGATATGGAAGAAATTGGTCGGGGCAGGGAGGTGCCGCTCTGGTTGTTTGGTTTTTTGGATTAATCAGGCCTGGCCTGTTGAAGATAGCGAGAATAATTAAATGATTTTTTAACTGTTAAGAGAATAGACAAATGGCAAAAGCAAAGAAGTTCATTACCTGTGATGGGAACTATGCTGCCGCACACATCGCTTACATGTTCAGCGAAGTGGCTGCAATTTATCCCATTACGCCTTCTTCCACTATGGCTGAGTATGTGGATGAGTGGGCAGCAGGCGGAAAAAAGAACATTTTCGGAGAAACGGTCAAGTTGGAGGAAATGCAGTCGGAAGCCGGTGCGGCCGGAGCCGTTCACGGAGCCTTGCAGGCCGGCGCCCTGACCTCTACCTTTACTGCTTCACAGGGATTGTTGCTGATGATCCCCAATATGTATAAGATTGCCGGTGAATTGTTGCCCGGCGTATTCCATGTGAGTGCACGAAGTCTGGCCGCTCAGGCGCTGTCCATTTTTGGTGACCACAGCGACGTTATGTCGACCCGTCAGAGTGGTTTTGCCATGCTGGCAACCGGAAGTGTTCAGGAGGTTATGGATCTTGCTGGTATTGCGCACCTCGCTGCCATTAAAACGCGTATCCCTTTTATGCACTTCTTTGATGGTTTCCGGACTTCACACGAGATTCAGAAGATTGAAGAAATTGATCAGAATGCACTGGCAGCTTTGATTGACCAGGATGCCCTGAAGAAATTCCGTGACAATTCTCTGAATCCCGAGCGTCCGGTGACTCGTGGAACCGCTCAGAATCCCGATATTTATTTCCAGTCGCGTGAGGCGGCCAACCGTTTTTATAACGCCATTCCCGACATCGTTGCCGATTATATGGACAAGATTTCGGAGATCACGGGAAGGAAATACCGACCCTTTACTTATTATGGTGCTGCTGATGCTGAAAACATCATTGTGGCTATGGGTTCGGTGACCGATGCCATTAAGGAGACCATCGATTACCTGAATAACAAAGGGGAGAAGGTGGGGCTCATTTCGGTACACTTGTACCGTCCTTTCTCAGCCAAATATTTTATGGAAGCCTTCCCCAAGAGCGTGAAGCGCGTAGCTGTGCTCGACCGTACCAAGGAGCCCGGTGCCAATGGCGATCCTTTGTACCTGGATGTGCGTGAATTGTTCTATGGAAAAGAAAATGCCCCCTTGGTTGTAGGCGGCCGTTATGGCTTATCGAGCAAGGATACTACACCGGCTCAGATTCTTTCTGTTTTTGACAACCTGAAATTGAATGAGCCTAAAAATCAGTTTACTGTAGGTATTGTCGACGACGTTACCTTTACTTCTCTGCCTTTGCAGGAGGAGGTAGATTTGAGTGCCGCAGGTACTTTTGCCGGCAAATTTTATGGCTTGGGTTCAGACGGTACCGTGGGTGCCAATAAAAACTCCATAAAAATTATCGGAGACAATACCGATAAGTATGCCCAGGCCTACTTCGCCTACGACTCTAAGAAGTCGGGCGGAATTACCATTTCTCACTTGCGTTTTGGCGATACTCCTATTCGTTCGCCCTACCTGGTGAACACCCCTGATTTTGTGGCCTGTCACGTACCTGCTTATTTGGGACGTTACGATATGCTTAAGGGGCTCAAGAAAGGCGGCACCTTCCTTTTAAACAGTCACTGGGAGGCTGAGGAAACCAAGGATCGGCTGCCCAATGATGTGAAGCGTTATTTGGCGAAAAACGATATTAATTTCTACATCATCAACGCAACCGCCATCGCAGAAGAAATTGGTTTGGGTAATCGTACCAATACCATTATGCAATCGGCCTTCTTTAAAATTGCTGAGGTAATTCCTTACGATGAGGCCGTAGATCAGATGAAGAAGTTTGTCGTTAAGTCTTTTGGTCGCAAAGGTGAGGCTGTGGTGAAAATGAACCACGCCGCCATTGATCGTGGTGGAGATGTGACCAAGGTGGATGTTCCTGCCGAATGGGCCAAGTTGGCCGATGAAAAAGCCAATGGTCAGGACGTGCCCGAGTTCATCAAAAATATTGTATTCCCCATCAACGCGCAGAAGGGTGATGATTTGCCGGTCAGCGCTTTTATTGGTCGCGAGGACGGGACCTTTCCACAGGGAACAGCTGCTTACGAAAAGCGTGGCATTGCCGTTAACGTTCCTGAGTGGATCGACGAAAACTGTATTCAGTGTAACCAGTGTTCCTATGTTTGTCCCCACGCCGCCATTCGCCCCTTCCTGCTCGACGACAGTGAGTTGGAGAAGGCGCCGGACGGAACAACTACGCGCAAGCCCAATGGTAAAGCCTTTGATGGTCTGCACTTCCGCATTCAGGTAAGTGTACTCGATTGTACCGGTTGTGGCAACTGTGCCGAGGTTTGTCCCTCAAAAACCAAGTCGCTTGTGATGAAGCCGCTCGATACGCAAATGGGCGAAGTGGAGCGTTGGGACTATATGGCCAACAAGGTAACCATTAAGGATACCGTTCAGGACAAATTCATGAACCTGAAAGCTTCTCAGTTTGCCAAGCCCTTGTTCGAATTTTCCGGAGCTTGTGCCGGTTGTGGTGAGACGCCTTACATTAAGTTGATTACCCAATTATTTGGCGATCGCATGATGATTGCCAATGCAACAGGCTGTTCTTCCATTTATGGCGGTTCTGCGCCTTCTACACCCTATACCACCAACGCCAACGGCTGTGGTCCCGCCTGGGCCAACTCTTTGTTTGAGGACAACGCCGAATACGGCTTGGGAATGGCCACCGGTGTGGAGAAGCTGCGTGAGCGCATTGAGCTGAAGATGAAGGCTGCCCTGGCTGAAGTGGCTCCTGCAACCAAGGCCGCATTTGAGGCCTGGTTAGAAGCCAAGGAAGACGGCAGCAAGACCCGCGAGGTGTCCAATGCCGTTCTGAAGGCTCTGGAGAGTGAGCAGCATGCAGTGGCAGCTGAGATCTTGGCACTCAAAGACTATCTGGTGAAGAAATCGGTTTGGGTCTTTGGTGGCGACGGATGGGCCTACGACATCGGTTACGGTGGTTTGGACCACGTAATTGCCAGCGGAAAGGACATCAATATTCTTGTGATGGACACCGAGGTTTATTCCAATACCGGAGGTCAGGCCTCCAAGTCGACCCCCGTTGGTGCTGTGGCTAAGTTTGCCGCTGCCGGTAAGCGAATCCGTAAAAAGGATTTGGGACTGATGGCAACTACTTATGGTTATGTGTATGTTGCCCAGGTGGGTATGGGTGCCAATCAGGCACAGTACTTCAAGGCGCTGAAAGAGGCTGAAGCCTATCCCGGTCCTTCCCTGATTATCGCCTACTCGCCCTGTATCAGTCACGGCTTATTGCGTGGCATGGGCAATACGCAGGATGAGACCAAGCGTGCCGTAGAGTGTGGTTACTGGTCGCTCTGGCGCTACAATCCCATGTTGGAAGAAGAGGGTAAGAATCCCTTCGTGCTCGATTCTAAGGAGCCGCAATGGGATAAGTTCCAGGACTTCCTTAAAGGAGAGGTGCGTTATACCTCGCTGCTGAAGGCCTTCCCTGAGTCGGCCAAGGAATTGTTTGTGGCGGCTGAGAAAAATGCCAAATGGCGTTACAGCTCCTATAAGCGTTTGTCCGTGCTGGATTATAAGCTGGAAGAATAGCTTTAGAACAAGTAAATAAGTTAAAAGGGCACCGTAAGGTGCCCTTTTTTTGGTTCAGGCTTTTTCTTTCAGTAAGTTATTTGTACTTTAATAGAGTATTTTCTTATCGCAACAACCTTTAAAAATTTTTATATGGACCTCTCAATTTCTTATTTGGGCTTGAAGCTGAAAAACCCGCTGATAGTCGGGGCTTCTAATCTTACGCTGGATCTTAAGAAGGCGTTGGAGTTGCAGCAAGCCGGTGCCGCTGCCATTGTTTTTAAATCCCTTTTTGAGGAGCAACTGAACCTGGAGGCGGCGGAACTGGACGATGACTTGCATGCCTACGACGATCGCAATGCGGAGATGATTAATTTGTTTCCTAAGGTGGAGCATGCCGGACCCAAAGCCCATCTTCTGGCTCTCCGTGAACTCAAGGAAACCCTCGATATTCCTGTTATTGCCAGTCTCAACTGTCTTTATAAAGAGAGCTGGGAGGACTATGCCCGGCATCTGGCCGAAACAGGAGTGGATGCCCTGGAGTTGAATTTCTATGCCGCCCTGAGCGATGGCAACCAGGACCCCGCGGCTATTGAATCGGAGCAGGTGGAAGTGCTTAAGCGGGTTTTGAAAAAGGTAAATATACCGGTAGCCGTGAAGCTCAGTCCTTACTATACCAATCCGCTTTCCTTCATTTCCCGGTTGGACGGGGCAGGGGCTGCCGGTTTTGTGCTTTTTAATCGGCTTTTCCAGCCCGATATCAACGTGGAAACAGAGGCGCTCGAAATGCCTTATAATTTGAGCCAGGCCGGCGACAGTCGCCTTTCTTTGCGGTATATGGGGCTGCTGCATGGCAAACTGAATGGGTCTTTGTGTGCCAACACAGGTATTTTGGAAGGGAAAGATTTGATAGCTGCTCTGCTGGCCGGGGCAGATGCCGTGCAGGTGGTTAGTGCTGTTTACAGGAAGGGATTCAAGGGCCTTGCAGCTATGTTGGAGGAATTGACCAGTTGGATGAGTCAAAAAGGCTATAAGTCGGTGGATGCCTTTCGTGGAAAGCTTTCGAGTACCAGTCTCAAGGACGATCCTTATGCCTATAAGCGGGCACAGTATGTTGATTTTCTTATGAAATCTAAGACCTACACCGATAAATATCCGGTGAATTAAACCGCTTGGCCGAACCAGAAATACTGTTGAAAAGGCTGCCTTGGGGCGGCCTTTATTTTTACAAGTTTTAAGGATTCTTAAATTGTGTATTCTTAACATTATTTTAGTGTTGTTGGTTTGAGTTGTATAGTTAAAAAGTCAAAAAAAATCAGTTTATTTGTAATGAAGCAAGGATTTTAACTCTGTAAAACCAACAGTTATGAGCAAGAAGCGTGTTTACACCTTTGGTAACGGTAAAGCCGAAGGGAGAGCAGACATGAGGAATCTGCTTGGAGGCAAGGGTGCCAACCTGGCCGAAATGAACCTTATTGGGGTGCCTGTACCCCCGGGATTCACCATTACTACCGAGGTGTGTACCGAATACAATCAGCTGGGCAGAGACCAGGTGGTGGCGTTGTTGAAGCCGGAGGTGGAAGCAGCCATTGCCAATGTTGAGCAGCTGACGGGTACTCAATTTGGTGATGCTAAGAATCCCCTTTTGGTTTCAGTTCGCTCAGGTGCCAGAGCGTCTATGCCCGGAATGATGGACACCATCCTGAACCTGGGTCTGAACGACGAGGCTGTGGAAGGTATTGCTGCCAAATCGGGCAACGCCTGGTTTGCCTGGGATTCTTACCGTCGTTTTGTGCAAATGTACGGCGACGTGGTGCTGGGTCTGAAACCCGAAACCAAGGAGGACATTGATCCTTTCGAAGAAATCATGGAGGAACGTAAACACGCAAAAGGCATCGAACTGGATACCGAATTTACCGTTGATGATTTAAAGGACCTGGTAAAGCGTTTTAAGGCAGCAGTGAAAAAGCAAACGAATAAGGATTTTCCTGCCTGCGCCTGGGAGCAGTTGTGGGGGGCTGTAATGGCGGTGTTCGACAGCTGGACCAATCCCAGAGCCAACTACTACAGGCGCTTGAATAACATTCCGGAGGAGTGGGGGACTGCCGTAAATGTGCAGGCTATGGTGTTTGGCAATATGGGCGACACTTCTGCCACGGGCGTGGCTTTTACCCGTGATGCCGCTACAGGAGAGGATGTTTTTAATGGCGAATACCTGAGCAACGCCCAGGGTGAGGACGTGGTGGCCGGTACCCGTACTCCGCAGAACATTAATGTAGCCGGTAGTCGCATTTGGGCCGAATTTCAGGGCGTTTCGGAAGAAGAGCGCAAGTCCAGGTATCCCTCTCTGGAGGAGACGATGCCCGAGCTGTATAAAGAGCTGGATGCGGTTCAACAAAAGCTGGAAGACCACTACAAGGACATGCAGGACATGGAATTCACCATCCAGTCGGGTAAGCTTTGGATCTTGCAAACCCGGAGTGGTAAGCGTACCGCTGCAGCTATGGTGAAGATTGCTATGGATTTGCTGCGTGAAGGCAAGATTGATGAAAAGACGGCCTTGCTGCGTTTGGAGCCCAATAAGTTGGATGAGTTGTTGCACCCTGTATTCGACAGCATTGCTGTTCGTTCGGCCAAGGTCTTGGCCAAAGGTTTGCCTGCATCCCCCGGGGCAGCAAGCGGTCAGATCGTTTTCTTTGCCGATGAGGCGGCTAAGTTTCCCCAGAGTATTTTGGTGCGGATCGAAACCTCTCCCGAAGATTTGGAAGGCATGAATATTGCCCGTGGCATTTTGACTGCCCGCGGTGGTATGACCTCGCACGCCGCTGTGGTTGCCCGAGGTATGGGTAAGTGCTGTGTTTCAGGGGCCGGCGGTGTGAAAGTAGATTACCGTGCCCGTACCATGACCATCGAAGGAAAGGTGTATAAAGAAGGCGAGTGGATTTCACTCAACGGCAGTACCGGGGAGGTTTATGAAGGAGAAGTGTTGACCCGTAAGCCCGATATGAGTGGCGATTTTGGATTAATCATGGACCTTGCCGCCAAGTTCACCAAGATGGATGTCCGCACCAACGCCGATTCGCCCAAGGATGCCCAAATTGCCAAAGAATTTGGCGCCAAAGGCATAGGCCTTTGTCGCACCGAACACATGTTCTTTGAGGGGCACCGCATCAAAGCCATACGCGAAATGATTTTGGCTTCCACCGTTGACGGCCGCAAGCGTGCCCTCAACAAGCTTTTGCCCTATCAGCGGGAAGATTTTGAAGGCATTTTTGAAGCCATGGCCGGTTGCGGGGTAACCATACGTTTGCTGGATCCGCCTTTGCACGAGTTTGTGCCCCACCAATTGGCTACCCAGCGTGAGCTGGCAGAGGAAATGGGGGTTTCGGTAGATGTGATCAAGGCCAAGGTCGATTCTCTGGAAGAATTTAACCCCATGTTGGGACACCGCGGCTGCCGTTTGGGCAACACCTATCCCGAAATTACGGAGATGCAGACCCGCGCCATCATTGAGGCGGCTCTGAATTTGAAGGCCAAGGGCATTGATGCCCGGCCTGAAATTATGGTGCCTTTGATTGGGACGGTGAAGGAGTTTGAAATGCAGGCCGGCATTATTAGGGGTACTGCCAATAAAGTCTTTGAAGAGCGGGGCGACAAGATCGACTACCTGCTGGGGACCATGATCGAGATTCCACGTGCTGCACTTACTGCAGATCTGGTGGCCGCTGAAGCAGACTTCTTCTCTTTTGGAACCAATGACCTAACGCAGATGACCTTTGGTTATTCGCGCGACGACATTGGTACCTTCCTGCCCATCTATTTGGATAAGGGGATTTTGAAGCACGATCCCTTCCAGGTTCTGGACCAGGAAGGTGTGGGCCAACTGGTACAAATGGGTACCCAAAAGGGACGTTCTGTTAAGCCCGATTTGAAGGTGGGTATTTGTGGCGAGCATGGGGGCGAACCCAGTTCGGTTAAGTTCTGTCACCGCGTGGGTATGAATTATGTAAGTTGTTCACCCTACCGCGTGCCCATCGCACGCCTGGCAGCTGCACAGGCCGCCATTGAATAAGACCGTGTTTTTTGTGTTTCTTTTTGAGAGAGAGGGCGTCTTCCGGTCGGAGGGCGCCCTTTTTTCGACGCTGCGATGGTCGTAAGTTTTGGATCCCTGGAAGTCCGTATCTGTAAATTGCCGGATGCCTGCAGCTGCTTTTGGGGTATTTTCCTTACCTTTGTATTTTGTTTTCAGTTATAATCAGTGTCTTAAAGCGAAGGACCAGTGGGCAGAGTAATGGCTTTTGATGTGGGGAAAAAAAGAATTGGCGTGGCGGTCACCGACCCCTCACGGCTGATAGCCAACGGACTCACCACTTTGTTGTTTCATGAGGCGCTGCCCTATATACAACAATATCTGTCGCGCGAAGTGGTCGATTTGTTTGTGGTGGGCTATGCCCGTCAGAGCGACGGCAGCGACAGCGAGTCCATGGCCCATATCCGCCCCTTTGTCAACAGTCTTAAGAACAAGTTTCCTCATATGACTGTTGAATGGATGGACGAGCGCTTTACCAGTCAACTGGCTTTTCAGACGATGATTGACGGGGGACTGGGACGAAAGGCCAGACAGGACAAGGCGATGGTCGATAAAATCAGTGCCACCATTATCTTACAGTCCTGGATGGAGACCCAAAGTTTGGGGCGTTAAAGCGAAGAGGAGAAAAGATTTAATTTTTTTACCATGCTGTTACCGATATATGTATATGGTCACCCGGTGCTGCGTAAAGTAGGTGCCGAAATTGGACCCGATTACGAGGGTTTTGAAGAATTGCACAAGAATATGTGGGAAACCATGTACCATTCCGACGGAGTGGGACTGGCGGCACCGCAAATAGGTCTCGCCATTCGCCTCTTTGTGATCGATGGCAGTCCCATGGCCGATGAGTTTCCCGAGCTGGAAGGATTTAAGAAGACCTTTATCAATGCCGAAATATTGGAGTACGGACCCGATAAGGAATGGGATTCTGAAGGTTGCCTGAGTATCCCCGGCATTCGTGAAGAAGTGCCACGGCCGCACCGTATCCGCATTAAGTATCTGGACGAAAATTTCCAGCCCCAGGAGGAGGTCCTGGAAGGTTTTGCGGCACGCATTGTGCAGCACGAGTACGATCACATCGAAGGTAAGCTGTTTGTCGATTACCTGTCGCCCCTGCGTAAGCGTCTGATCAAGGGCAAACTCAACGCCATTACCGTTGGTAAGGTGCACACCGATTATCGAATTCGCTTGCCCAAGTAGTAAAACTGCAGAGGCCTATGGGTATTTACACTGCGCTTACTGAATGTCTGTATAGGGCCGATTTGTATCTGCCCTTTCGCAGTTCCCGCTGCAATTTGTACCGTTGGTTGACCCTTGGTCGTCTTCGTTTTACGGAAAGCCCCCTGCCTCCTCCGCTCCATGCTGAGCTGATGGATTATGCCCACAAAATCTATTTGACCAGTTGCGAAAGAACTGCCGAAAGTATTCAGGAGCTGCGTGTTTCTGCCGCGAATATTGAAGCCTGTCTGGCCGACATACTGGAGGTAGAGAAACAGTGTTACCCTGAGGGCAATCGGATTGATGCAGAGAGTCTTCGTTTGCGTTTTGCTGATTTCAATAAAAAGCAGGCCCTTTGTTTTTTGTATTACCGGGATGGTCGTCCGGTGGCTTATACTTTGGGGACCTACCTGGAATTTTATTCGCCCTTTGAATATGGCTTTGAATTGGGCCTGCATCCGCACTACGGCGAATTTTCCGCTTTTTATATGGAGAATATTTCGGTTGTGCCCGACGAGCAGGGGGCCTGGCTGTCGGCCCGCGCAGTTATTCACATCTGGATGGAAGCGCAGCAGCAGGGCTATGTTGCGGTGTTGGGACACGCGCTTATGGATCAAAGAGTGCACGTTTTAACGCGTAAGATGGGGTTCAGGACCATCATGCGGCGTGCTTCCTTTCTGGGAGAAAGGGCAAGGGTTGCTTTGGTCTATGGACGTTTTCCAAACGCTTGATGGTAAATCAGACTATTGGCGTTTTTGGGCTGTTTGTAAACAAATTGGGGCCGGTTGTGTAAAATATTAAGGAGCTAAGGGCATTCCTTTTATCTTGCAAGAAACTATCCTTGATTATGCCCAATAACGCGTCGTTAATTATTCAACAGGTAGACCTGTCTGATTGGAAGCAGGATATGGACCTGTACAATGTGGGTCTCTTCAATACCTGGCAATGGGTTTCTGCGCTCACCAATGATTTTACCCGTGATGTTTATTTTCACTTTCTCCGCGGGCAGGAAGTCGTAGGAAAGCTGTCAGGATTTATGCTCAATCAGGGCAAAATGAAGGGGCGTCATTTGTATTTTACATCCGGACCGGGCTTAAAGCAGTGGTCGCCCGAACTTTTTGCTGCTTGTTTGCAAACGCTGTACCGCTTTGCCTTGAAGGAGGGTTACGCAAGGGTGCATGTACGCCCCTTTGAGCAGGAAGTGCACGAGCGTCTTGAACTGCCGCACTACTTCAGTACCCTGGCCAAGGAATATGTGGTGGTTTTTGCCGAACACCCAGAGCGGGTCAAGCTCAGCTTTGGCTTCAAACAAAATGCCAAGAAGGCCCGAAAGGTTGGGGCTGAGTTTCATTCCAGTCGCTCCCTCGAAATACTCGAAAGAATGTTCGAGTTGATGGACAATACCCGCCTGACCAGGAAGGAGAAGTACGGGCACAATTACGATCCGATGTATCTGCTAAATTTGAATCGCTCTACCCTAACGAAGTTACTTGAAAACGGCATGGGCATTATGCACTATGCTGTGGTGGATGGGGTGATTCACAGTGTTCAGTTCAATCTGGAGCACGCGGGCCGCATTTTTGCTCTGCTGATGGGCTCCGACGATTATGCTTATCGGCATGGAATCCCTTCCTTTATAGATAAAACCATTTCGGCCAAAGCGCACGAAGAAGGGGCCTTGTACTATAATTTGGGTACCGTGCCCCTCGAAAGTGAGGGCGGCGAAGGTCTAAAACGCTACAAGGAATCACAAGGCGGTCGGGAAATACTGCGTTATGGGTATTATACCTACTTCCTGACCTATCCCTATAAAATCCTTAATCCTTTTATCAAGCTGAGTAAGAAACTCCCCGATCATCCCGTGCTGAACATCGGCCGCAGCATCATTCGTTTATTTAATTTTTCTTAGTGCTTTGATGAAGAATGCTACCGAAGGAAAAAACAGTCCCCTCAGAGTTGTCGCTGCCCGACCCGAAGTATGGGAGAGAAATTTGAACGATTTTGCTTTCAGTCTTTTCCTTACCCCGGAATGGGTCCGGGCAATGGCCGGAACGCAGGCAAAGCGTGTTTTTCTGGATTTTGTGCAGGACGACACCGTGGTGGCTAAGGTATCCGGAGTGCTGCAGCAGAATGGGTGGCTCAAAGGGCGCAGTTTGTTGTTCTATGCCTCGCCTGCTTTAGGGGAAACCCGGCAGGATTTATTGGATGCCTGTTGTACGGCCCTGCTTGCCTATGCGCGCAGTAAGGGCATTCAACGCATGCTTATGGCCTCTTACGATCAGCAACACAGCATGGCCCCGGGTGTTAAAGGTTGGTTTGTCAACAAGCGCTGTGAGTTTGTTGTCCCCCTAAATGGCGAAGGGCCGGTTTTCAGTACCAATTTCAAGCGCAATGTGAAAAAGGCGCTGAAAAAGGAGGCGCTTTTTGGGCCGGCTGAAGGGGAGGATTTGCAGGCCGACTTGGAGGACTTGTTGGGCGCGACCCTTGAAACGAGGAGCTCAAAATACGGGGAGACCTACAATCCTTTTTATTTACCGCTTTTGAACAGCAATAGTCTGGAAAGACTCTATAAGGAAGGTGCTGGCCGCTATTATAAAGTAACGCTTCCCGGGGCTCCGACTCCCAATTGTGTTTTGTTTAATCTGGAGCGTGAGGGCCGCGCTTTTAATCTGTTGGTGGGATCAGACAGTGCGGCTTACCGTTTTGGTCTGGCGGGACTGGCCGATTATCAGCTCATAGAAAGTTACCGCTTGCAGCGCTACAGCGCATACAATTTGGGCGGAGCCACCGGAGATGCCGGCTCTGCCGGACTGGAAAGAAGCAAGGAGGCCCGTGGGGGACAAAGGCGTTGGGTGTATGGTGCCACCACCAATTTTTTGTGCTTTCCCCACCGCTTGCTCAATCCCTTGCTTTTGTTGTTGAGGCGTTTGCGTGTTAAATTGATGAAACCATAGCTATGTCTGAAAAAATTCTGATTGCAGAGGTGAATGCTGCCGAGTGGGATGCTTCCATGACGGATTTCCATGGCGGGGTGTTTCATCATTCGGCCTGGATCAATGCCATGGCCGGAAAGGACCGGCAAGCGCTTTTTCTTCATTTTGAGGACCCGCAGCTGGGGTTGGTGGGAAAGTTGGCCGGCCAGTTGGTTCAAAGTCGCCTCAAATTTAACAAGGACCTTTATTTTTTCTCGGGCTTATTGACCCTTGGAAACGATGCAGTGGTGCGTAAGACTTGCTTGCGGAGTCTGTTGAAGTACGCACGCAGTAAAAAATGCGGACGCATTTTTTTACATGCCTTCGACTTTCGGGAGGACCAGCCCATGGCCGTTCCCGGCTTTTATCATAAGGCCATGAATGAGTTTGTGATTAATTATTCTGCGCTGGACGGACCTCCCAAAATCAGCTCCAACTTAAAACGGAATGCAGCCAAGGCGAGAAAAGCCGGGGTGGTGGTGGAGTCCGACACCTCCTCGGCCGTATTGCATCGCCTCATGGAGCTCCTGGATACTACACGCAGCACTCGGCGGGATAAGTACGGATGTGATTACGATCCAATGTACATACAGGGCATGGATGCAGCTTCCCTGGAGCGGGTGCTGGATTCGGGCCTGGGTAAAATGTTCGTGGCCAAACAGGAGGGCTTAATACGCACCGTTCTTTTTGCCTTGGAGAGTGAAGCGGGATTGTACTTTCTGTTGATGGGTTCTGACGATAAGGCTTACGAATTGGGCATTCCCAGTCTGGTTGCTTTGGAGCTGTCGAAGTATGCCCAGAGCCAGGGCAAGATATACTACAATCTGGGCGTAATTCCCAATGAAGCCCAAGGGGGAGAAGGCCTTCGACGGTTTAAAGAGCAGCAGGGCGCCAGTGAGGAAAAAGCTTTCAGCTATTATTCCTGGTACCTGAGATTTCCGCTGCGATGGATGAATCCCTTTTTAAGTCGTAAAGCCCGTCGTTTTCGGGTGGATGTTCCCGTGCCCACGCCTTCCGATTATTAACTGCTCTTAAATGGTTTTGTGCAGGGCCATAGTCTCCTCCCAGGCCGTGAGCGCTGTGCTCTCCGGAATATCTACATCGTCGAAAGTCAGTACTTGTCCCGCTTCCACCTTCTTTTTAAGCCAGGCCTGATTCAGGAGGCCGATCGGTACCATATTGGGCAGTGCCGCTAACTCCATTGCCTCGCCACGTACCATCAGGGAACCAATCCCCGTATCAATGAAACTGCCGGTCTGCAAGTCTCTTTTGGCTACGGCAGCAACGCCTGTGTGCGGTTTGCTGCCATTGTCGAGAAGTCCCCGTTGCTCGTGGACGAAGCGGCGAATGGTTTTGGGTACTTCAAAGTAACAGAGGTGGTAGGGCTTGTAATGCAGGTAATAGGGGCCGTCGCCCATTTTGTAGGCTTTTAATCCGCCGGCCAAAGCTGGGTCGTGTTCCGCCACAATAAATACCCCGGGAGGGGCCGTTGGGGAAATGATGTAATCGCTGATGATTTTGCCGGCAGCACTGGCCTGCTCAGCCAGGCGAAACGCGCCCGTTTGCAAGTCGTCGATGTGTTCGCCGGTGAGTCCCTGTCTTAGTATATCGGCGCCCAATCCGTTGGCCACCAGGCACTGTTCGGTTTGCAGCTTGGTGCCGTCGGTGAAAGAAGTCACACTGTGTAAGGAAAAGCCTTGTTTCTTCGACCAAAAGGACATTTCTTCCATGGTCGGGTTCTGGTTCAGAAAGCCTTTGATGTTGCCCAGAACCAAGGGCTGGAAGCCCATGGCCGTAACTTCCTCTTTCAGTGCCGCCAGACAGCCGGGCTGATCGCCCTCTGCTTCGGTCAGTCGGCCCTGCTTGGCCAGCCACGAGCCGCTTACAATTTGGGTATCGGCATCCATGGTTACTACGGGGAGCTTATAGCTGAAGGCCAAACGGATGATTTCGGTGGAATAAACCACATCGCCGGTGCTGACCACCAAAACGTCGGTTCCTTCCATCACTTGGTGGGCATTATTGGTCACCAGGGCCTGATTGACCAGCAAATCGCTGATGGGGCCTTTGCGGCGCGTGAGAATGCCCGTAAGTTCAAAGTCGGGCAAATTGCTCAGGAGCAAGGCCAGGCCTCTTCCCACGCAGCCCGTTCCTGCGATGGCTACTTTAATGCGTTGTTTATCCATAACTACATACCTTTTGATTTAGCGTAGGGTTGGGGCCGAAGGTGCGGAACCAAGATAGGCGATTTGTTCATAGCTCCGTTTTGGTTTTTGACCGGTGCCGGATGATTATCGACCAAGCAAACATTTTTACTGATATATGATAATCAGGGCTTTTGTGGACTAAAAAAGCCCAATGTTTAAACAGCTTTTCGTTCGTCGTGTGAAAATTCATCTTTGGCAAAGGATTCCACGGGTTAATCATAATTTAAAAAAAGTTAGGGCAGTGAGTGCTAACTTAGCTGATGTTTCAAAGGGAAAACCTGCCTCTGTTTATGGGACTGAGGGAGGCGGAGCCGTGCCAAACTGTAAAACAACTAACCCACAAATGACCAATTAATATGCTGGCTTACTTTCGTTCTTTAAGTGCCGTGAAATATTTCTTCTTTTACTACCAGCGCTTGCGTTGGCGTATTCCGGTACTTTTGGCTTTAAGCGCTTTTGTTGCCCTGCTCGATGGCATTGGTCTGGCCCTGTTTATCCCCCTTTTTCAGGTCGCAGAATCAGGCAACGCCGCTACGGCAGATTTGGGTAAGCTCAGTTTTGTTGTCGATGGTTTTGCCCGCTTGGGACTCAGCATCACCGTTGGCACCATTCTCCTGTTTATGATTCTGATGTTTTCCTTTAAGGGCCTGGTAACTTTTGTGGACCATTTCTTTTCGGTACAGATTAGGGTGCGCTTTATGAAGCGGATGCGGATGCAATTGATCAACGGACTCTGCAACATCAGTTACCCTGCCTTTGTGAATATTGATCTGGGGCGCATTCAGAATGTAATTACCGGAGAAATTGGAAAAGCTGGAAGTGCTTTGCTGGCTTATCTCAGCACCTTGCAGGCTTTGATTACGCTTTTCGGTTACCTGGCTTTGGCTTTTCTGGCCGATTTTCGTTTTGCTTTGTTGACTACGCTTGCGGGACTCCTAAGTGGAATCATCTACAAATACATCAACAAGAAGGTAGAAACTTCTTCGTTGATGCAATCCTATATTGGCAATGGACTGCAATCGAAGGTGCTGGAGTCGGTGTGGAATTTTAAGTACCTGAAAGCCACCGATCTGATTTCCCGCTACAGGCACAAGCTGGAGGGCCTGGTTAATGAGGTGGAAGATCTGACGATGAAAATGGGCAAACTGAATGCGATTTCGGGCTCCTTGCGCGAGCCCGTAACCATCGCCATTGTAGCAGGGGTGATTTTTGTCCAGGTGGTGGTTTTTGAAGTCTCGATGTTCAGTATTGCCCTGATATTGATGTTTTTCTACCGCTCACTGGTGAGTCTCCTCTCCCTGCAAAGTTCCTGGCAAAGTTTCCTGGTCAGTTCCGGAGGCATTAAAACGGTGAGTGAGCTTTACGATGAGTTTGAAGCCAAGGCCGAATGCCGGGAACAAACAGAATTGCCCCCGCTCCAAAAAGATTTGCGCTTTGACAAGGTGGTTTTTGCCTATCCCGGGGCGCCCGATCGCAAGGTGCTCAACGGCATTTCGCTTTGTATTGCCAAAAACAAAACAGTTGCCTTTGTCGGTGAAAGCGGCTCGGGGAAAACCACGCTGGTGAATATGCTGGCGGGTTTGTTGCTGCCCCAGGAAGGCCAATTGCTTATCGACGGCGTACCTTTGGGCAACGACAAGGTCCGGAGTCTGCGACGCATGATTGGCTACATTACCCAGGAACCGGTGGTATTTAACGACACGGTGTTTAATAACGTGACTTTCGGGGCAGAAAAGACCCCGGAAAATCTTCAAAAGTTTTGGGAGGTGATGGAAAAAACCGCACTCACCACTACCATTGAGAATATGCCGAACCGGGAGGATGCGATGCTGGGCGACAACGGGGTATTGATCTCCGGGGGACAAAAGCAAAGGATTTCCATCGCCCGCGAGTTGTACCGCGATTGCTCGCTTTTGCTGATGGATGAGGCGACTTCTGCGCTGGATACGGAGAATGAGCGCATCATTCAGGGCAACATCAATGCCCTGAAGGGCAAGTACACCATTGTTATCATCGCTCACCGGCTTTCCACCGTGCGCAAAGCCGATGAAATCTATTTGCTCGACAATGGAGAGATTGCCGCTTCGGGCACCTTTGAGACCCTGCAGGAGCGTTCGCCCCGTTTCAGAAAGATGGTTGAATTGCAAGAATTTTAAGATGGAAAAACTGCTGGAATTACCCAAAATACTCGATGCCAGGGGAAACCTGACCTTTATGGAAAACCAGCGTCACTTCCCTTTTGTAATAGAAAGGGTGTACTGGACCTACGATGTACCCGGAGGGGAGATTAGGGGCGGACATGCCTTCAAGACCCATCAGGAAGTAGTGGTGGCCCTGTCGGGCAGTTTCGATGTGGTGGTGAAGGACCCCGACGGCAGTGAACGGCGCTATCATTTGAATCGTTCGTACAAGGGCCTTTATTTGCCGCCCCTGACCTGGCGACACATGGAAAATTTCAGCACCAATGCCCTTTCGCTGCACCTGAATTCGGGTGCCTATACCGAAGACGAATACCTACGTAATTATGACGATTTCTGCCAGAGGGTCTGAGCCCGCCATTCTGCCTACGGTTTTTGACTGTCACATTTATCAGTTGCCCCGCATATCCGCCGTTTCGGGCAGCATCACTTCTGTACAAAATTCGGTGGATTTGCCCTTTGAGGTGCAAAGGGTTTTCTATTTGTACGATATTCCTGCCGGCGAAAACCGGGGTGCTCATGCCCACCGCAGTTGTCACCAGTTTTTGGTGGCCGCCGGAGGCAGTTTTGAGGTGATGGTAGAGGACGGTAGGCATTGCAAGACCTTGTTTCTGAATCAGCCCTTTATGGGGCTGCACATTCCCCCCGGTATTTGGGCCCGGGAGCAAAATTTTTCTTCGGCCTCCATTTGTCTGGTGCTCACCTCGCAGCCATACGATGAAGCCGATTACATTCGACAATACGACGATTATCTGAGTTTTCGTGGACTTTCTGAACGGCTACATTAAAAACCCCGAGGCTTTCCGGCAGGCTCCCCTTTATCTTTCGCCCTTCAACGGCGAGGCCTTGCTGCGCAATCAAGGTCTGTGGGCTGCTTATGAGGGGGATGTCTTTCCGGTGCTGGAGGAAGAAGGGCGCTTGCTGAATGTCTGTTCCAGCGCCACACGTGCCCT
Source organism: Bacteroidales bacterium (assembly GCA_012838865.1). Taxonomy (GTDB): domain Bacteria; phylum Bacteroidota; class Bacteroidia; order Bacteroidales; family Marinilabiliaceae; genus Geofilum. Next base: position 29,710 of record DUOK01000233.1, on the reverse strand, counting down.
GGCCATGGTGCTCGAGGATTTGCAACTGGACCCTGAGGCCGAAGTCTGGGTGCTGACCACCAGCAACAACCGTTACCTGAGTGGCTGCGTTACCCGCACTATTGAGCTGTACTGCCGGTGGAGCCGGCAATACAGCAGTGCCACCGCCGCCATTCTGGTCAACCACGAATTTGGATTTGTGCGGCGCGATATGGCGGCCCTGCGTGCTTACCAACTGCCCTTGATTGAGGACTGTGCTTACAGTTATTACTCCGCGCTGGACGGCCGGCGTGCAGGCAGTCAGGGCGACTATGCCTTTTACAGTCTGGCCAAAACCTTTCCCATGCAGGCGGGGGGCCTCCTTTATGCGGGCGGGCGGGAGTTGGCAGATGCCTCGCTGAGTGCTTCGGCCGTGCGCTACTTAAAGGCCTGTTACGCGCATTATAGTGGGCAGGGGGAGGACATTAAGCGCCGGCGCCGGCACTTGTACGCTGCCTTTTTGGAGCGCTTTGGTGCAGCCGGCTGGCCGGCCCGCTTTGAGCCGGCAGCCGGGGAGGTCCCCGGTGCCTTTTTGTTTGGCGCGCCCGGCAGGGACTTGTCGGCCCTCAAGGTTTACTTGCAGCAGCAGGGGGTCGAGTGCAGCGTGTTTTACGGAGAGGAAGTCTTTTACCTGCCCTGCCATCAAAGCATGGAGGAGGGCCACGTCGATTATTTGTTTACTCTGATAAAGGATTTTTTGGCATGATGCTAGCGAATTTGAGTTTTGGAAAAAATGTCTTCATTCATCCCGGCAGTCGCGTCAACAACGTACACTTTGGGGATGAGGTGAAAATAGCCAAGGAGTGCAGCATTGAAGGCAGTCCCGAGCATGTGGTAAAAATTGGCAGCGGCACCATTTTTGGGATGTATGTGACCCTCGACGGGACCCAGGCCGATATTGAGATAGGGGAGCATGTTTCCATTGCTCAGCACAATGTGCTGGTATCGCATTGGAACCTGGCCCCCGGTTCGGCGGTGAATGCTTATTTTTCGAAAGGCGCAGCACCCATCCGAATAGGCGACCACAGTTGGATTGGTTCGGGCTGTGTTTTGGCCCCCGGGGTAAGTATTGGGCGCTACTGCATTGTAGCCTCGAACAGTTATGTAGACCAGTCGGTACCCGATTTCAGTGTAGTGGGCGGCAACCCGGCCCGCTTGCTGCGCCAACTCAAACCGGAAGAACTTCAAACTAAGCTTCCCGAGAAAGAATGATACACGCCAACATCATTACCGGACATGGGGTGCAGGCCGACGAAAGCGCCTCGCTCAACAACGTAAATTTGGGCGATGGCGTGGCGATCGGGCAGCGCAGCACCCTCTTTGGGAGTCCCCGTTGGCCCCTCGAAGTGGGGGCCGGTACACGCATCGGTAAGCACAGCATTCTCAATGGTTTTGCGGCTCCTTTGCGCATCGGTGAGCGCTGCAGCATCGGTCACTTTTGCCACATCATCGCAGATACCGGTCCCACCGCCAGTCCCCCCATGCTTCGTCTTTTCCCGATTCGCGAGCAGGCCATTACCATTGGCAGCGATTGCTGGATCGGTTCCGGCAGCATGGTCATTGCCGGGGTCACCATTGGCGAGGGGGTAGTGGTGCAGCCCAAGAGTTTTGTCAACAGCGACCTTCCCCCCAACTGTGTAGCAGGCGGTTGTCCCGCCCGCATTCTTGGTCGCACAATTCCTGAAGAAGATTGATAATGAGTTTTGAGATACGCAAATACAGCTCCGCAGACGCTCCACTGTGGGATGCTTTTGTAAAAAGTGCCTGGAACGGGGTCTTCCTTTTTGAGCGGGGCTTTATGGACTACCACGCCGATCGCTTTGAGGATTACAGTCTCCTGGCCTTTTCGGGGGATAAGCTCAAGGCTGTTTTGCCCGCCAACCGGAGGGACGAGGTATTACATTCGCATCAGGGACTGACTTATGGGGGCTGGGTGCTGGCCCCTCGTTTTGGGGCGGCCGAACTGGATGCACTTTTTGCCGAAATGGAAAGCTGGTTGGCCGAGCAGGGTTTTTCCCGAATCTGTTACAAGCAAAAGCCCTTTGTGTTCGACCGCCACTTTAGTGCAGCCGATGCCTGGGTTTTGTGGAAGCGCGATTACCAACTTTGGCGGCGCGACTTGTCCTTCTGCTTCGATTGGCAGAATACGCCTGGTTTTGCGCGCGATAAGCGCTACCGGCTCAATAAGAGTGCCCGAAACGACTTGCGGCTGCAGGTCAATGGCGATGAGGCGGCCTTCCTGGAGCTGGTCAACCACAACCTTCAAAACAAGTACGATGCCACTGCCGTGCACAGTCTCCCCGAAGTCCAGCTTTTGCAGCAACGCTTCCCGGGGCAGATCAAGACCTTTGGGGTGCATCGGGGAGCGCAGTTCCTGGGGGGCGCATGGACCTTTATCGACAACGATTTTGTGCATACCCAATATTTTCATTTCAATGAGGAAGGCAGGCGTTTGTGTGCGCCCGAGTTTTTGGTGGGACAGATCTCGGCACTTTACGGGAGAGATAAGCGCTACTTCAGTTTTGGCACTTCTACCGAGGCCGAGGGGCAGCGCCTGAATGAGGGCCTGGCTGCTTTTAAGGAGGGTTTTGGTGCGGCAGGATTTTGTCACGATTTCTATAGAAAGGACCTATGCAGGTAAGTTTTTTGGATTTAAAGGCAGTCAACGCCCCTTATACGACAGAAATGCAGGCAGCAACCCGTCGCTTTTTAGAAAGCGGTTGGTATGTGCTGGGCGAGGAAACCCGGGCTTTTGAAGAGGAGTACGCCCGCTTTTGTGGAACGAAGCACGCCGTGGGGGTCAGCAATGGATTGGATGCCCTGCGTTTGATTTTTGAGGCGGCCAAAGTGCTGGGAAAACTGGCCGAAGGCGATGAGGTGCTGGTGCCGGCCAATACTTACATTGCCTCCATTTTGGCCATCACGCAAAGCGGTCTGAGGCCGGTTTTGGTAGAGCCGGACCGGGCTACCTACAACATAGATGTGCACGCAGCGACTGAGGCAGTTGGCCCCCGTACCCGGGCCATCCTGGCGGTGCATTTGTACGGACAGCTGGCCGATATGGAGGCTTTGCAAAGACTGGCCTGGGAGCAGGATTTGCTGCTCTTTGAAGATGCGGCCCAGGCGCATGGTGCGCGCCTGCGGGATGGTCGTTGTGCCGGCAACTTGTCCCTGGCCGCCGGGCACAGTTTCTACCCGGGTAAAAACCTGGGAGCCCTGGGCGAGGCGGGTGCGGTTACCACCAGTGACGCCGGTTTTGCAGAGGCTGTGGCTACCTTGCGCAATTACGGTTCGCAACAAAAGTATTACAATCGCTTCCAGGGCTTCAATATGCGCATCGACGAGTTGCAGGCCGCCTTTTTACGGATACGTCTGAGGGGCCTCGATAAAGAAAACGAGCGTCGTCGCGAGTTGGCGGCGCTTTATCGGCAGGAAATAAAACGGCCCGACCTGGTGTTGCCCCATGAAGCCGACTACGGGCAACATGTTTATCATCTTTTCCCCATCCTGCATCCGAGGCGGGACGCATTGCAGGCCTACCTGCGAAAGGCGGGCATCCAGACCATGATTCACTATCCGCTGCCGCCCCATAAGCAGGAGGCCTATGCCCAATGGAAGGAACTGTCCCTGCCCTTTACCGAGCAGTTGCACAGGGAAGAACTGAGTCTCCCCATCAGTCCCTGCCACAGCGATGAGGAAATTCACTACGTGGCCCACTGCATCAATCATTTTGAAGTCTAAAGGAGAATGGACCCCAAAGCACTTTCCCCCACTTGTGATCCACTGGTAACCGTGGTCGCCCTCTGTTACAATCAGCGCCGTTTCCTGCGTAAGACCCTCGACAGTATTCTGGCGCAGACCTGGCCGCCGGCACACTTTTACATCATCGACGACGCCAGTACCGATGATTCGGTAGCGCTCATCAAGGAATGGCTGGCAGAGAAGGGTCATCCGGCTACGCTCATTGTGCACGAGCAGAATCAGGGCATCACCAAAACCATGAACCATGCCCTCTCGCTCTGCCAAACGAAGTATTTTCATCCCTGGCCCTGCGACGATTTGTTGCTGCCCCACAAAATTGCCGAACAGGTGGCTTTTATGGAGGGGCTCGACTGGCAGCCGGGCTTTTTGTACGGGGATATTGCCTGGATCGACAACGACGACAACATGCTGCGCCCCTCCGTTATAGCGGGTCGGCGTCGTCTCTTTCCCAACCATCGCATGCCTTCGGGCTTTATCTTTCCGGATTTGGTGAAGCACGGTTGTTTCATACCCACCGCTTCGGGCCTGTATGTGACCGAGGCCTTGAAGGAACAGGGCGGTTTTGATGAGAACTTGTTTGCCGAGGACTGGGACATGTTTATGCGCATTGCCTTAAAGCGGGGCATTGTGTTTCACGACCGTTTGGTAAGTCACTACCGGCGGCACGCCGGCAGTGCCGAAATGAAAAAGGGCGCACGCTATTGGGAAGGACATTTCCGCATTCTCCCCAAATATCTGGGCATCAATCCCGCCTACGATAAGCTGATTTGGGAGAAGACAGGGCGCGATGCCCTGGACGCCTGGCAGGAAGGGCACCCCGGGTACACCCGACTCGTTTGGCGGTCGGCCCGCAAGGCCCGTCGTCCCCTCTTGGTTTGGAAACTGCTGAAGGCCCAGCTGAAGCGTTCGATTCGAAAAGCAAAGTCATGAAAAAAAGACCACTCGTCTCCATCATTATTCCCACCTACCGCCGCACGGCCTGGTTGCGCGAAGCACTGGACAGTGTGGCTGCGCAGACTTTCAGCGACTATGAGGTGCTGGTTATGGACGATGGCACGCCGGGTGTGGAAAACGCAGCGCTTTGTAGCAACTATCCCTTTGTGCGCTACTTTAAACTGGCCAACAGTGGCGGGCCCATTGTCCCCCGAAATCGAGGTTTGCAGGAAGCCAGGGGCGAACTGGTCGCCTTCCTCGACGACGACGATCGCTGGCTGCCCGATAAGTTGCAACGGCAGGTGGAGGTGCTGAAGGCCCACCCCGATTGCGGTCTGGTGCATGGGTATTGCTATGTGATGGATGGGGAGGGCAAGCCAACGGGAAGGGTAACGGGACAGTTGCATGCGGACCGTAAGCATGGTTATGTGTTCGACGATATGGTGGGCGATTTTACCGTAATGCTTTCTTCGCCCTTGATTCGTAAAGCACTCATCGATCGGGTAGGTGGTTTCAATACCGCGATGCAGGCGGCCGGGGAAGATGTTGAGTTCTTTTACCGGTTGGCTTTTCATGCCCGCTTTTATTTCATTAATGCGCCCCTCCTGTATTACCGGGAGCACAGCGGAGGTATTTCGCACAACAACAGAGCCTATCTTCAATTGCCGGGACATTTGTATAAGGTCCTGCAACACTTGAAGGGGGAGGGCCTCTTGGCTCCGTCCCGCTTTCGGCGACTGAGGGCCAAGTTGTTGCGTATGCAAATTTCGGGCATCCGATCCTGGTCGATGCTCCTGCCTGCCCTTTGGGCTTGTATTTTAATGTATCCCGGCTTTTTGGTGGTGCCGGGCTTGGCACGTCGTCTGGCCGGAAAAAATATGGAACTGCTTAGGCAGTCACTGAAGCTGCAACATGCGTGAAGGCGAGCATCCTTTGAAAAGTGTACTGAAGCCCTTGTCGCACAAGGTGCATCGGATCATTCTGCCCTTTTGGATTCCCAATGTAGAGGAGCCTTACTTTAAAGGACAGCCGGAGGTGTTGCGTTATTGTCTCGATTCTCTGACGCGCTCAATCGATCGGGAGCAAAGCGCCATTACTCTCATCAACAACCATTCCTGTGCCGAGGCAACTGCGGTGGCGGAGTCCTTTGTGCAGGCGGGACTCATCGACAAGTACGTGCTCTGTGCCGAGAACCGGGGCAAACTGGATCCCTTGCTGGCCGAGGCGCGTGCTGCTCAGGAAGATTATCTGACCCTGGCCGATGCCGATTTTTTGTTTTTGCCGGGTTGGGAGCAGGCGGTGGCCCGCGTGTTTCAACGTTTCCCGCGCGCAGGGATGGTGAGTCCCTTTCCCGCTGCGCATCTGACTTATTTTTACAACAGTCATTTGGTGTGGGCGGCCCGGCAGACCGGCAAGGTGCTGTCCGATGAGGACGTGGACTTGTTTGAGCAGGGACTGGGGCACTCCCCGGAGTCGGGTTTGTACAGTCGCCCCGGCATCAAGCGTGGTCTTAGCTGGCGGCAGCAGCAGTACGTGTTGCAGCGGGATGGGCATACCGTGGTTTTGGGGGCGGTACATGCCCTGGCTACCTTTCGGCGCGAGGTGGTGCAGCAATTTAACCAGGATAAAGTGCCCTGGGTATTCAAAAACGGCTATGAGCACGAGTACCTCGATGTGGCGGCAGAAAAAGCTGGTTACCTGCGGGTTTCCACGCCCGACTTGTGGGCTTATCATTTGGGCAATACGGTGCCCCAGGCGGCCCTCGACTGGCATGCCCGGGCCCTTGCTCCGTCCGGTCCGCTTGAATGGCCCCTGCCGCAAAAGTCCTTTCGTGCCGCAGTCCTGCGCCGCCTGCTTCCGCTCAACCGACTTTTGTTGCGTGCCGGTCGCAAATGGCGCTGGCTGTAAAAAAGAAACCATTATAAACGAATAAATATTTGACTTATGCAGGCACCCAAGATTATCGCTGAAATAGGCTGCAACCACAAGGGGAGTATGGAAATTGCCCGTGAAATGATTGTTACGGCAGCCATTTTTTGCAAAGTGGATGTGGTCAAGTTTCAGAAGCGCAACAACCGGGAGTTGTTGAGTGAGGAGGAATACCATTCGCCCCACCCCAATCCCATTAATGCTTACGGGAAGACCTATGGTGAGCACCGGGAGTTTTTGGAGTTTGATGTGGACCAACACCGGCAGTTGAAAGCCTGGTGTGAGGAGTATGGACTGGAGTATTCCACTTCGGTATGGGATGTGAGTTCGGCGCGGGAGATTGCATCGCTGAATCCAGCCCTGTTAAAGATTCCCTCGGCCTGCAACCAGAATAAGGCCCTGCTTTTGTACCTTTGTGAAAACTATGGCGGAGAAGTGCACGTTTCGTTTGGCATGACCCGACGTGAGGAGGAGGAGCAGGTGGTGCAGTTGTTTGAGGCGGCCGGTCGCAGCAAGGACCTGGTACTTTACAGCTGTACTTCGGGCTATCCGGTTCCCTTTGAGGATGTTTGTCTCTACGAAATTCATCGACTTAAGGAACAGTTTGGACACCGGGTGAAGGCCATCGGGTTTTCGGGCCATCATTTGGGAATTGCCGTGGATGTGGCGGCCATGACCCTGGGTGCCGAGTGGATAGAGCGGCATTATACCCTCGACAGGACCTGGAAGGGTACCGATCATGCGGCTTCTTTGGAGCCCGACGGACTGCGGCGACTGACCCGCGATTGTCGTGCCGTTTTCAAAGCCCTTACTTACAAAACGGACGACATTCTTGCCATAGAAGAAGTGCAACGTAACAAACTTAAAAAGAACCAATTGAAATGGCAGTAGTCGCATTTGTACCCGTACGTGGAGGCAGTAAATCCATTCCCCTGAAAAACATCCGCAATTTTTGCGGTCGTCCCCTCATTTATTGGAATCTGAAAGCTTTGGAAGAAGCGCCGGAAGTGGACCACGTGGTGGTGGCTACCGACAGTCCCCAAATTCGCGAGGTGGTGGAAAGTTTTGCCTTCAGTAAGGTGCTCTTGTTCGACCGCTCTGCTGAAAGTGCCAGCGATACCGCGTCCACCGAAACAGCCATGTTTGACTATCTGGACCGCGACGGTAGCAGGTGGACCGACAAGGATGTGTTTGTCCTTGCCCAGGCCACCTCGCCGCTTACCCGTCGCGAAGATTTCTCCGGGGCCCTGCAACACTTTTACGAAGGCGGCTTCGACAGTCTGCTTTCCTGTGTGCGTTTCAAACGTTTTTTTTGGACGGCCGACGGTCAATCTAAAAACTACGATTACAGACAGCGTCCCCGGAGGCAGGACTTTGATGGTGAGTGGATGGAGAACGGTGCCTTTTATGTGAGTACCATTGCCGCCATTCGAGCTTCGGGACTGCGCATTTCGGGGCATATTGGTTTGTTTGAAATGCCTGAATATACGGCCATTGAGATGGATGAGGAGGACGATTGGCTGATGGCCGAGCAGTTGATGCGCAAGCATCAACCGCAACTTTTGCCCGATTATGCTCAAATACGGCTCTTTCTGACCGATGTGGATGGGGTGCTGACCGATGCAGGCATGTACTACTCCGAGGAGGGCGATGAGCTCAAGAAGTTCAATACCCGCGACGGGATGGGCTTGCAGCTTTTGAAGGCCCAGGGCATTAAGACCGGCATCGTGACTTCGGAGGATACGCGGATGGTCGACCGCCGCTTTAAAAAACTGGGACTCGATCATCTTTACCAGGGCAAAAAGCACGGCGGGAAGCTGGCGGCAGCCCTGGATATTTGTGAAAAGGAGGGTTTGGATCTGTCGCAGGTGGCCTACATCGGCGACGATGTGAATTGCCTCGAATTACTTTCCCGGGTGGGTTTCCCGGCCTGTCCCGTCGATGCGGTAGACAAGGTAAAAGCCATTCCCGGTATTCGGGTTTTCACCAAAAAAGGGGGTGAAGGCGTGGTGCGGGAGTATGTGGAGGCCATTTTGGCCGGAAGGACTTAAGCAGCTAAAATACTAAGGATTTATGCGGATTTGTTTTTTGGTACCCGACGGGGTAGGCCTGCGCAATTATTTGTACAGCAGTCTCATCGACCGGCTTCCTAAGGATGCCGAGCTTATATTGTTGACCGTTTTGCCCCCCGAGGTGGTGCAGGAGGTGCAGCAAGTTCACCAAAAGGAGATCAGGCATGTAGCCATGACGACTTATCGCGAAGCGTTTTGGGGGAAATTGCTCAAGGAGAGCATCACCTATGCGCGCTTGCGCTACAACACCCGCAAGGTGGATAATTCCACCATCATGATCAACTGGACCCGCAAACAATACGCCTGGTTAACCCGCCTCTTTTTTGCACTGGCGGCCTTGGTGGGCTGGTGGGCCTCTTTGAGTTACCGGCGCATAGTGCGATTGGAAAAGCGTTACCGAAAACACTTGCGCAGTACCGCCTATTTTAAGGAGCAGCAAAGCGTGCTGCGCCAGCTGCAACCCGATGTGCTGTTCAGTACGCACCAGCGCTCGCTCGACGGTTCGGTGGTGGTAGAGGCTGCGCGTTCGCTGGAGATTCCAACCCTGGGGGCTGTCTATTCCTGGGACAATCTGCCCAAGGCGCGTTTGCTTGTGCGGACCGATCGTTATGTGCTGTGGTCCGAATTTATGAAGCAGGAGATGGCGACTTACTATCCCGAGATTGCCGAGACCCGTCTCTTTGTCACCGGAACACCCCAGTTTGAGTTCTATTTTAACCCTTCGCTGCGTCAGGAGCGGGGGGATTTTTTTGCCGAATGGGGCCTCGACCCCAATAAAAAGGTGCTGTGTTTTTCGGGCAACGATATGACTTTTCCCTGCGACGAACTGTATTTGTCCGACCTGGCAGAGGCGCTGATGCAGATGCCGGAAGCGGAAAGGCCCCAGATTCTTCTTCGCCGCTGTCCCGTAGATTTGTCGGGCCGCTTTCAACCTGTAGTGGAACGCTATCCCGACCTCATTAAAGTCTCCGATCCGCTTTGGAAAAAATACCGTGGGGGCTGGGATTTTAATGTGCCGACGCTGGACGACATCCGGCTTTTGGTTAATGTGGCCTTGCACGCCGACGCAGTAATCAATGTGGGGTCCACCATGGCACACGACTTTGCGGTGTACGACAAACCGGCCATTTACATCAATTACGATCAGCCCGCCATTACCCATTGGTCGGCCGTTGTCAATAATCAATACCAGCATTTCAGGAGCATGCCTACCCGCGATTGTGTGGTTTGGCTCAACAGCAGGGCGGAGATCGCCGACTGTGTGCGGCGTGCCTTGTACGGCCCCCTGCCGTCGGCCGAAGTCCGCTCCCGCTGGTTTAGGGTGGTGGCGCTGCATCCACTGGAGGAGGCTTCCGAAAGGATTGCCCGGATCATGACTACTGTTTAAAGAAAACTTTCCCCACTTATGGAAGCACTAAACATTTGCTATTTGTCCTACGAATACCCCTTGTGGGGAACCGGGGGCATCGGCAGTTTTATTCAAACCATTGCCCGCGCCCTGGTGCGTGCCGGTCACCGTGTCTCGGTGGTAGGCATTGGCAAAGGTCCACAGGAGGAGCATTTTCAGGATCGGGGGGTGGACATTTACCGCTTGCCGGCACCTCGTCTTTTTAAAAAGGCCAGCTTTGCCGAGAATGCCTGGCGGATAAGGCGGAAGTTGAGGGAGATGCACGAAAGTCGACCCCTTGATGTGGTTGAAGCGCCCGAAGCTCTGATGTTTATGTTGCCCGCCAAAACCCCTTACGTCAAGGTGGTACGTATGCATGGGGGCCATCACTTTTTTGCCGAATCGGAACAGCGGCCCATCGACGCCTGGAAGGGCTTTTTGGAGCGCCGCTCCTACGCCCGGGCCGATGCCTTTGTTGCGGTCTCGGAATATGTAAAACGACACACAGCTAAGTACTTGTCGACCGAAGGGCGACCGCTTGCCACCATTCGCTACCCCATCGACGGGGACTTGTTTCGGCAGGCCGATCTCGATCTTGCTCAAAAGCATCGCCTCGTCTTTGCCGGTACCGTTTGCGAGAAAAAGGGCATTCGTCAGTTGATTCAAGCCCTTGAGCTCATTATCCCGCGGTTTCCGGAGGTGCAGCTCGATGTGTACGGGCGCGATTGGTTTTTTCCCGATAAGCGTTCCTACACAGCGTGGCTGAAGGAACAATTTTCTGAGGAAATACTGCAGCACCTTCATTTTCATGGGCCCCTTCCTTTGTCCGAAATTCCTGCTCGTTACGAACAGGCAGAGCTTTGCGTTTTTCCTTCGCACATGGAAACTCAGGGACTGGTGGCCCCTGAAGCTATGTTTATGGGCAAAGCGGTACTTTTTACCCGTGAGGGACCCGGTCCGGAAACCATTCGCCACAAAGAAAACGGGCTCTTGTGTAATCCCTACGAACCTCTGGATATTGCGGAGCAGATTATTTATGCCTTTGAGCATCCCGAGCGGATGAAGGAGTTGTCCTTACAGGGCCAGCAAGATGCCCGGGCAATGTTTGGACTGGAGGGACTTGTTGCTAAGAATATTGAATTTTATCGTTCCTTGAAGTGATTAAACTGTTGGATTATAAAAGCGGCTATGTGGCCTTGATTGTCCTCCATTTGTTTTTGGGGGCCATGTTAAAGTATGCGCCGGGAATTGTTGCGCTGGCCTATCCGCTTTTCTTTTTGCTTTTTTGGCTGGATGTGGTGTACCGGCTCGACAGCGATGCCCGGGCGGGTTTTTATGCCCTTTACCTGGTGGGCTACGAAATGCTGTACCGCATGGCCGGGGCGCCCTATTCCTGGGAGTTGGGCAAGTACGCAAGCATTATTTTGTTGGTCACGGGACTGGTGATAGGAGGTCGCAGGTATTTTCCCTGGATTTTTATCTTTTTGCTGGTGTTGTTGCTGCCGGCCATCTTTCTTACCGAGCACAGCGATCCGGCACGCAGACTGGACATGGTCATGTTCAACATCTCCGGGCCCTTGAGTCTCATCGCCTCCGGCTTGTATTTTTTTGGGCGCCGCCTGCCCGCTTCCACTTTTTTTCACCAGTTGAAATGGGCCTTTCTGCCGGCTTTTGCCGTTATCATGGCCCTAAGTACCGTAGCCAGTCTGGCCACCATCGAGTTCACCAGTGTGCAATCCAGCGCTGCAGCCTCGGGTGGTTTCGGACCCAATCAGGTGAGTACGGTGCTGGGCTGGTTCATTCTGCTGGCCTTGCTCTATAAAATCAATGGGGCGGCCATAACACCTTTTAAGTGGCTCGACTGGCTGATGCTTTTTTATTTGGTGCTCCGGGCCTTGCTGACTTTTTCGCGGGGCGGCGTTCTGGGCAGTGTACTGGCTCTTTTGGGAGCTGTTGCGGTGCTCTACTTTTCGTACTACGGGTTCCGTAGGCGATTGGTGCAGTCCTTGCCCTGGGTGCTGGTGGGACTGGCATTTTTTGTGGGGGTGTTCGTGTTTGCGAATCACCTGACTAATAATTATTTGTTGTATCGGTATCAGGGCCTGAGTACAACGGAGGCCTTGACCGGCGAACGCAGTTCGGGAGGGAGTTTGCTCACGGGCAGAGACAAGATCATTGCCGCCGACATTAAAGTCTTTACCGAGCATCCCGGTTTTGGGGTGGGTTACGGAATGGGGGCCATTTACCGGGCGCGGTATTATGGCTCGGAAGCTGCGGCCCACACCGAATTTGCCCGTCTTTTGTCGGAGCACGGGATTGTAGGCTTGATCTTTATGCTGGTGGGCATGTTGGGCTTGCCGCTGTACTTCTTTTTTCACTATCGCGATCCCATGACGCGTTGTTTCTTTGTTGCTTTTTATTTGTTGAGTATGTTCACCATGTTTCATGCGGCCATGCGCCTGGCTTTGCCCGGCGTGGTGTTTGGAGCGGCCTTTATGTGGGTGGCTTCACGTGGGAAGGAGGAGGTCGGGGAAGGTCAAGATGCTTAAATTTCTGATTGTTTCGCCGGTGGTGCATGTGCACAGCGAGGGACGCTATGGGGGGTACACGCCTTATGTGCGTGAAATGAATCTTTGGTTGCGCCACGTCGACCGGGTCCGCATCATAGCTCCTTTGTCGCAGGAGCCACCCGATGCCTTGGAGACTTTTTATACGCATCCCAATCTTGATTTTGTCGCGGTTCCAGCCCTGCGTTTTACCAACAAAAAGGAGGTGCTGAGTTCTCTTTCGAAATTACCCCTTGTGCTTTTTCGTCTTTTGCAGGGCATGGCATGGGCCAGTCACATTCATTTGCGCTGTCCTTCCAACATGGGTTTGTTGGGACTTCTGGTACAGGTTTTTTTTCCTTTTACCCGAAAAACGGCCAAGTACGCCAACAACTGGGACTGGAACAGTCGTCAGCCCCGATCGTACCGACTGCAACAGCGGCTCTTGCGTTCGCGCTTTTGGTCGAGACGCATGCGGGTTATGGTTTATGGCGATTGGGGCGAAAGGAGTCGAAACATCCGTCCGTTTTTTACGGCTTCCTATTCCAAAACCCAGGCCCTTCCCCTGGAGCCCCGTTCGTTAACTGAGCTGCCCTTGCGTTTGATTTTTGTAGGGACACTCACGCCGAATAAGGGGCCTCTGACCGCCATTAAGGTTGTGGAGCTGCTGAGGGGCAGAGGTCTGGAGGTCCGTCTTGATTTGTTTGGGGACGGTCGCCAGCGGGCAGACCTGGAGCAATTCTGCACGGAAAAGGGCTTGGTTGATGTCGTTCATTTTCACGGTCGGCAGGCACCGGAAGTGGTGAAAGAATATTTCCGTGCGGCTCATTTTCTGGTTTTTTTGTCGCGCTCGGAAGGTTGGCCCAAGGTGGTGGCCGAGGCCATGTGGTGGGCTTGTTTACCACTGACCACCGAAGTATCGTGCGTGCGTCAGATGCTCAACACCGCTGAGCGAGGGGTGCTGGTGTCGGCCGATCCCGGCCAGGTCGCTGAAGCCATTCAGGGACTGCTGGCGCAGCCACAGGATTACTACGACAAGTGTCGTGCGGCGATGGACTGGTCGCACCGTTATCACCTGGAGGCCTTTGAAGAAGCGCTTATTAAATTGTTGTAAAGTCGATGCGGGTACTTACACTCATTGATTCCCTGATTGCTGCCGGCGCCGAACGTATGGCGGTGAATATAGCCAATGGTCTCTCGCGCCGCGGGGTGCAAAGTTTTTTGTGTGCCACGCGCAAGGGGGGGCCCTTGGAGGTATTCGTTGACGAGGAGGTGAAACTCTTGCTTCTTAATAAGCGACATGCCCTGGATGTTCGTGCTTTTTGGCGCTTACGTTGTTTCGTCTCCCGGGAACAGATCGGTGTGGTTCACGCCCATTCGTCCTCCCTCTTTTGGGCCGTTTTGTTGAAATTGAGCTGTCCCCGTTTAAAACTGGTCTGGCACGATCATTTTGGCTACAGTGAACAGTTGCACCGGCGTCCACGTGGCTTGTTGCGCGTACTGGTGAAGTTTTGCAGTTACGTTTTTGCGGTGAACGACAAGTTGTTGAAATACGCAGTGGAGAAGCTGGCCCTTCCAGCGAAAAAGGTGGCCTTTCTGCCCAATTTTGCCGATTTGGAGGAGGTCGCAGCTCTGGAAAAGCCGCTGCCCGACGACGGGCAGGGGCCTCGCCTGGTCTGCCTGGCCAATTTGCGACGACAAAAGGACCACGACAATCTCCTGGATGCTTTTGTTCGCATTCGCCGGCGCTACCCGGCAGCCAGTCTCCTTTTGGTAGGCGGTCACTTCAGCGACGATTACTTCCGCCACCTGTCGCAAAGGCTTCTTAAGGAAGCTCAGCTGGGCGGGCGTGTTCACATCCTGGGCTCGCGCAACGATGTCGCTGCCATCCTACAGGCGGCAGATCTTGGCCTTTTGTCCTCCCTCTCAGAGGGCTTACCTGTTTCGCTCCTGGAATATGGGATGGCCGCTTTACCGGTGGTGAGCACGAATGTGGGCGATTGCGCGCTGGTTCTGGATCAGGGCCGTTGCGGGCGTCTGGTGCCGCCTTCCGACCCGGAGGCCCTGGCAGCTGCTGTGGTGGATTTGCTCGACAATCCGGAAGAAGCCCGGCGTTTGGCCGAGGCTTTGAAGGGCAGGGTAGCCACCCACTTTTCGGCCACAAGTGCTTTGGATAAAATTGAAAAGGTATATGCGAAAATCCTCTCGTAAAGCGTCGGGAGACATCCTGTTTGTCGGACCTTTTGCGCCACCTTACAATGGCGATGGGGTAAAGAACTCCTGTCTTAAAGCGGGTTTTGAGGGAGCTGGCATTAAGGGGGTGGAATGGTTCGATACCATTGCCCGGCAGGGGCCCCGCTGGCGCAACAATCTGCGTTTGTTGGCCAAAATGTGGGGCAGTTACCAGATCATCTTCTCTTTGAATAAGTACGGGCGTTACTACCTGTTGCCGATTTTTGCGCTGATGCAGACCTTGCGGACTAAAAAGGGCGTGCTTTATGTGGTGGGCGGGTCTTTTCACCAGCAACTGCAAAACGATTTGTCGCCCTGGAGACGCAGGTGGATGGTGGCCTGTCTCAACCGCCTGGATGGTGTTTTTGCCGAATCTCGGGCCCTGCAACAAGGCTTAGAGGCTTGCGGACTGCGGAAGGTGGAACTGGTTTTTAATCCCCGTCGGGACAGTGGGCAGCGGTGGGACTTGAATGAGGCTGCACAGGGACGCATTGTTTTTATTTCGCGGGTAACCCGTACCAAGGGGATCCACGATTTGCTGGAGGCGGTGGGCCGCTTGCTGCTTGCGGGCAGGTGCGTGCAGCTGGACGTGTACGGACCGGTGGACCCGATGGATGAGCCGCTGTTGCAGAAGGCGGTGAGGGAATCAGGAGGAAGAATTAAATATTGTGGTTTGGTGGAACCTGGCAAAGTGCAGGAAGTGCTGGCTGCGTATCATTTTTTGGTCCTGCCCACTTTTCATCCGGGGGAGGGACTCCCCGGGGTTTTGGTGGAGGCCGGAATGGCCGGAGTTCCCATCCTCATCAGTCGGTTCAGTGCACTGCCCGAGTATTTTGAGGAAGGAGAGAGCGCGCTGTTTATTGCACCCAGAGATGTAGCTGCACTGGTGACTGCGATGGAGCGTCTGCTGGTCGATGAGGCACTCTGTCGTCGTTTGAGCACAGGTGTTCAAAAGGTGGTGCAGCCCTTTCGGATGGAGGCTGTGGTGGCCCAATCGCTGGATTTGTTGCATGCTTATAAATGGACCTGGTGATGGATTTTTTCAGACTGTTGAAATGGACGGGGTTTCCGGTGAATGAAGCGGGACGTTTGTTTAAGGAGTATAAGCGGGAGGCGCACGATCCGGCCTACCTGGAACGGCAGAAATGGGCAGCTTTGGAGTACCACTACCAGGCCAATACCAGTTTCCGTCATTTTATAGGGGATTGGCCTGCTTCGTGGGAGGAGCTGCCCGTACTTAATAAGCGCCTGATTAGGGAACATGCGATTACAAGGGTGCCCGACCAGAATGCCTACCCAAAGTATTATCATCGGGCGACCAGCGGGTCGACCGGCAAACCTTTTGCTTACGCACTGGACTACCTCAGTCACGCCCTTACCTGGCGTTTGTTGGAAGATCGCTACCGGTCGGCCGGTGTGGGCTTCAACGATTTGCAGGCCCGCTTTTTCGGTTTTCCCCTGAGCAGGCGCAGCCGTATAACCGAAGGCTTGAAGGACCGGCTCAGCAACCGGGTCCGCTTCAATACCATTGATTTGTCGGAGTCTGTACTCGAGTCCTGGCTGGATGCTTTTCGTCGACGCCCCTTTGTTTATATTTACGGTTATGCCTATCCCTTGGTGACTTTTGCGCATTTTTTGGATAAAAAGGGGCTGGTCCTTAAAGTCCTGCTGCCTACCTTACAGACGGTTATTGTCACTTCCGAAATGTGCAGCCTCGAGGAGATGGCTCTTATGGAGCGGGTATACGGGGTTCCGGTGTACAATGAATACGGGGCCTCGGAGGCAGGTATTGTAGGTTTTGGAAGAAATGGTCGCTGGAAATTGTCGAACGAGCTCATGCTGACTGAGATTCTGGATGAGCAGAATCGGCCCTGTGCCCGGGGGGAGGTGGGAAAGGTGGTGCTGACTCCCCTCTACAATCAGGGGACGCCCTTGATTCGTTACGAAATTGGAGATATGGCGGCCTTAGAGGAGCTGGACGGGCAACTGTGGCTGACGCATTTACAGGGCAGGGTGGAGGAGATGGCCTGGCTGCCTTCGGGCAAGAAGGTGGCTGGAGACACCTTGTTTTTGTATGTGTTTAAAGCTTTTTCGGAGTATTGCAAGGTGGTGAATGAGTATAAGGTTTTGCAAATCGCTCCGGAGCGTTTTGTGGTGCAGGTGGCCAGCGAGCGTCCTTTGCTTGCAGAGGAGAAGGACCGCTTGCGACGTTTGTGTTTGCAGGCCTTGGATTTTGCAGCGGAACTTGAGATTAAAAATGAAGCGGTACTGGAACGTACGCTTATGGGAAAGTTCAAGCGTTTTGAACGAAAATTTGAGGGTCTTTGATACATAGTTATTCTTTGGAGATTGACGGCGTAGCGCCATCACGTGTCAGGGTCCGGCAGGAGCAGGAGGGCCATAGGCATCGCTTTGTTATTCGGCTTCCTGAGGGATTGGTCACTGCCGGGTTGCGACTGCATTTGCAGATAAAGCTGGATGCCAGGGTGCTGCGTTGGCGAAATTTCGATTACAAATGGGTAAATGCCGAGCAGGTCCGCATGGCCGGGAGCTGGTCGCCCAAAATACTCGAACTGGAAGGCGACTGGCGCATGGTGGCTGGTGAAACCCACGGCACCTGGCACTACGATCCTCGTCAGGCGCAGGAGTTGACCTGGATTTTGGCCGATCCGCTGCAGCAACCGCGTCTGCATTACGATGCCAACGACGACCCCTTGCTCAGCACTTGCTCCCCGGCCCGCAACGAGTGGGTATGCACTTTTTTATTCACCCGCTCGGCAGTTCCCGAATTCAGTCGTTCCCGAATTCCTTTTTCAGCCATCCTCAACATCTCCGATCATTGCGATTTCGATTCTCCGGTTTTGTTGGAGCGACAACGTCGTTTTCTGCGCTGCTTAGGTTTAAACATTACCAAAGGGGTCTTTTTGTTTCATCACAGTAAACGTCCCTGGAATGTGTCGATGGAAAGGCAGGCCGATTTGTTGAGAGATTGGGCGAAGGATGGTCATGAACTGTGTTACCACAGTCTCTCACAATCGACCCGTGCAAGTCGATCGGAGTGGGAGGATGATTTTGATCGCTTTGTGACGGAATCCGGGTCCTGGACCACCTGGATAGACCATGGGTTTCAGCCCTATAATTTAAGTCGTATCCCGGCCGCTGCTCCAGAGCTGATCGATTGGGCACGGGGTATGCGGAGGGCCGGCGTGCGTTTGTTGTGGAACTATCTCGATGCAGGGCAATCCGGGCCGGGTCGAATCAATCAGTTGAATCCGAAGCATTTTTCCTTGTCCGCCTATCGTAAAACCTTAATGCAGCAGTTCTCCCAGTCCGGGGTTTTCGAATTGCTGCGCAGCTACAACCTGTTTTTTTGTGGTGTTCGTGCCCAAAAGCGTTATCAACAACTGGCTGCCTGGCTGCGCAAAAAAGCCTGGAGGCAATCCTGGCGCATTTGGCCGCGGCTTTTGGCAGGCAGCTTTCGCTTGTTGGCACAGTTGCTGCGGGTGGTGTTCTTCGGGAGTGGGAGACTGCGATTGCCTGAATGGCAGAAAATGACACCCATTTTGTTTGAAGTCGGTTTGGGTGGGCAGCGGTTTTGGCTTTTCCAGACCGTTGAGGTGCATGATTTTGCGGCTACTTTTTCGCAGGACAACCTGAATGTATTGATGGGTGAAGCCGGAGTTTGTTTGGCGCACACCTATTTGGCCGATACCGACCGGCGTAAATCGGGCCGCCTTTTTGCCGACAACAAGGGGCATGTTATGCCTGGGGCCAAGGCTGCCCTTGAGCGCCTGTCTTTAGCGGTGGCAGAGGAAAAAATTTGGATGCCCACGCTTCAGGAACTCTGGCAACAGGCCGAATTGTTGGCCGGCCTGCGTTTTGTTCTGGATGAAAGAGGGCAGGTCGTTGCGCTGGGTGGCGACGGGGGAGAACTTCCGCCCATTCGTTATGTATAGCGCATAAAATGCGCTATTTTTGGTGACTTTGACGGATGAAAGGATAAAAAATGAAACTATGATAAAAGTATTGATTGTATTTGGGACGCGCCCCGAGGCCATTAAGATGGCTCCTCTGGTGCGTGCCTTGAAGCATCCCGATCAGCAGGCGTATTTTGATGCACGGGTTTGTGTAACCGGACAGCATCGTCAGATGCTCGATCAGGTGATGGAAGTATTTGGCATTGTGCCCGAGTACGATTTGAACATCATGAAGGCCGGACAGGACCTTTTCGATATTACTTCGGCGGTATTGTTGGGTATGCGTTCAGTTTTGGACACCTTTAAACCCGATTTGGTTTTGGTGCACGGCGATACAGGGACCAGCACAGCGGCTGCCCTTGCGGCTTTTTACCGACAGGTGGAGGTGGGCCATGTGGAGGCGGGACTGCGGACCTATCAAAGGTATTCTCCCTGGCCGGAGGAAATGAACAGGCAGCTGACGGGCCGCTTGGCGGATTTGCATTTTGCGCCTACCGAGTGGGCTGCGGATAATCTGCGTCGTGAGCAGGTAGCAGAAAAGAGCATACATATAACCGGAAATACGGTGATTGACGCGTTGAAAATTGCCGGAGCCGAATTGCAAAAGGGCGGGCCCCTTTTGCAGGGCGTGCTTTCGGTCTTGCAACAACACATTCCCAACACGGCTAACTTGGTTGAGGCGGGACGCTACGTGTTGGTTACCGGACACCGGCGGGAAAATTTCGGAAAGGGTTTTGAGGAAATCTGTGCTTCCATTCGTGAGGTCGCGGAGACGCATCCCGGTTGGCAGGTGATTTATCCGGTACATTTGAATCCCAATGTACAGCAACCGGTTAATGCGCTGCTGAAGGATTTGCCGAACGTTTACCTGATTCCTCCGCTCGAATACCTGCCCTTTGTTTATTTGATGCAGCACTGCGCTTTTGTGTTGACCGACAGTGGGGGCATTCAGGAAGAGGCACCGGGACTGGGTAAGCCGGTCCTGGTGATGCGCGATACCACGGAGCGACCCGAGGCGGTGGAGGCAGGTACGGTGAAGCTGGTGGGTACCCGTCGTGACGAAATAGTGCATTGGTGCAAGCGGCTGATAAACGAGCCGGAGGTTTACGAAAGCATGTCGAGTGCCCGTAATCCTTATGGCGAGGGTCAGGCTGCCCAAAATATTGTGGACATCCTTCGAAAGCATTACCGTTAAGTATGCGTATTGTTTTATTGACCCAGTATTACCGGCCCGAGATGGGTGCTCCGCAGAGTCGTCTTTTTGAGATGCTTCGGGGCCTCAAAGCCTTGGGTGCTGAAGTGTCGGTGGTTACTGCCCTGCCCAATTATCCGGAGGGCCGTATTTTCAAGGATTTTCGTGGACGCTTTGCCTTGCGTGAGGAGCGCGACGGGATTGCTCTTTTGCGCTTTTGGCTCTATGCATCGAACTCGAGGCGCACTCTGCCGCGTATTTTAAGTATGCTGTCCTTTTCTTTCACCGCCCTTTTTGCCTGGCGCTTTTGTCGCCAAAAGCAGCCCGACTTGTTGGTGGTGGAGAGTCCCCCCTTAACCCTGGCACTGACCGCCTGGCTGCTGGCGAAAGCCTCCGGTGCGCGAATGGTGACCAACGTGTCGGACCTTTGGCCTTTATCTGCGCTGGAGTTGGGCGCCTTGTCGCGCGGTACCCTGTATCGGGCACTGGAGCGACTGGAGCGTTTTGTTTACCGTCGCTCGGCAGGTATTTTGGGGCAGTCGCAGGAAATTGTTACCTACATTAGGGAGCGTGGGTTTGGTCAGACCTTCCTGTTTCGTAACGGGGTTGATTATGCGCGTTTCCGCTCCCTGGAGCCGGCGGCCGACCAGGGGTCGCGCAAGGTGGTGTATGCGGGTCTACTGGGGGTAGCCCAGGGCATACTGGGCCTTTGTCGTGCCCTTGATTTTCGGGAGCTGGGACTGGAATTTCATATATATGGTGCAGGAGCCGAAAAGGAGGAACTGGAGGCCTATCTGGCGGAGCATCCTGAGCGGGGTATTTATTATGGCGGGGTGTTGCAGCGGGAGGAGATTCCCGGAGTGCTGGTGCAACATCATGCTGCGCTGATTCCGCTGACTAAAAATATTTATGGTGCCGTTCCCTCTAAAATTTACGAGGCCATGGCAGCGGGGCTCCCCATTTTATTTTCCGGTGAAGGAGAGGGGGCACGCATTGTTGCAGAGAACGACTTAGGATGGGTAAATCGTCCCGGCGATTTGGCGGCCCTGAAAGAAAACTTTGCCCGTTTGGCAGAAGCCGACCTGGCTGCGATGCGCAGTCGTTGCCGCCATATGGCGGCAACAGCCTTCAACCGACCGGTACAGGTTCAGGCCTTGCATCGCTTTCTGGAGGCTTTATAGTTCCTTTCTATTTAGTTACTGTAAGAACTTTCTCCTTCTTTTCCGCGGCCGCAGCGCCAGATTGTTGGGCCTTGTGGTGGTTAAGCTGGAGGAGTTGTCGGGTGAGGTCGTCTTCTTCAAAGTAGCGGGTTTTTCCTTTCAGCAGGTAGTGAAGTAAGTGTTTGAGCACCCCGGCCAGAACCAGGAGGGAAGGCAGGGGGTCTCTTAGGGTCAGGTGCATGAAACGAATTTTGTGCGTACGGAGCAGGTGTCGGATTCGACCCTGCTCTTTGCTTTTATAATGGTGGTAGTCGAGGTAGGACTTCATTTGCAGGGACTCTTCGACATACAGGAAGTTTTCTTTTTGCTTACGGGGAGTGAGCTGGGAAATCCTGGCCAGGTGGCAATACGCTTTCAATACCATATCGTGCTTGCTGACCATGGCCACATATTGCTGCCGGTCCATCCGCCCCACGGTAGGTTCTATCACATAGAAGTCGCCCGTTACGGCATGTTGCTTGAATTCTACCGAACAAAAACCACTCATTTTGGCCGTCTTTAAAATACGCAGACTTTCTGCTTTCAGTGCAGGAAGGTCTACAGCAAGGGCCGAGCTGGTATTGCCAAATAAAATGGGGTGTTGGTGAATTTTTTGTCCGCAAAAGGTGTCCAGTGCTTCGCCCGAGGCGGTCAGATAGGTCAGGCAAAAGTAAACATTGGTGTCGGGACCGGGTACAAATTCCTGTACCACCAGCCAGTCGATGACCTGCAGCAGTTCTGTACACACACTTAGGGCTTCCTGTCGATTATGGGCCAGGAAAGCTTTTTTGGTATGGTAACGACCATTCCAGCGATCGGTGCGGTATTTGGGTTTGATCACCAGTGGATAGTTGAGGTCCTCAGACAGCTGTTCTTCCGGCAATAAGTGCAGACCTACTTCAGTGCTTTTGGGAATTTTAAGATGGTAGGTCTCGGCAAAGGCCGAGAAACGGTTCTTGTCGAGCATTTGATGCAGGGTGTCGGCATCGGGCATCTCCAGGGCAAACAGTTGGTCTATTTCGTCGAAGTGTTCGTAAATGAATGGGAAGTAGCTTTCTGCGGTGAGCATTAAAACCGGCTTTTGGTCAAAGTCCCCCGCTGTTTTGCGCAGCAGTGCCATTCGGTCGTTATTGGACGCAGGCAATACGTGTTTTTGGCAAGGGAGACGACTGAAATATTCAAAACCCTTATTGTTGGGGAAGAACCCAACGATGGGAATTCCATAGGCACTCAGGTGTTTGGCGGCAGCATAGCCCTGGTCGGTCATGGCTAAAAGGAAGAGGGGTGGTAAACCCGGGGACTTGTTGCTGGTCATGCAAGGCGCTTTTTTGGTTGAGACATTTGCTTTTGTGCGAAATATAGGGCCGATCGACTTCCAATTCCAGTGAATTTTTATCAATGTCCTCCAGACATCCACCGACAGCCTTTGCTGCAGGGTGGAATTTGTTAGGTAGTTAATATCTTTATTCTCAATAAAACATTGCCCAATGAAGCGGTTGTTTGATTTTTTTGCGGCGCTTGGCGCTTTGATTCTGTTGCTGCCTCTTTTGTTGCTGATTGCATTGGCAGTCGTCCTTGATTCTGGTTGGCCTCCTTTTTTTATACAGCAACGGGTGGGACGTCGTGGCCGCCTGTTTGGGATCTGTAAGTTTAGGAGCATGGCCGTTTTAAAGGAGGCTGCAAAGGGGCGTTTCGATGCCGGAGATGCCCGCAGGGTAACGCGGGTAGGTCGCTTTTTGCGTAGAACCAAATTAGATGAGCTGCCCCAGCTTTGGAATGTTGTGCGTGGCGATATGGCTTTGGTGGGCCCCCGGCCGGAGGTCCCCGCTTGGGTTCAGGTCTACCCGGAGCGTTGGCAAAAGGTGTTGGAATTACGCCCGGGCATTACCGATAATGCTGCGCTGGAGTTCCGTCATGAAGAAGAGTTGCTGGCGGCAGCTCCAGAGCCGGAGCGCTGTTATAGGGAGCAGATTTTGCCCCGTAAACTTGAGTTGTACGAGCATTATCTTCGAACCCGATCCTTTGGTGGAGATATCCAATTGCTCATTAAAACCATTTGTTACCTATGAAATCTTCTGTACACGTTTATGTCGATCCTGCCTGTGATTTTTTGTATGCTTCGTTTTACATTCATGGGCTGAAGCAGCTTTTCCCCAGCTTGAGTTATTCTTCCCGCTATTTCAAGTCGTTTAAGCACAACAACTGTCATTTTGCCTTTGTTTTGCGTCGGGGTAAGTCGGTGTTTAAAGGTCTCATTGATTTTGGCGACAGTTACGAGATCGACGCCAAAGCCTTGGAATGGTGCGATGTGTACGGTAAGATAAACATCAATGCGGAGCGTTGTGCGCTGAGCACCCATCCTAAGCTTATGGCCCTGGGACCAGGTTTTGCGATTCGTTTGCATGCCCCGGTAAAAACCTGGCGACTGGCACTAATCAATTATATGAAGGCGGCCCCACGCATCGGCAACAAGCGGCGCTTTTTTGCCGATTATTATGCCCAGCTGAGGCGACAGCCCCTGAGTTATTATCAAGCTCAGCCCTCACTGTCGGATTACATCTTTTTTGCCGGAGCCCTTTGGAAAAAGGAACAAGAGACCAACCGGACCCGCGCCAATTACATCAGGGCTTGTCGCCGTTTAAGTGGCGTGCGTTTCGAGGGTGGTTTTGCCCCCCGCTCACAGAATGACATCCCGGGCTATGAGGATTTAACCATGGCTGCCAATGTTCCTATGGCCGATTATTTATTAAAGCTGAAGGAGTCGGCAACGGTCTTTAATACCCCTGTGATATTGGATTGCCATGGCTGGAAGCTGGGAGAGTTCATGGCCCTGGGAAAGGCTGTGGTGGCCACCCCTGTAATCAATCAGTTGCCCCGCCCTTTAAACCATGGAGAGGAGGTGCTTTTTGTAGATGGGAGCGAGGAGCAAATTTATGCAGCCTTGGAAAAGTTGATCGGTGATGAAGCCCTGCGTCGCCGGCTGGAGGAGAACATCCGGGCCTATTACCTGGAGTATGTGGCCCCAGACAGGGCCATTGCACGTTTGTTAAAACATGGACGTTTTGAGGATATTTAAAACCCTGAGCAATGTTGAAAATTCCCTATGCTAAAGTTTCCTGCGATGGAAATGAGTTGCTGTATGTTAAGGAGGTTTTGGAAAGTGGCTGGTTGACTACCGCCGGAAAAGCACAGCGCTTTGAGGAGCTCTTTGCAGAAAAAACGGGTGCGCAATTTGCTTGTGCGGTCAATAGTTGTACGGCAGCGCTTCACCTGGGCCTCGATGCGCTGGGAGTAGCACCTGGTGATAAAGTTTTTGTTCCTGCCATGACTTTTACAGCCAGCGCAGAGGTGATTCGCTATATGGGAGCCGATCCCATTTGCCTGGATGTGGAGTACGGCAGTTCTCTTCTTACTCCGGCCATCCTGAAGGCGGCCATTGCGCGGCATCCGGAGGTGAAGGTGTTGATTGTGGTGCATTTTGGCGGTCAGGCCGCCGAAATGCTGAACGCCGGTCATGAAGGTGTTTTGGCGCTGTGTCGCCAAAATGGAATCCGGGTGCTGGAGGATGCTGCCCATGCCTTTCCGGCCTCATTGAATGGGCAAATGGTTGGTAGTATTGGGGATGTGACCTGCTTCAGTTTCTATGCCAATAAAACCATTACCACGGGCGAAGGGGGGATGCTTACCACCAATGATGAGGAGATTTACCAAAGGGTGAAATTGATGCGGCTGCACGGCATAAATCGGGATGTGTGGGATCGTTTTACTTCGGACAAGCCTTCCTGGGAATACGATGTGGTGGCTCCGGGTTATAAATACAACATGCCCGATATCAATGCGGCCATTGGCTTGGCTCAGCTCGAAAGAGCGGACGAATTGCGGGCCGCCCGACAAGAGGTGGCCGAGTATTATTTGTCTGCACTGAAGAGCTGTTCCTGGGTGGACTTGCCCAAATTGCATGTGGCAGCTGAGGAGCATGCCTGGCATCTTTTCCCTGTTATATTGAATGAGGGTTCCAGCGTTTCACGCAATGTTTTTATTGAAGAATTGGCCCGGGCAGGTATTGGGACTTCGGTGCATTATAAACCCATTCATCGCCTAAAATACTACCGCGACACCTACGCTTTGCGGCCCGGTGACTATCCCAATGCCGAGCGAATCTGGCAGGGGACGGTAAGTCTGCCCATTTATCCTGGCTTGAGCTCCGACGAATTGGCTTATGTGGTGGAAAGTATCCGGAAGATTCAGGCCCGAAAATCGGTCGCGCTTGTTATTTAACAACTAAAGGCAGTACGGTTTTCTTCTGGTGGGGATCCGTTACGATTACAAGATAAGTACCCGGTGCCAGTTGTCCTATTTCAAGGGGGTAGGGCTCTTTTGTAAGAAGAGGAGAGACTTCCAGCATCTTTCTTCCGTTTAGGTCCCATATCCGTATGTCGTTTCGCCCCGGTGTAGCCACTGTCAGATAGCAGATGTCTTCAGCGGGATTTGGGGCCAGGCGGGTGAAAGTGGCTTCCGGAATATCAACCATTAAGGTATCGGTATCTTCATAGAGGACCACAACCGATCCTCCGTTGCTTTTGAGTGACACAGACAATTTTTTGTTGTCGGGAATCTGGCTGATGGATTTTTGGACGGAGCCCTTGTTGTCGTCCTGGTAAATCGCCATCTGGTAATTCTTCTGGGCATTCAGGAAATCCAGGTCGACTTCGATGTTGCGTGCTTTGCTGTTGTTCAATAGGGCTAAAAACCAGCGATTTCCCTTTTTGCGTGCCATGCCTATGTATTGTCCCATTTCTCCTTTAACAATCACAAAATCATCCCATACCACAGGAAGGTAAGTGAAGAGTTCGACTTCAACAGGATGATGGTAGATGCCTGGCTTGGCGTACCAGAATATGTGTTGTAGCGGGCTATACATAATTATGCTCATAGCCAATTGGTGCGCCCGGGTGGTGTTGAGGTAGGCGGGTTTTTCATAGGAGGGATCGTTGCCCAGATAACAAATCGTGAAGTCGGTAGCCCCTGTGAGCATTCGGGTGTAGGGTATCAATACCGTATGGTCTCCCGTATTTCCGATGTATTCGTTTCCGCGAACGCCTTCTGCTGTCATTAAATTGGGGTAACGATGCACCAAACCGGTAGGTCTGAAGTTATCGTGGACATTAATCAGCATTTTTCGGCGGGCTGCTTCCTTTATGATTCTGTAGACTTGTTGGTTCCCTGCAGCTGTGTAGCCATCTACAAAGCCCAGCTTTAATCCTTTTATGCCCCAACTCTCATACAAATCGAACATGGCCTGGTTGTCGTAGTTGTCCCAGGCTACTTTGTTTACATAAAGCAGTATGCCTATCCCTTTGTTGTGCGCATAGGCGGTAATTTTTTTCATGTCCAATGCTGCAATCACCTCGAGGGGATTGGAAGCCGGGTTTTTTTCTTTGGATTGGCCATAACCCAGGCCGTACCAGCCGGCATCGAACATCATGTAGGGGATGTTCATATCTGCACAAAAATCCAGGGCTTCCAGGGCTGCAGCGGTGGTCAGATTCAGGCAGCGAAAAACGTTCCCTGGTTTCACCCAATCCCAGTCCTTGGGGTCAAATGCTTCGGCAGTTAGGGCGTACAACATTTCTTTTTTGTCAATGAGGTCTTCGGGACTGTCTCCAACCGTAACATAGCGCCAGGGTAGGGAAAGCGGAAGAGTATGTTGGCTGGTGCTGCCCAGGAAAGTTGTTTTTAGGCTGTTGTTGATCCCGGATAGCCCCATTCGAGCAAAGCGATCGTTGTCGGCTTCGTTGATGCAGAGGCTGTAGTTTGAACCGCTGAGGGTGAGTGGAACCAAACTGCGCAAATTATTGACTGCAGAAGGGGTGTAGCCCTGCTCATTATATTTTTCTCCCCATGCTGTATAGCTGTCGGCAAGCACAAAGTTGCTGTGCTCATATTGCACACGCAGTTGCTTTCGGCTGTTGGTCTCCGGAAAGTGGTAACGAAAGGCCATCCCCTGGTTGCTGAGTCGAAAGATCAGCTGAAAATGAAGGCTGTTTTTGTTTTTTAAGTGCAGCCGGATTTCTTTATAGTGACTGGCGAAGTTTGGGCGCTCTCCAAAGGAAAGAGAGATGGTTTCCTGTTTTTCTGAAGTGGTGATTTCTGTCAGGCTGATTTCCTGCATCAGGTCTCCATCGGTTAACTGTAAGCCCAGGTCGGAAGGCAGCAAGACAGCTGCTCCCTGCTTACTAAGGGTATAGTTTACCTTGTTGGAATAAATTGTTACCGAAAGTGCAAGGCTATTGTCGGGCGATTGAATGGTGATTGCATCGATTTGTTGTCCCCCCGATTTAAGCGGGGCCAAAAAGTCGGCATTTTCGTATATGTCGGTACTGTCGGTCGTATGGGCACTTGTGGACAGGCCATAACAAAGAGTGGGTACCGCCAAAAGGAAAAGCAACAGAAATGGGTGTTTCATAAGGTTAAGATTCAGTTGAAACAATATTGAGCAAATTTAGTGTTTTTCATTGATAATCGTCAGGTGGCTGTTGGTGTAAGTTTCGTTGTAGCTGGTAAAAATGGCCTTGAGTATGCTGATTTCTTGGCAGATATTTGTTTGAATTTCAGCTAAAGACCATAAGCAATGAAGGCATTTTTATTGAAGGTGTTTAACGGACGCATCATTTCGCCCTGGTGGATTTTGGCCATCGACTGGTTACTGATTTCCAACGCATTTATTATTGCCTACGTCGTGCGACTGAATGTTATGTTGCCGACCTATACGGTTTGGGAGTTTCTTAGTGGAGGAGCCTATGTGGCAGTGATTTACACTTTGGTCTTTTTCTTGTTCGGTATTCACAGGGGAGTTATCCGGCATACCAGTTTTACCGAGTTGCGTTCTCTGGTGTATGCCAGTGCTACGGCTTTGGCCCTCAATCTGGTTGGGGGAACTCTTGTTCGCTGGCTCTATCCGGAAATGAATTTGGTACCGCGCCTGGTTTTGGTTTTGCATTTTATGTTGGTGGTTTTCTTTTGTTTTGGCTTTAGATTGGTCGTGAGAGAGACTTATACCTACCTGACCACCACCAAAGGGTCGGTGGCTACCGTTATTTTTGGCACGGGTGATCTGGCTATGATAACCCTTGAGGCCATTCGAAATGATAAAGATAATGCCTACCAGGTGCTGGCTTTTGTGGACGATGAACCGGGTAAGTGGAATATGCACTTAAGTGGTCTGCCTGTTTTGAGTTGGGAGAAAATGCTTGAAGGTGGAGGCAAGTTCGGCGAGGTGGAGGAGGTGATCTTGGCGGTGACCACCATTGGGTCGAAGCGGAAGCAGGCCATTGCCGACGATTGTCTTCGTCGGGGATGGAAGCTGAAGGTGATGCCCTCGGTAAATAACTGGGTTAATGGCATTTCCAATATGGGCCAGATTCGTGAGGTGCGGATCGAAGATTTACTGGGGCGTGATGAGATTCATCTGAATCAAAAACAGATTATGGAGGGACTTGAGGGGAAAACCATTTTGGTTTCGGGTGCGGCCGGATCCATTGGCTCTGAAATTGTGCGTCAGTTGCTTCGTTTCCCCGTTCGTCAGATTGTGATGCTCGATCAGGCGGAATCCGCGCTATATGATTTGGAGCAGGAAATTATTATTCGCCACTTTGACGCGCCCTTTAAGCCGGTGCTGGCTGATATAACGCACAACAGGCGTATGCGTCAGGTGTTTGAACAGTACCGCCCTCAAATTGTGTTTAATGCAGCAGCCTATAAACATGTACCATTGATGGAGGCTTCGCCTTATGAGGCGGTAAGGGTTAATGTGGGAGGCACCAAGCTGCTGGCCGATCTCTCGGTGGAGTTTGGAGTGGAAAAGTTTGTGATGGTGAGCACCGATAAGGCGGTTAATCCGACCAACGTGATGGGTGCCTCCAAGCGCCTATGTGAAATCTACATTCAGTCGATGGCACAACTACCCGGACTGGCTACAGCCTTTGTAACCACTCGTTTTGGCAATGTTTTGGGCTCCAATGGTTCGGTGGTGCCCTTGTTCAAACGTCAGATTGCACAGGGAGGACCGGTTACGGTCACCCATCCTGAAATTACCCGTTACTTTATGACCATCCCCGAAGCTTGCCAGCTGGTCCTGGAGGCTTCCTTTATGGGACATGGTGGAGAAATTTTTGTGTTTGACATGGGAGAACCGGTTCGAATTGTCGATCTGGCTGAGAAAATGATTCGACTTTCCGGATTAAAGCTGGGTGAGGACATCGACATTGTTTACAGTGGTTTGCGGCCGGGCGAAAAGCTCTACGAAGAGCTTTTGGCCTCGAAGGAGAACACGCAAGCAACTCATCACGACAAGATTATGATTGCACGGGTAAGGAAGCACCAATATCAACAGGTCAATGCGGATGTTATGATCTTACTGGCAGCCCTGTATGAAGAGTCCGAAGAGTGGGTGGTGTCCAGAAT
>DUOK01000232.1 GCA_012838865.1 Bacteroidales bacterium | reverse complement strand
TTCTGCAGGGCCTCTAGGTCGACTTTACTCAAATCCCATTGGCCCTTTTCCATGCTTTCGCGAAAGGCGGGACCGTAATCCACAATGCCCGATTCAATCATTTCGCGCAGCAGATCGTTGCCCTCGCGGGTGCGCTCCCCTACGCCTCCGAATACCGATAGCCCGGAATAGCCTTTGGCGATGTTGTTGATGAGTTCCTGTATGAGTACGGTCTTGCCTACGCCGGCTCCGCCAAACAAGCCAATTTTCCCGCCCTTGGAATAGGGCTCTATCAGGTCGATGACTTTGATGCCGGTAAAAAGGATTTCGGTATCGGTGGAGAGGTCTTCGTAGGCTGGTGCCGCCCGGTGGATGGGCGCAAAGTGCTCAGTCTTTACGGCTCCGAGTCCGTCAATGGCTCGACCTGTTACGCTGAGGAGGCGCCCCTTTACGTTGTCGCCCAGGGGCATACTGATGGCGGTGCCGCGGGCTCTGACTTCCATGCCGCGCTGCAGGCCGTCGGTCGCATCCATGGCAATGCAGCGTATGGTGTGTTCCCCAATGTGCTGCTGACACTCTATTACAACCTTTTGGTTGTCGTGACTGAGGATATCGAGAGCTTCGTCAATATTGGGCAATTCGGAAATTCCTGCCTCAAATTCGACATCGACCACCGGGCCGATGACTTGAACTACTTTGCCGGTCAATTGTGCCATGTGCGGTAAAAATAAAGTTGTTTGTAAGGTGAAAAGGTACAAAACATTTCCCGAAAATCCTCAACGTACCCTTTCCATTAATCCACGCGCAAAATCTTTTAACTCATTGGCAACGGCGCTATCGCCGCCTGCCGCCTGCAGATGGGCCAGGGCCTCCTGATGATAGCTGTCCATGAGTTTTCGGGCCGTATCAGAAACGTTGACCCGGTCGTAAAGGTTACGTACGGCAGCAATCTTTTCTTCCCGATCGTAATCGCTGCGGCTTATCCAACTTTGAAGTTCGGCACGGCCGGCGGGAGAGAGACTTTCGAGGGCCTGGAGCAGAAGGAAGGTTTTTTTGTTGTTGATGATGTCGCCGCCGATGTTTTTGCCAAAGGTGGCGGCATCGCCATAAACATCGAGCCAGTCGTCCTGCAACTGAAAGGCAATGCCGGCGGCAATGCCAAAGCGATAGAGGGCCTGGGCCTGCGCTTCGCCTGCGCCGCCAATGAGGGCGCCGGTTTGGAGACTGGCACCGAGCAGAACGGCGGTCTTGAGTCGGATCATTTCGAGGTAATCTTTGACGCCCACGCTGCTGCTTTGCTCAAATTCCATGTCGTATTGCTGGCCTTCGCAGACTTCGAGGCCGGTGCGACTGAAGAGCTCGAGTACGGCGCGAAGACTTTCGGAGGGACCACGGGCCACCAGCTGATAGGCGAGGATGGTCATGGCGTCGCCGGATAGTATGGCGGTATTGCTGTCCCACTTC
Organism: Bacteroidales bacterium; assembly: GCA_012838865.1. Lineage (GTDB taxonomy): Bacteria > Bacteroidota > Bacteroidia > Bacteroidales > Marinilabiliaceae > Geofilum. Next base: position 979 of record DUOK01000232.1, on the reverse strand, counting down.
CTGTGCACGGTGGGCCGGTTGCGGCGCATGTCGGACTGGTCCATGATGTCGTCGTGCAGGAGGGTGAAGTTGTGGAAGACTTCGAGACCCAGGGCCGGGTAAAGGCTGTCCTTTACCCGCTCGGCGTTGTACAGGGCGCAGCCCAGGAGGCAGAGCACGGGCCGGATGCGCTTTCCGCCCAGCGATAAAACATAGGATACGGGGGCGTAGAGGCCCTCGGGGCGACGGTCGCGCACCAGGCGCTCCAGTTCACTTTCAATTTGCTGTCGGTACTTTTCGGTCAATGTCATGATGCTTTCCGTTTGGGGGTGGTACATGGGTCGATGCGGACTTAGTCGAGCGGGTCGTCGACAGACCGGTCCTCGCTTGAGGCGCTTCCTTTCCGGGCAATTACGAGCTTGCTGTGTTCAATATCTTCTTCTTCGTTGTAAATGGCCAAGAGGGGCTCCTTAAACGATTGGTTGGTAATGAGGCGCTCGAGGGTGAGCAGCAGGGTGGGCAACAAGATCAGGTTGGAGAACATGGCCACGAAAAGGGTGAAGGCCACCAGCAGGCCCAGGGCGACGGTGCCTCCAAACTCGGAGAGACTGAAAACGCCAAAGCCGAAGAAGAGGATGATGGAGGTGTAAATCATACTCAGTCCGGTTTCTTTGGTGGCCAGCATTACGGCGGCACGTATGTTCCAGTTGGTTTCGCTGAGCTCCTGACGGTACTTGGCCAAAAAGTGGATGGTATCGTCGACCGAGATGCCGAAGGCTATGCTGAAGACCAAGATGGTGGAGGGTTTGATGGGGATGCCGAAATAGCCCATGAGGGCGGCGGTGGTGATGAGGGGAATGAGGTTGGGAATAAGTGAGACCAGCACCATGCGCTTGGAAGAGAACATCCAGGCCATGAAGCTGGCGATGAGGACGACGGCCAAACCGAGACTGAGCAGCAGATTGCGTATGAGGTAGCTGGTGCCGTTGAAGAAGACCAC
>DUOK01000231.1 GCA_012838865.1 Bacteroidales bacterium | reverse complement strand
TCGAAGTATTTCATGTTAAATACCAGTCGCTGTTTGTCGGGCAACGAGAGTACGCTTTTTAGAAGTCGCTTTTCAATTTCGTCGCCCGAATAAAGTGGGTCGTTGTCGAGTTGCTTGCTTAATAAAACCTCCAGGTCTTCGGGGTTGTTGATGAGCTCGGCACGTTTTTTATTTAAAAAGTTGAGCGCTTCGTTGGTGGCGATGCGGTACATCCAGGTGTAAATCGAGGAGTCGCCCCGGAATTGATCCAGATTTTGCCAGGCCTTAACAAAGGTGTTTTGCAGAACATCGTCGGCATCCTCATGAACAACCAGCATTTTGCGCAAATGCCAATAAAGGCGCTGTTGGTATTTTTTTACCAACAGGCTAAAGGCTTGCTCCTTTTCTCCCGGAATGCAGGCCAAAGCCAATATTTCCTGATCGCTAACCGACATAAAATGTTTTGGGGCTGTGAAGTTAAATAATTCTCCTTTCCAAAAAAAAGGATTACTTTTGCACCCGCTAATTTTGCGCAATGCAAAAAATTAAAAGATAAGCTTTTAACTGCGAAAAAACAGTTCAATAATATTTAAATCATAAAGATGGCATTAAAGTGTGGTATCGTGGGCTTGCCCAATGTGGGGAAATCTACTCTGTTCAACTGTTTGTCGAACGCCAAGGCGCAGTCGGCCAATTTTCCCTTCTGCACCATTGAACCCAACGTGGGCGTAATCACTGTGCCCGATGAACGGCTTACGGAGTTGGAGCGCCTGGTAAAGCCCCAGCGCGTTGTTCCTACAACCGTTGAAATTGTTGATATTGCAGGTCTCGTAAAAGGCGCCAGTAAGGGAGAAGGATTGGGGAATAAGTTTTTGGCGAACATCAGGGAAACGGATGCCATTATTCATGTATTGCGTTGTTTTGAAGACGACAATGTTACCCATGTGGACGGGAGCGTAGATCCGGTGAGGGATAAAGAGGTTATTGATATTGAGCTGCAGTTGAAAGATCTGGAGACGGTAGAGGCCCGACTGCCCAAAGTGGAGAAAATTGCTAAAACTGCAAAGGATGCAGATTCGAAAAAGCTTTTCGAGGTTTTGGTGAAGTACCGCGACGCTTTGATGACTGGGAAATCTGCTCGTACAGTGGAGTTGACTGAGCCCGAAGCCAAGGTAGCCAAGGACTTGTTTCTCCTGACGAATAAGCCGGTAATGTATGTTTGCAATGTTGATGAGGCTTCGGTGGTCGACGGCAATAAGCACGTTGAGGCTGTAAAAGCAGCGGTGAAAGATGAGCAGGCCGAAGTTATGGTTATTGCTGCACAAACTGAGGCGGAAATTGCCGAGCTGGATTCTTTTGAAGAGCGCCAGCTTTTTCTCGAAGATCTTGGCCTGAATGAATCTGGAGTGGCCAAGCTGATTCGTTCGGCCTATCGTTTGCTGAATTTGCAAACCTATTTCACTGCAGGTGTAAAAGAGGTGCGCGCATGGACTTTCCCTCAAGGAGCTTTGGCTCCGCAGGCTGCAGGGGTTATTCATACCGATTTTGAGAAGGGTTTTATTCGTGCCGAAGTGATTAAGTACGAAAATTTCGTACACTATAAATCGGAACAGGCCTGTAAAGAGGCCGGGAAGATGAGTGTTGAGGGTAAAGAATATGTGGTTCAGGATGGCGACATCATGCACTTCCGTTTTAATGTGTAAATAATAGTATCGGTTTTTGCAGGTATTGTATCATTTGATCCAGAGGGGATTAAATGCTGTAAAAAAATAGTTAAATATTCCTAACGTGCCAGGGGCTTCATTGGTCGATTGGGAATTAATGGTTTTCTTTGTCGGTATAAAAAGAGTCAAAAGCAAGTAGAATTGAAAAAAAACAAGCGCAAAGTGAGATTTAATGTATTAAAAACCGAGGAAAATGAAACCGAGGCCATCGCAAGGCTGAAGCGGAAGATTTTCATTTATTCGGTCGTGGAGGTGATTATTGTGCTGGTACTGATTGCATTTGGTACCTTCTTGTTCAGCATCACCCTTTCGTAGCCTGAAAATATTTTGGCGCCCAGGTGCCTGCAGCCATAACGACATACAGTCTGTGAGTGATTCACAGTTTCTGTATGTCTTTTTTTTGTGTTAAAAATTACGATAAAAACAGTTCAAATTGTTTACGTGCAATTTCTTTTCCGTCTAACCAGGTGACGAGTTCCCAAACCCCGGCCTTGTCTTCATACGGTGGCCAAACGGTATCGCCCAGAAAAAAGGACCAGTCGTTGCTCCCCACCACTTCGCTACCTTCAAAAGGCGGAGCTAATTCTCCCTCCTCATTTAAAAAGGGGGGATGAAAAATGGTGAAAGTCAGCAGGGCCCCTTTTGCTTTCTTTATCTTTAATACATAGCCAAACTCTACATCGGGCGTTATCAGAATATTTGTGGTAATGGCTTTAAGCCGAGGTAAATCCTTGCTGTTTCTGTCCCATGGTTCATAGTGGCCATGGCTGTAGACTTCAATTTCCGGTTTCTTTTTGGGCATGTTTGGTTTACTCTAAATGGTATCTTAACTGGTCCAGCATAATGGGAATATCCATTTCATCAACGCCGTGTTTAAGCAGCATTTCCTTGTCGTTGTTGAAGGATTCTAAAAACGCCTGCATGGATTGTCCCGGAAAGGTGACGCATTTTTGGTACCATTGCAGGGCATCCTGACGCTTGCCCATGCACCAAAACAGGTGTCCCATATTCAGGTAATCATGCTGGGTGGGCTTTTTGTCGATTAATTGTCGCGCATACTTTTCGGCTTGCTCAAATTTTCCCAGGGCCAATGCGCACCACACAATGGGACGCCATACTTTTTGGTTGCCCGGATCGAGGTATTCTACCTTAAAATAATACTTGAGCGCCTGTTCGTAATCTTTCAGTTCCAACAGACAGTGGCCGATGCTCACCTGAGTGTGCAGATTGTCTGGTTGCACTTTTTCAGCTTTCTGGTAGTATTCGAGTGCCTTTTCAGGCTGCTTAAGGTAGCGGTAGCAAAGGGCTATTTTCTTCAAATTCCATACCTGCTCATGGTCAAACAAATCGGCTTGCAAATAGCAGTGCAATGCGCCCTCGTAATTTCCCAGTTGCTGCATACAATAGCCCTGCTTTTGAAGCAGCTGTCGGTCGGGTTCCTCTTGCTTCAGTCGCAGCGCAAAGACTTCGAGTGCTTCCTGGTAACGGTCTTTTTCGAAAAGGTAGGCACTCAGTTTTTGCAAAAAGTGGCTCCCCGGAAATAAGTGATGAATCACCGCTGAGTTGTGGAAATCCATTTTCCCGGCAAAGGGATCGTTGAACCCCTTGCGTTCCGGATATACTTTGTAAAAGCGATACAGATCCTGGATGTATTGGTTGGAGATGGCCTGTTCCTTTTTGTGGGCATCCACCAGCTGGTCGCTTTTTTCTACTTCGCTGAGGGCACTGAGTTCGGCCATGAACATTTGTCCCATCATTTCTTTTTGGGCCGAAGGCATTTGCGGAATGCTCAGGAGGAGTGAGTATTTGTCGGAGTTACAGATGATGCCCGATTGGGCGATGCCTTGCAAAAGGTCGGGGTTTTTGAACAGGCCGCTTTCGTTTTTCAGGATGTTTTCGGCAATGGGGTTGGGCCAGGGGAAGGGCAGAAACCAGTTTTCAAGCTGGTTAAAGAAGGGGAAGTGCTTGAGCATGCGAAAGGTGGATAGAAACAGGTCGGCTCCTTCCATTTGCAGACGAGAGAACTCTTCCAACTTACCCATCAGCTCCGGGGAGTCGGAAAAAATATCTTCCCAGTCGGGGTTTTTACCTTCCTTAAAACTATCGCCAATGATGTTTTCCAGGTCGAGCCGGTCGCGCAGGTTGGGATGAATACGAGCCACTTCGGGCAGGATTTCATCGCTGAGTTTACGGGCCAGTTTTTCGGTCTCGCGTGTTCTAATCAGTTGAATAACGATATTTTGGAGGCTCTCTTTGCCTGCGAAACGTTCGCCCAGCTTTTGCGTTTGGCGCAGCACCTCGGGGAAGTAGGGCAGGCGTTGGTCGTGGTGAAACAAGACCAGCAGCAGACCGGTAAGGGCGCGTTGCCGCAGCTCAAGGTGTTTATGTTGACTCAATTGAAACAGGAGGAGTAGTGCGCCTTCATTAAAAAACTGCAAGAGGTGGATACTTATGGCGCTGACCAGTTGGCATTGCTGGGGCCAGGGCAGGGTGTTTTCAGAGAACAGTGTCTGTAATTCCTGCTGATGTTGGTATATTGCGCCCTGGGTCATCAGTATTTCGAAGAGCTGCCCCAGGGCTTCGTCGAAGTCCCCTCCCGGAAGGCCATCTTCCATCAAACGACTGCGGTCCAGTGTTTGTTGGCAGATCCCGATTTGTTTGTCCAGCACAGCGAGGTCGCTGTGCTGATGCTTTCTCAGTAATTCCGCAAAACGGCCTTGTTCTGTTTTCAACTTTCGTTCCCGGAAAATCTGATCACTTACCCGGAACAGATCGGCCACCAGGTGGTTGTAAATCTTTTGGCGCTCCGGGTCGCTGAAGCCTTCTATCGTGTAGTGCAAAAGGTTTTTGTAGGTCATTTCCAGGTTGTAGAGCGTATCGATGAGCGCACTGTTCTGGGTTTCCCGCACCATGGCGTTTAAGGCATCCAGTGCCTCCTTCAACCTTTTTTGGTGAAGCAATTCATTAATGCTTTTTGTACTATGTTGTAAGTGGGCTGTTTGCATCAGTCTGTTGATTTTCGTCCGGTTTCAAATTTAATAATCAAATCGACCCCCGATTCTTTGGCTTGGCCCTGCAAAAGTCGCAGCGAAAAGATGCGGCTGATTTCGTATTCGAGGGTGATGGTTTGCGGCGAAACGGATTCGTCGTCTGTTTGGCCAAAACTTCGCTGGTAGGTGACAAACAGGTCATTGGTGAGGTATTTGCCTACCATAAAGCTGGTGTTCTGCCAGTCGTCACCGGCATCAATTTCAATCATATCCAGGTTGAGGGTCGAGCCCAGCGTCTTACTCAGCTGGGCCGAGAGTACGCTGTTTATCAGGCGCGAGGGTAAGGCATTGGAAACGCCTTCCTGGTTACCGTAGCTGAGTTGGTCAAAGGATTGACCAAAAAGCAGGTAGGCCATGGCATCTGCCTCGGGAACCGGTTGGCCGTCCAGGTCAAAGGAAATGTCCGGCTCCATGGCTGTTCCGCCCACCAGCAGGGTCAGCAATCTTTTCCGGCGTTCCGGATCCCTGAAAGTATAATCCGCCTTCAGGTTAACTGCAGGGTTGAAGGCCTCCCCTCCAGTGAAAGTCAGCTCGCCCTGGCGAATGACCAACTTTTTGCCGTACAGGGCATAAAAGCCCCGGTGGATGCCAAGGGAGCCGAAGAGTTCAAAAATATCACTGTTTTTAACCACATCCAAATGTCCGTACAGCTCCATTTGCATATCGGGCGAGCGTACCCAGGTATTGCGGGGGATGTCGACACGCATACGACCCGTCAGTTGTTCCACAAGGTTGTAGGTCGGCCTTTGCTCAATGCTCTGTTGACGGCTGCTGTCGGCAAGGGCAGCTTCTTCAGTGTGCAGCGCTTCAGTCTGTTGGTTTTTGAGGGCCTGCACCAAAAGCGGGTCGTTCAGCTCGCTGCCATCACCCGCCATATCGAGCAGGGCCGGTAAGTAAAAGTTGGAACGAAGCACTTCAATGTTTCCGCCAAAACGCGGTTGTTGATCCTGGTCCCGAAAAAAGGCGTCGGCGTTGATTTGGATTTCGTGGTTGCGGTGGCGAGAAAGGTGGAACTCTCGCGCTGTAAGTCTCAGGTTGGTGTCGGACAGGCGGCCACTGGTGAGACTGCTGTCCATATCTACATAACCCTGAGCCAGCAGGGTTCCGTTGCCGTGTCGTGCAAACAAGGAGTCGAGACTTATCCGTGTTTCTTCCACACTGGCTTTCAGGCGCAGTCCGGTATAGTCGATGCCCCAACGCGGCAGGGGCAGGGTACCTTCACTAAGATCGATGTAGCCTTTGACTTGCGGATCCTGGGCTTGTCCCATGATTTGAAAGTCCATACTCATTAGGGCTTGGGGACTGGGCAGACCCTCCTGTTCGGCCAGGAAGCCTTCGAGGCGCGAGGTATGGGTATGCAATCGGGCCAGGAGGGTGCCGGGCCAGTGCACCAAAAGACTGTCGCTGAGTTGGATGTCGAGTGGACTGCTGCCCTCCAAGACCAGGGCATCGCCCAGTTGGCTGAGCAAGGAAGATTGGAAGTGTAGGGTGTCGCCCGCATAAGAGATGTCTGCGCTGAGTTGTGCTATGGTCAGCGGGTCCATTTTCAGTTGTTCGAGCTGCGTGCCTGCGTTCAATTGAAAAGATTTGGGATTGCCCGCTGCATTAAGCTGTAGATGGGCCCGTCCTTTGATTTCCTGGGGACTTAGTTTCAGTTTGGAAAGCAATGCCAGGTTGAGATTCGAAAGATGAAGGTCTAGCCCCAGACTGTCGGGCAGTTCGGCACGCGCATCTGCTTCCAACATGAAGAGCGAGTCGAGCCGATCGCCCATTCTAAAATGGGACAGACTGGCCCTGCCCTCATGGTAGTGCAGTTTGGCCGAATCGTTGAGCAAATACAATTGGGCCACTTCCGCATTCAGGTCCAACTGCTCGAGCACCACCCAAAGGGAATCACTGGTGTTGCCTCTGGCCGCCAGATGGACTTCCGGTAAGTCTCTGGGGCGCAAGTCCACTTGCGCCTTCCATAGGGCGTCGTGCAGGGCGGCATCCAAGCTAAGCGTGTCCACCAGGTAGTCCCCGCTGCTGAGGCCACTGGCCCGGAGCTGGGTTTCCAGTGTGGGAGCTCCTTTCACAAGTTGGCCGCCGGCCCAAAGGTCCATTTGTTTCAGATTAAGAAGGGTGTCGAACTCCAGGGCGGCAAGCTGCGTGTTGAATTGGAAAAGCAGGGAGTCGACGCTGCCCCTGGCCGAAGCGTCAAAATCCAGTTGCCCCCACTTTACCACCTCATTCGTGTAGGCTGTAAAAGCTTTTGCGTTAAATAGTTCGCCAGCCAATTTCGCTTCGAGCTTACCGCTGTTTAAATACCGGGCCCGGAGTCCCGCCTTCAACGAAATGTTTTTTACAAACAAGGTGTCGAGCTGGAGATCCTGGTCGCGGTAAAAGCCCCGGAATTCAAAGGTATCAATGGGGATGCTTTCGAGAACGGACGCTTGCAATATGCCTGAGAAGGTGGCTTCGGGGTGGTCGGACAGCGCTCCTTTTCCTGCTGCCTTAATGTTGAAGTTGAGTAGGGTGCTGTCTACCTGTTGGGGCAGCAACTGGTGAAGGGCCAGTCGGCGCAGCTGTGCCTCCAGGGCAAAAGGCCCCTCATCGCGCAAATCGACTTGCCCTACCGCCTCAAGCTGCCCAAAAGTCCCCCCCAGCTCCACCTGGGTGCTTACCAAAGGATGTTGCAGCTCCACTACCATTTGGCCCGCTTCCAATCGGTGCCCTTCGAAGCGGCTGTCTAAAAAACGGCCTTCGACTTTCAGGGGGCGCGCTTCGGCAGAGAGCCCGTTGCCCTGGATTTGAAAGGAGGTGTTGAGCACCAGGGGCAGCGTATCGATAGCCAGCCAATGTTGAGGCTCCAGTGCTACGGTGCTGAGATGCAGGTCCATATTGCCCAAATGGCGGAGACTGTCGCTGAGCCAGTTTTGAAAAGCGGGCACCCGGCCCTGAAGACGGATGGACTCGCCGGCGTAATCGACGGAGAAATCGAGTTGCAAATCACCGTCGTTGGCGTCGCCCAGTAATTGCAGCTGTGGTTGCGCCATCAAACCCGTTTCGGGCACAATAAACGCAAATTCGTCGAGGAGGACCTTAGGCCAGTTCAGCTTCAAACGGAAATTCTCGAGATCCATCCAGTGCCCCTCTGCGGTGATGTGGTTGTTTTCGGTTTTGACATCCAGTTTCTCGAGCCGGTGGCGAACAAAATCGGTTTGAGCCAGAATGCTTAAATTGTGCAGGCGAAAGTCGGGTTGCCTGGTATAAAAGCCAAATTCTTTTAGGGAGACTTCTGCCTTTTTTGCACTGTAGCTCGCTGCCAACAGCAATTGAAGGTCGCCCACATAGGCGGGCAGCAGGCTGTCGGGACTGTCGATGCTGATGCTGCCTTCTTGCAGCGTCAATTCGGGCAGCCAGACTTTGAGTCCGAAAGGACTTCCATCTTCCGGCTCGTCTGGGGTCGGGGTGTCGGACGGCGGCAAAAGACTTTCAAAATTCCAGGTGCTGTCGTTAAATTGCTCCAACCACACACGGGGCCGATTCAAGCGAATGTGCTCAACGAAAATCTCCTTGTTGAGCAGGGCCAAGGGGTCGTAACGCACTTGCAGGCGGTCCACCGCCAGCAGGGTATCCCCATCTTCCAGCAAGACCACCAGGTGCCGCAGGTCCAGGTGGGTAAAAAAATTACCCTTCAGCTGGTCAATCTGCAGCTCGCCTTCGAGCTGCTCATTGGCCACTTGTATGACCTTGTCCTTTACCCAGGAGCGGAACCAGTCCGTTTGGCTGAGGGTCAGCAGCAGCAACACCAGCAGTGCCAGGCCGGTGAAAATCCATCCGATTATTTTTGCTGCTCGCTTCATATTAAAAGGCGTGTCCAATGTTAAAATGCAATTGCCATTTGCTGTCGCTGTCGGCCACCGGTCGTGCCAGGTCGATGCCTACCGGACCAATGGGCGTTGAGAAACGGAGTCCCCCACCCGCAGAAAAGCGCAAGTCCTGGGCGCTGAAATCGCCGAGCTGCGGCCATACATTGCCCGCATCGGCAAAAACCACCATGCTGAGGGGGCCAAAAAGGCGGAGACGCGGTTCCAGACTGACCTCGATGAGGGTGTTGCCTCCAAGCGGAACGCCCTCGTCGTCAATCGGCCCCAGTTGCTGTCGTGCCCAGCCTCTGACGGAGCGACTTCCTCCGGCGAAGAAGCGCTCCTCTACCGGAATGGGGCCCCTGCTTTGGCCGGGCCGTATGCCGCCGTATCTGGCGCGCATGGCCAAAATCAAGGGCTCCGCTATTTGCTGGTAGTGCTTTACTTCCAGTTGGTACTTGAAAAAGGAGTATTTGCCGGGTAAGAGTTGACTGTTCGATTTGGCGTTGAGGCCCACGACCCATCCCCGTGCCGGATCAAAACGCGGTTGGCTCGAATCGAAAAGCAGTCCCCCCGCCAAACCTCCTTTTGAGTAGTTTTTCAACACCTCGGTGACGTCTATGGTCCGGGCCACCGAAGTTGTGTCCAGATTTACGTTTTCGTAGTAAAGGCTTAGGGAAACATTCAGTTGATTACTTAAGCGCTGCAGCAGCCCCAGGGTGCTGCCGTAGGCAAAGAGTTCGTAGCCGGCTTCTTTCTGTTTCTTTACAGAGGGAGCCAGTTCCAGTGTGGAATTGGGACTGAAGACGGCCGGTTGCGTCAGGCGTGCTTCAAAACGGTAGGGCTCCAGGGCCGAATGTTTGGCGTAGAGGTTCAGGCGACGGGCGCCTCCCGGGAAATTTAAAATTCGGAAATCGACAAAAGTCCGGAATTTATCCTCCCGCCCATAGCCCAGGCCCACCCGGGTGGAGGTGCGTGGTGCTTCGGTCAGACTAATACGCACCGGAATGCTGTCCTTTTGGTCGCGAGTGAGTTGGGCCCTTAGGGAGGCAATCCGAAAGGTGCCCAGTTGGTAAATCTGCTGCTGGGAACGATTCAGCGCAGCGCGACTGTACACCTGCCCCTTCTCCAAAGCCAACTGTTTCCTTATCAAGTGTTCCGGAGTGCGCTCCTGTCCCTCTATACTGATGTCGCCAAAATAGCATAAGGGTCCCGGTTCCAGTTCCCAGTCGATGCTTGCCTTGTGTTGAACGGTATCGAGTTTAACATGGGGACTGCTGGCGGCATAAGCATGGCCTTTGTTGATGAGGTTCATGGTCAGGGTTTCCTGGTCGTTCCATATCAAAGCATCCCGAAAGCGAGATCCGGGCAATGCTTCCAGGAATTTACGGCTGCCTTGCAGTCGAACTTGCAGATCCTCGTTGATGGTGGTGTTGGGCCCCACGAAACGAAGGGAGTCAATGTGTATGGCTTCATTTTCAGTAAGGCGAAAAGTGAGTTCGATCTTGCGCCCCTTACGTTTAAGGCGAATTTGGGGTTCGCCAATCTCCACATTCAGAAAGCCCTCCGATTGGTAAAAGTGCTGCAGTTCGCGCACGTTCATTTGGTAGGCGTCCCGTGAAAACCAAACCGCCTCCTTCCCCAGGAGTTTTTGGCCCAGCCAGCGGTTGGACGAAAAAGAAATGGCCTCGGTCAGTTCCTTGTCGGAAAAATAATCGTTGCCCTCAAACCTGAGCTTGCGTATTTGTTTGTCGGCGGCCCTGCTGTTGAGCACAGGATCACTGGTCTGTCCCCGGGCAAGCCCGGGGACAGTTAGGAGTGCAAGGCACATAAACAGGACGCGTAGTTGGTGCAACAAGGTTGGTCAATTCAAATAATACAAAGCCCTAAAAATAGTGAATTTAGTTGATTTGATAGAAGGAAGGGGGCACATTGCCGGGATAAACAAAGCGGAGGCCGTTTTGATGGGCAAGGGACAGGGCGGTTCGGATCATCGATAGCGGAGTGGGAGACAGGTGACTTAAGCGATGGGCCGGAAAAAAGCGACTGAAGTGCAAGGGCGTTTCTGTAAAACCGTTTTGGGCCAGCCACCGGCACATGTCGTTGATTTCACTTGCGTTGTCGTTCTGTCCGGGAATGAGCAGGGTGGTTATTTCGAGCCAAACCCCTGCCTTAAGCAGGGTTTTTAAGGTTTGCTTCACCACAGCCAGTTCGGCTCCGCATAAATTCCGATAGGTCTCAGATCGAAAGCATTTGAGGTCGATGTTGGCGGCATCCAGTAAAGGCAATAATTGCCGAAGCGGGTTGGGGTTGATAAAGCCCGAACTGACCAAGATGTTTTTGAGTCCCGCCTCCCTGGCCAGCTTGGCCGTGTTGTACATCAATTCATAAAATACCACGGGCTCGTTGTAAGTGTAGGAGATGGAGGGACAGTTGTTTTTTAAAGCCAAATCAACCAGTTGATGGGGAGTCAGGAGTTGGCCTCCCCCGGATGGTACCGTTTGCGAGATTCCGGCGTTTTGACAGTGCAGGCAACGCAGGTTGCAGCCATGCGTGCCCAGCGACAGGGTTCGAGTGCCCGGAAGAAAGTGGTAGAGTGGCTTTTTCTCTATGGGGTCGATGTGCAAGGCAGCCACCCTGTTGTAGGCATGCGTTATCAGGCGCCCTGCTGTATTTTGACGTAGCCCGCACAGACCGGTCTCATTTTCTGTCATCAGGCAGCGGTGGGGGCAGAGCAGGCAGCGTACCGCATCCTTCTCCTTTTTCCACCATAGCGCATCGTGAGGCATACCGTCATTCTTTTTCCGGCGCACTGGCGAAAACCAAGGCTTCGTATATGTACAGTTCCGCATCCTTCCAGCCATCTTTCCCAATTTTGGCCTTGTCGCGCGCGCAATGCTCCAACATTTCCAGGGCGTTCCAATTCATGCGCGCCGCTACCTGGGGCAAGAATGTCCCCTGTCGGTCGCCCAGTTTAACAATAATTCCATGTCTTCCAGGTTCAATTTCGCCTATGTCTTCGATTTTATGCGCAGGCGTAAGTACCGATATTTCTATTCGAATGTTCTTCTGTTCGTGGTGTTCCAAGGGGCGAAACCGGGTGTCTTCGGTGGCCGCAGCCCTGGCCACCCGCTGAACCACCTGCCACAGGGGTTCATCCTGACCAATATGTCCAATGCAACCGGCCAGGTGTCCTTTTCGGTAGATCGAAACAAAGGCCCCGGTGTGGACTTTAAGCACCATAGGGAGATCGGCGGGGTCCAAAGGCCTTTTTCGACTGGTAAAAATGGATGCTATACTCTCTCTGGCTACTTGTAGCAATAAATCCTTTTCTCTTTGGTTCAGCTGAAAGGACGCTTTTGGCGAGCTGCTGATGGCAATGGCGTCGTAACCCACCACTTTTTTCTTGTCGCCCAGTGGGGAGTCCCCCGAGTTTTCATAGAGTATCTGATGAAACAGACAATCGTCGTTGTGTTCGCATATGTACATGAGCGTAAGCACGGCAGGCCAGCCGCATAAGGAAGTCCCCAGTCGGTCGTTACAGTCGTGTTGGTTCTGCTGCAAGGTGCTGAGCAGTTGCGTAGGCTGTTTGCTTAGAATAGCCCGCGTGGTGGCGGCATCTATTCTTCGTGCGCTTACATCATCCGGATAGTGCGAGAAGTCGGTACTCACCACAAATAGATTGTCGTGATGGAACCATGGTTGCATTATCTTTGCGAGCTCGCGACAGGTGGCCGCCTGGCGGGCACCAATCAACAGCGGCACTATTTTGAAGGGATGATTTAGGTGATGTTGCAATAAGGGCAGCTGCACCTCCAGCCCGTGCTCCTTTTCGTGCACATCTTCATTGGCTGTGAATAGGGGCGAAGCTTCTAACAGTTGATCACATACCTCATGATCTGTTTCAACCACGCCCAGTGGGGTTTCAAATCCCTTGCCCCGGTACAGTGCCGCTCCTTCAAAACTGTAGCGGTGACTGGCTCCAATTAAAAAGATGGTTGAGAACCTGGCATCAGGTGGGAGCTGTTTAACCCCGGATGCCGCAACTTTTCCACTGAAAACATAAGCTGCGTGTGGTAGAATTATGGCCCGCGTGTCTCGTTCTTCCGGTATTTGTCGTTTCAGTGCATCTTCAAAGAGCCCGCGTAATTGCTCCTGAAGGGCGGCAGGGTTGGTTTCGTAGAACATTCCGGCTACGGCTGGTGGTCTAATTGCATCCATTTTTCCTCCTTTTTCAGGGGTTTAAACTTAAATGTACAAAATATTGGAGCGAATGGCGAAAAAAATGCATTCCTTCAATTTTCTGGTTTTTATCCGGTTATCTCTGAAAGGGGGCAGGGGAAAAGAAAAAAAGTCATTTTTTTAGTTTTGTTTTGTTGCAGGTTTAAAAATAAGCCCCTATTTTTGCAACGCATTTGAGAGGAAAACACAGCACTCAGGCAAACACGCGGAAAGCCGCGTAAATAAAAGAAAGTGTTTAAAACACCAATAGGATGACTCAGTAGCTCAGTTGGTAGAGCATCCCGCCTTGCGGGAGTGGTCCTGGGTCCTCACAGAAAGAATTAAAGGTACAAAGGTACGGAAAGTACAATAGGATGACTCAGTAGCTCAGTTGGTAGAGCATCCCGTTTCACGGGAGTGGACCTGGGTCCTCACAGAAAGAATTAAACGTACAAAGGTACGGAAAGTACAATAGGATGACTCAGTAGCTCAGTTGGTAGAGCACATCCCTTTTAAGGATGGGGTCCTGGGTTCGAGCCCCAGCTGAGTCACCACCAAAGAGATCATCAAAACGATGGTCTCTTTTTTTTTGCCCTTAACCCAAATCCTGCCTGCTGAAATGTACACCGTTTACATCTTATACAGTCAGCGTGTTGACCGCTACTATGTTGGCTATACCAATGATTTAGAACGCCGATTGTCAGAGCATAATCGCCCCAAAGGAAAGTTTACCGATAGAGGTATTCCCTGGGAATTGTGCTATTCCGAAGTCTTTCTTGAAAAATCTGCTGCCTACTCCCGTGAGCAGTTTATAAAAGCACAAAAATCCCGTACTTATATTGAAGCATTGATCTCCTCTGGGTGTTAATCTTTTGGTCTACCTAAGCAATTTTTTATGGAGTGCAAGAGGTTGATTAAGAAAACTTCCGTTTGTGATCGATATATTTGTGTTATGTGGGATTATACGAAAAAACAGCCTTGACAGAAATACCAAAAATTGGTATGTTTGAAGAAAAAATTTCCAGATTATGAGTAGAAACACTTCAATATCGTTAGGAAGCTATTTTGACAGTTTTATTCAAAGTAGAATCTCTGCCGGAAGGTTCAAG
>DUOK01000230.1 GCA_012838865.1 Bacteroidales bacterium | reverse complement strand
GTCTAAGCTGGATGCGGTGATGGATATTGTGGAGGAGCTGTTGGTGAATCAGCACCAGGCTTTGATTTTCAGTCAGTTTGTGGGCCACCTGGCGCTGGTGCGCCGGGTGCTGGACGAGCGGGAAATTAGTTATCAATATCTGGATGGTTCCACACCGGTGCCTGAGCGCGAAAAGGCGGTGCGCGACTTTCAGGCGGGCAAGAGTCCCCTGTTTCTGATCAGTCTGAAGGCAGGTGGACTGGGGCTTAACCTGACGGCGGCGGATTATGTGTTGCATCTGGACCCGTGGTGGAATCCGGCCATTGAGGATAAGGCGAGCGACCGTGCCCACCGTATGGGGCAGCGGCGTCCGGTAACCATTTACCGCATGGTGGCCAAAAATACCATTGAAGAAAAAATTGTGCAGCTGCATGCCACCAAGCGCGATATGGCCGATGCCATGCTGGAGGGGACCGACCAGAGTGCCCGCCTGTCGACGGCCGACCTGCTGGCGCTTTTGCGGGAGGTGTAGGGACTTTGCGCGATTACCAGGCGCGGGTTGTTGGGCGTTGTTTTGATTTGTTTAACTTTGCAGGCTAAATTATTGACATTATGAGTTCAGACCGCATTCGGGTGCGTTTTGCCCCAAGTCCTACCGGTCCCCTGCACATAGGGGGCGTTCGTACTGCATTGTTTAATTACCTTTTTGCCAAACAGCATGGCGGTTTTTTTATCTTGCGTATTGAGGATACCGACAGCAACCGTTTTGTCCCCGGAGCAGAGGAATACATTAATGCAGCTTTGGAATGGTTGGGATTGACTGTTGACGAGGGCGTGAAACAGGGTGGCCCTTATGGGCCATATAAGCAGAGTGAGCGCAAAGCCATTTATAAGGAGTATGCCGATTTATTGCTGGCAAGGGGTTGGGCTTACTATGCCTTTGATACGCCGGAAGAGTTGGAGGCTTTGCGTGCTGCTGCTGAGGCTGAAAAAAAGGCTTTTGCCTACGACCTGCACAACCGGGGTCGCTTAAACAATTCTTTGAACTTGTCTGAAGAAGAAGTGCAGGCACGACTCCAGGCCGGAGTGCCCTATGTCCTGCGTTTTAAGATGCCTGAGAATGTGGAGGTGGAGGCCCGGGACCTGATTCGTGGCAGGGTGGTTTTCAATACCAATACGCTTGACGATAAAGTGTTGTACAAGTCGGCCGACCAGTTGCCTACTTATCACTTGGCCAATATCGTGGACGATTACCTGATGAAGATTTCTCATGTGATTCGTGGCGAGGAATGGTTGCCTTCTCTGCCACTGCATGTGATGCTTTATCGGGCCTTTGGCTGGGAAGACAGCATGCCTGAATTTGCGCATTTGCCGCTGATTTTAAAGCCCAATGGCAAGGGGAAGTTGAGTAAGCGGGACGGGGATAAGGAGGGCTTTCCTGTTTTTCCCCTGGAATACACTTCGCCCGAGGGGGAAGTGTCTGCCGGTTACCGGGAGTCGGGTTATTTCCCTGAAGCGGTAAATAATTTGCTGGCCCTGCTGGGATGGAACCCGGGCACCGAACAGGAATTGTTTTCTTTGGAGGAATTGATTAAGCTCTTCTCTCTGGAGCGGGTGAATAAGTCGGGGGCCCGTTTTGATCCGGATAAAGCACGTTGGTTCAACCAGCAGTACCTGATGCAGAAGAGCGATGCGGAACTGGCCGCTGCTTTTATGCCTTTGTTGGATCAGCGTGGGGTAAAGGCCGATTCAGATTTTGTGGAGAAGGTGGTGGCTTTGGTGAAGGAACGCGTGCAGTTTGTGCCTGAGCTGTGGGAACAGGCGTTCTTCTTTTTTGAAGCGCCGGTGGATTATGATTCCAAAGTTGTGCAAAAGCGTTGGAAGGGAGAGGTGCCTGTGTTTATGGAAGAACTGGCCCGGATGTTTGCTGCTTGCACCACCTGGGATGCAACCTTTTTGAAAGAAAAAACATCTGAGTTGATGCAGGAGCGTGGGCTGGGCTTTGGCGCTGTAGCCAATGCCCTTCGTTTGGTGTTAACAGGAGGGGCTTTTGGCCCGGATTTGTTTGCCATTGTGGAGGTGTTGGGAAAAGAAGAGGTGCTTGGCAGACTTTCTGCTGCTTTGAAAAAGCTTTCTTAGTTGGGCTTTGTCGACAATTTTTTGTCTTTTTTGGCGTTTGTTGCAGTAAAGTGTAGCTGTTTATGGGCGCCCCAGATTTATTGACATAATACTATTTCTGTTTCTCAAAATATTGGGTGTGGTTTTTTAACTGTTTTACTATGAGGATATTTTGGCTTTTTAGCTTCATGTTGTTTTTGTGTTTTTCTTTGGCAACGGCGCAGAATATAAATCCCGCAGCAGTAGATGTTTCTGCTTTAAGCGAGGGGCAAATTATGCAGTTGATAACTGAAATGCAGAAGCGTGGTATGAGCGAAGAACAAGCTCTGGCATTGGCCCGTGCGCGTGGTGTGAGTGAAGAGCAGATATCCCTGTTGCGGCAGCGTATGGAGAATGTTCAGTCTCGTCAAGGTGCTTCAAGAAGTGCTGAGCTGGGACTTGAGCTGGATGGTGGGATGTCCTCTGATTTTTTATTTGGCGGGGAGGAGCTCTTTTCTTCCAAGCCTTTTTTTACGCCTACCGAGGAAGAGCGCCGTTTGTTTGGCTTTAGTTTGTTTAATAGCGAGAATTTGTCTTTTCAGCCCAATGCCAATTATCCTGTTACCGATGCCTACATTGTTGGAGTAGGTGATGAGTTTCGGGTAGATGTTTATGGGGCCTCACAACAGAGCTATGTAATGATTGTCGATAAGAACGGTCAGATTCGGATCCCAAATGTTGGCCCGGTTGGTGTTGGAGGAAGAACTTATGGTACGGCAAAGGAACTGATTAGGGAGAAGTTGTCATTGATATACCGAGATTTGGTTAGTTCTGCTCCAAAGACTTTTGCGAATATTCAGCTGGGGGCGGTTCAGCCCATTTCAGTGAGTGTCATCGGAGAGGTGTTTGCTCCGGGAACTTTCAATCTGCCTGGTGCTGCTACGGCTTTTAATGCTTTGTTTTTGTCGGGCGGCCCCAATATTAAAGGCAGTTTTA
This sequence comes from Bacteroidales bacterium, assembly GCA_012838865.1. Classification (GTDB taxonomy): domain Bacteria; phylum Bacteroidota; class Bacteroidia; order Bacteroidales; family Marinilabiliaceae; genus Geofilum. The sequence continues at coordinate 4,781 of DUOK01000230.1, read as the reverse complement.
GAGACATTAGAGTAATGCGTAACGGTAAGGTGGTGCATCGCCTGGATGTTTACGATTATTTGGTGAATGGGAATGGTTCGGTGGATGTTCCTTTGCAAAATGGGGATGTTTTAATGGTTCCTACTTACAAGCAGCGTGTCCGTGTTGGGGGCGAATTTATCAGAAGTGGCATTTTTGAGCCCATAGAAGGAGAAACACTGGAGCACTTGATGGAGTATGCCGGTGGATTTAATGAGCAGGCTTATCGAAATCGGGTAGAATTGTATAGAAATACCGGACGGGAGAGGGCTGTCAAAGATGTGTTTCCCGATGAGTTTGCGGAAACTGTTTTACAGAATGGAGATAGTGTTTTTGTCTCTAAGATATTGGAGCGCTTTGCCAATCGTATCACCATTACTGGGGCGGTGTTCCGACCGGGTACCTATGAATTGCGTGAGGGGATGATGTTGAGTCAGCTGTTGGAACGTGCGGATGGCTTGCGTGAGGATGCTTTTGTGGAGAGAGGCTTGATTATGCGTCGTAACGAAGACTTGAGTCTTTCGAATGTTAGTTTTAGAGTAGGTGATATTGTCAGTGGGAAGAAAGATCTGTCGCTGAAGCGTGAAGACGTAGTTCAAATTTTCTCAATTGAAGATTTGAGAGAGTTGCGTTCCGTGACTGTGAAAGGGGAAGTACAGCGCCCGGGCCTGCATGACTTCCGCGAGGGTATGACGCTGGGAGATGTGATTGCCCTTTCCGGTGGTTTCCGGGAGTTGGCTTCGGAGAGTTATATTGAGGTAACCCGACGTTTGAGTTATGAGGAAGCAGGTCAGCCCGGTGCGCAAACTGCACACTTGTTTCAGTTCAGCATTCCGAGATCCTTGTCGCTGAACAGCAGCGACGCAGCCTTTGAATTGTTGCCTTTTGACGAGGTGTTTGTTCGACGGGCCCCTGGTGGTATCAAAGAGGGAACGGTTCGGATCAGCGGAGAGGTGAATTATTCGGGCGATTATGCCCTTGTTAAAAAGAACGAACGTCTTTCGGATTTGATAGCCCGCAGCGGAGGTTTTACGGCTGAGGCTTATTTGGACGGAGCTATGTTGACCCGGCCCATTCGCTTAAGTGCAAAAGAAAGTCGATTGCGCGAATTTGCCCGGGCTCAGAATCAGGGGGAGGATACCGAACTGATGGACTTTGAGGTGGTAGGAGTAGATTTGGCACGAGCCATTTCCAACCCGGGAGGACGAGACGATATTTACCTGCGTGATGGGGATGAGTTAGTTATACCTCGGCGAAATCAAACCATACAAGTTGGAGGAGGCGTTTTAAATCCATTAAGTATGCCTTATGTGGAAGGTAGGGGCGTAAAATACTATGTGAAGAATAGTGGCGGGTTTGCCTTGCGGGCCAAAAAGAACCGCACCTATGTGATTTATCCCAATGGCAGTGCCGGTGCAACCAGTTCTTTTCTTTTTATGCGTTCTTATCCGAAGGTTACACCCGGGAGTGAAATTGTGGTCCCTCAAAAGCCTGAGCGTGATCCCCTGCCGGTTACGGCATGGATAGCAATTGGCAGTGGGATATCTACCATTGCTTTGACATTGGCTACTTTAATTAATTCTTTGTAACAGCTTTGGACTTATGGTTGAAAAAGAAGGAGCGCTTTCCGGTGAGGAGTCTCTTATAAAAGGGGACAGGCTGAATTTAAAGGTTTTGTTTTTGGTCCTGAATAAGGGTTGGAAGCGTATTTTGTATACTGCCTTGTTGGTTTTTGTCCTGACCATACTGGTCGTGATTTTTATTCCTAATCGTTTTGAGGCCGGAGCAGTAATCCTTCCCAAAGCGGGTGGTGCCTCTCAGCTTGATCGCCTGGGTGGATTGGCCTCCCTGGCTGGAGTGAACATCAGTAGTATGGTTGGGGAGACCTCCGAACTTCCGCCAGACGTGTATCCGGCCTTGGTATACAGTTACCCCAATGTGAAGAAATTAATGGAGGCTGAATATAACTTTAAGGGAGTTTCCCATTCTATGAGTTTTTATGAATGGTTTATAGGCGACTCGGTTTCTTCATTTTCTGATAAAATGGTGAGGTACACCATTCGTTTGCCCTGGACCATCATGGACGCCCTTAAAAAGGAGCCGGGACTGGTTGAGGCGGGTACGGACCAGAGTGATTTGATTCTGATCAGTAAGCGCGAGGCCAAAGTGCTTAAAGAGGTGCGTTCAATGATTGATGTCGAAGTGAACAGCAAAACAGGCTTGGTCAGTCTGCGGGTGGAAGCAGAAGAGCCGCTTCTTGCTGCCCAGATGGCTCAGTTGGCGGTGGCTCAGTTGCAGGAAGCTATTGTTCGGCATCAAACCAGCCAGGTCGCGAATAATTTGGCTTTTGTTGAAGAACGTTTAAAGGAACAGCGTGAAGAATTGCGGGAAGCTCAGAAGGTTTACTTTGAATTTCTGGATGCCAACCGCAACAGGGTAGCAGAACGTTCTGATCTCAGGCAAAGAGAATTGAACGATGCATATAACCTGGCAGTTCAATTGTATCAAAGTTTGGCAGAACAAGTAGAACAGGCAAGGATTGCTGTCAAAAGAGAGACACCCGCTTTTTCTATTATAGAACCTGTAAGTGTTCCTTCTGAGAAGTTCTTTCCCAGGCGTTCGCTGGTGGCAGCATTGGGCCTTTTGGGAGGTGTTTTTTTGGGACTGTTTTGGGTTTTGGGTGTTGCTTTGTACAAATCAATTAAAATGAATTGGGAAAGTCAATATTAAAATATCTGTGCATGTGTGCTGCCAGAGCCTGGGTGTTTGGGGCTTACTTTTTGTTCAGCACAGCCTGTTCTGAGGAACCCTTTTCGGTTTCTCAGCTTAGTTTTGATCATTCTATTTTGTCGAAGGATGCCACTTATTTGGTTTTTTTGGGAGATACGCAATGGTATTTTTCTTCAGATAGGAAAAGTAAGTATTACAAAGCCGCATTGAATTGGGTTTGTGAGGCTTGGGAAAAGGGGTATGCTGTTGCTGCTGTACTGAATCCCGGGGATGTAACTAATGACAATACCTTGCAGGAGTGGCGCCGATTCGATAAGGTGATGAAGGAGGTTGGTTTGTCGATGCCTGTTTTGTACAGCACCGGAAATCACGATTACCCTGCCTTGGAGCAACGGTCGAAGATATCGGAACGTGCGCTTCCTTTTTTTGATCATTTTATCAGCTACCACGACTCTCTTGTGGTAGCTCGATACGGGACTGGAATTGATAATGTACTGTTTCGAATACGTATCCAGGGAGAACCATGGTTGGTTCTTTCTCTGGAGTTTGGTCCCCGTAAGGAAGTGCTAAATTGGGCGTCAGAAATACTGGATGTTTACAACAAGCAACCTGTTGTTTTGCTGACTCACGCTTATTTGTTTGATGAAAAGGATCTTTATAACTCTAATTCGGTTTCGGGATTTCAGGACTGGGCGCCTAAATATACTTTTTCAGATGCTGGAGATGGTTTGGATATCTGGGAGAATGTGGTGAGGGGGGCTCCTCAGGTTAAAATGGTCCTTTGTGGTCACAACCATTTCTCCGCTGTAGTTTTTTCTGAGAACGATTTTGCCATGGAGGTGTTGCAACTACGCTTTGATCCGTCTAATCAGCCAAATGGTGGGAATGGGTGGTTGCAACTTCTTGAAATAAGTAAGCCTGAAGCGGGCGCAGATTCTGGTTCGCTCATTAGAGGTTGGGTATATAACCCCATATTGAATCAGGTGATGGACGATGTTGCGGGTAATTTTGAATTTATAATTAAGTAATATATGCAGGCACTGATTTTGGCCGCCGGAATGGGCCGCCGCCTTGGGGAGCTGACACGTGAGAATACCAAATGTATGGTTAAAGTGCATGGGCGCTCTCTGATTGAACGAATGCTTGACCAACTCGCCTCCCTGTCTGTGGATCGGATTGTGTTGGTGATTGGTTATGAAGGGCAAAAGGTGAGAGACCTCGTGGGTCAGAGTTATAAGGGGATTCCGGTGTGTTATGTTGAGAATGAGGTGTATGCTTCCACCAATAATATTTATTCACTTTATCTGGCCAAGGAATTTTTGCTTGAAGACGACACCATTTTACTGGAGTCTGATTTGATACTGGATGATCAAATACTGGTAGATCTTACAAATAACCCGTATCCGAGTCTTGCTGTGGTTGCCAAATATCAGAGTTGGATGGATGGCACGGTACTTACTTTAGATGATGATTGTAACATTACAGGATTTATTCCCAAGAGAGATTTTGATGTTACACGAATTGAAAGCTACTACAAAACGGTTAATATCTACAAGTTTAGTAAGAGCTTCAGTACGTCACATTATGTGCCGTTTTTACAGGCTTATACAAATGCTTTGGGTAATAACGAATATTATGAACAGGTGTTAAGGGTTATTACGCTTTTGGAACGGCCTGAAATTAAAGCGATTAAAACAACGGATAAATGGTATGAAATTGACGATATTCCCGACTTGAATAATGCAGAAGTACTCTTTGCCCCCGATGATGAGAAGTATGGTTTGGTACAAGGTCGTTATGGTGGGTATTGGAGGTATCCGGACATGCTTGATTATTGTTACCTGGTGAATCCATTCTTTCCTAATGAACGATTGAAGGCAGAGTTAAGAGCCAATTTTGATGTCCTACTGTCCTCTTACCCTTCGGGACAGAATGTGAATAACAGTCTTGCCGGGAATGTTTTTCGGGTGGATAAGGATATGATTTTAACCGGTAATGGGGCCGCAGAGTTGATCAAGGGCTTAATGACTGTT
>DUOK01000229.1 GCA_012838865.1 Bacteroidales bacterium | reverse complement strand
TTCCGCTAAGAGCTTCGTCTTTATCGCATCCCGAAAAGACTAAGGCAAAGGCTGTGAATACAAAGTTCAACTTAAAAAATACTTTAATTGCTTTCATGATAAAAATCTTTATAGTAATAACATAATTCCAACACCTAAACACTATTCCACTTTTATAATTCTTTTTATGCTTGAGGTTACAGTTCCTTTCCCCGGCAAGACATAACGCAACTCCAGTCCATAATCACCGGGGATCTGGTCAGGAATATTGTTGGTTGCAAGAAAACTTGCCACTTTATCTGTCCTCAGTTTACTTGCAACAATAGTATTGGCCAAAATAGTGCGTAAAGCATTGTAATCCTTATTGATATGATAAGGGGCATTGTTTGAAAAAGCAGCGAATTTGCTGATGTTACTTGCCCGACTGTTTGATTTGAGCAGCTCATCAGTTAGCGTGTTGGTTTTTGAATTGGAGCTGACTTTTACCACATCCGGGGTTGCTTTAGGCAATAATCCCACCATCGCTGTTGCTTTCAAAACATCCGCATTACCATAAATAAGGGGCTTTACCTGGTTTACATACCACGGGGTAGCGTTATAAAGCGGCACAAGCTGTATCAGGTTATCAGAGGCTTCTACCCTGTTAATCTCACTGCGGTCAAACATTTCTACGGAAGGAGTATAATCTTGTACTCCTGCATTAATCTCATAAACATGAGGTTCTAACTGCCACAAGCGCCCAGAGCTGCCTTTCACATTCTTCATCTTCTCCACAAAAGTATCGTAGGAGCTGGTTCTGAAATGGAGGGCATAAATCTGATCCTCTTCCAACAAGTCCAGAGAGCCTTCGGCCTGCTTTTTCTCAACAAAAAGCGAATCGGAGTCGCCAAGTCCGGTGGTGGTAGTGGCAATATTGTCGTTGAGCCCCGAAACAGTCTCCGGCACGTTCAAAATGGCCATGCGATAGACCTCGTCATTTTTAAAGGAGAACCCGGCAGTAGAAAAATTGATTTCCAAACGAATGTCGCTCCCAGCACTACGCGTGCTGTAAGCGAAAGAAGTATTTTGAGCCTTCCCATCACTGTCGGTCAGCCTCAAGGTTTGGGTATAACCTTCGGGAATGTCGGTAGAAAACAGGTAAGCATAGTTCTCAGTCACCAGCAAATAGCCCTGGTCGTACTCCTGAGAATAAAAGTTGTATTGCCGATCAAGGGGGTAACTGTATTTTACGTGTTCAGGCAAAATATGATCGGGGCGATCTCCACTCGTAAAGGCCACTTCCTTTTCTTCAAATACCGGTTTCCCGTCGTAGCCCAGCACCTTGCTCCAGTTGCCTGTTACGCGTCGTTCAAAGCCCACTTTTGCTCGTACAACCAAGTCCTTCTGACTTTCTAAGGCCTCCTCCGGATCCAGCACCAACACCCGGCCTTCTTCAGTAAATTCCTGGGCCCCCAAAATCTCCTCTCCTGTCTCTTTGTAATAGCATTTGAACTCTTCAAGGGTAACCCTGTACCAAGCTTTTTTCCCTTCGGCCTCTTCCACTTCCATCTCCAAGCCCACAGGAATGTTAAACACTGCCTGCGGTGCCACAAAAACATTCACATCCTTCTCTCCGGTAGAAGGAGTCAACTGCGCGATAATTTCTTCGCCAAAAGGACTACCCCCCATCACTTTGCACTCGTCTCCAATTTCAAAATCGAAGTTGCACCTACCAGAAATTAAACCACCCATAACACTGAACCGCCCCCCTACGGCACCCGAAAAATAGAAGGGATTGGGACCAGCACCCTCCAGCAAGGTACTGGCTGACAAATCCAAAATGCTGAATTTTCGGGTCGAGCCAAAGACAGTGGCCTCCATCCCTATATCGGCCTCTACATAGGCCCAGGCTTGGGCGCGTGCGTACCAACCATTAATCCCCAAAGGAGGTTCACTTCCGGCACAATAAGCACTGGCTCCATAATTCTTCAACAAAAATTCAGCGCCCATGCCCACCCCCATGCTGGCATAAAAAGGGGTCAACTTAGCTTTAAATCCGACTTGCAACGATTGCCCAAAAGCGATACCGCTGCCTTGGGCCATGTCGTAGGACGAACGATTGTTCAACTTATCCTGCTTGGCCCGACTAAAGTTCTGTAACACCTTCTCGGGAGGACGCGGCAACTCCGGAATATTGTCGCCAATCATGAAATAGCCGTCGGTGCGCGCCAGGCCCAGAATATCTATTCCCAGCCGCTCATTTGGCGTTCCCAGATAAGCATGCCAGGAATCCTCCGCCATACGTATGGATGCCCAGCCCATTCGATTGTTCTCCCCAACCCCTTTAATAAATCCGGCATTCAAATAGGAGTTTAGGTCGGCACTAAACACCTTGTGTGCAGCATCGTACTCCATCAAAAGGGATGCTGTCAAAAACCCACTTTGGATGTTTTCAGGCACTTTCAAGTCGCTTTTGGCAGCCAATTCAATGGCCCCTCCGGTCTTTTCCAGCTTTTGTACGGCCCCATTAATGTTGTCGGCCAAATTCCCCCACTTATCCGGGGAGTCCATAAAGGTGGCATCACCTCTCAATTGTACAAAGTTGAGTCCCCCATGGTCATTAAACTGTATCTCAAAACCCACCTTAGCACTAAAGGCCGAAGGCACTCCAGCCATGCCAAACTTGGTAGAAGTCATAAAACCCATACCTACTTTCTTATCCGGGATGTACCCAATCCCAGATAAAGATTTTCCAAAATCGCTGTCAATTTCTGGATTGTAGGTTTGTTGCATTCGGCGGTACAGCCCCCCTCCAAAACCATAAAAAGATATCGGTACCGGGGGTATAATAATCCCGGCAGCAGGGGAAGTCTCATAAAACACATCGGTCAAAAAATACCTGTAGTCGTCTTTCTTTCCAAAAACAGCAACGGCATCCAACTTAAACTTATCCAATAAAGTAAAAGTAACCTCCCCACGAAATCCACTGCCATACAACTCGTCTCCATTCTTAAATTCAACCGCCCCCAACACGCTGTAAGCATCGGAATTAAAATCAACAGAAATCTGATCTACACCAACTCTGTCGAACTTCCATTTTGCATAATCGCCATACAATTGAACGCCAGCTTCCCCGCCAAAAACATCGCTCAATTTTACTCCTCCTTTAAAACCCAAGCCGCCACCCTTTTCAGAAGTGAAGGGTGCTATCTCCTCCAAATAAAGTTCAAAACCGGCCAACTCAGGGGATCTCAAATCCCCTGTTAGCGCCACTGACCCTATTTCGAAATAGGGGGCGGCCCTGCTGATGCGCATATTTTCAAAGGGAATGTCAGGAATCTTCAATTTTTTAGCCCCATCACCCTTACCCAAGGCAGCGTTTATCGACAACAAGCCACAAGCATTTATCGTAGGATAAATGCCGCCGTCCTCAACAACAATTTCTACATACGAGTTGCGGTTCAAATCTACCGAAGCACCCAAAACAGGCAAATCAAACGCCCCGGATATACCCACCTCAAATTCATAGCTGTTGGTACTGTGATTAAAACTGGCTTCATAGGGCAGGAGCGAATTTTTTCCGAAAGGGGGAATATTCATATCCCCCCAAAAAGAAAGGCCCGAGACCGCTCCTTTTAAAAGTTCCAACGAAAAGCCACTTAGTGAAAGGTCCCATTGCGTCTGGTCCAACAACTCACTGCTAAATATTTCACTATCGGTACTAACCTTTCCCGAAAAGCCATTCTGGTCCAAAATGACCTGCTCAAATCCAAGCATCAAACGATCTTGGATGGTGGGCCCCTGGCCCTCTGCAAGTTGCATATCCGGCTTCTTAAAAAAAGCGGGAAGCGTTACGCTTGCACTACTGATGGCTATCCCTTTCCATAAATTCCGAAGGGCCTCCTCCTCTTGCACGCCGTACCCATCAGGGAAACGTGCGGTAGTAGGAGTAAACACATCACTTTGATCCAGAGTTGCACCGTGTAAAGTAAAGACAAAACCGTCCAGTCCCGCAAAACCAAAGGACTGAGCAAAATCAAAGTCGACCGAAAAGTTATCAAAATCCTCAAAATACCCCTCGAAATCAGCTCTAAGCATGCCACCCGTGGGTTTCCCCAAAGCATCAACCGGCTTAATCTTTGCAGAATCGACCAATAGGACCATGTTTGCATAAAAAGACTCAACCCCTTCACACCCAAAATTCACCCGGGTTCCCTCATTAAAGACCAAAGCCAGCTCAGACCCCATTCTTCTTCTGACAGGGGTAACCAACTCCAGCATCCCTGTTGTCCCCAGACCCTTCTGCCCCTCCACATCTACATAACCTTCAAAAGCAACAGGCTGTCCATCGTCTTTAAACCGAAAAGCACAAGAGGCCAGCACCCGATTCTTATCGGTTTCTTTATTATAGGAGAGTTCCCTAATAATCAGCTCATACTCGCCTTTGCGAATGCCTACCGGCAACGTTACCACACCATCTTCAAACAAATCGGAAATTGCATCAATGTAAGCTCCGGTCTGCTGAACCGTTTCCATCGCTGCCAAAGCTGCAGCAACTTTTTCCTCATTAAGCAGCTCCTTTTGTTTTACCCGTGCCAACAAATTGTCATGTGTAGAAGATGCAAAGCTTACAGTCCCCCCAAAAAAGTGCAGGGTTAAAACAAGCAGCCAGAAAAGATTAGAAAATAAGCGCATAACCGGGTTCAGGTTAACAATGTCATTCAATTAAAAACGTTCGTTATTCACCACATAATCGGGGTGTCGCTCAAACCAAATACGGGCGGCGGAGAGTGCTGCCTCGTAATCATTGGTAACCAAAGTTCCCAGAGCACTTACCCTCAACGGAAAGTCTTTTATCACAGGAGCCACCAACTCCAAAATTCGATAACCACAAAGCATCGCACCTTCGTTATCCGGATCAGCAGAAGAACAAAGGGGCTCATTGCTGTTAAGGTAAGTAACACATAAATCCACGATGGTTTTGTGACGGGTGTAAATCATTTCAGGAACCGCATATTCCACAAACTCGTTGCTGAGCGTCATTTGCTCAAAAGTTTGAAGGCAAAAAGCAACACTGTTTGAATTACCCATCCTGGCCAAAGCCAAATTCATGTACCAACGGTCCCTGGCCACAAGGTCGGACTGCAGCAAATACCGATTCATCAATTCCTTGCCGGCTTCCACATATCCGGCCAACATCAGCAAGCGCTGTCGGTGAGGCAAGCGCGGTTTTCTAATTAACGTTTCCAACAGATCATGAGCCGGAGGCGAAAAATCTGACTTATCAAAACCCTGCAACCAAATTATACTTTGCCCCACCACACTCCCGTCTGCATCATTACAGCCCTGAAGCAAGGTCATAACAAAGGGGTCACGTGCAGCAGAAGGCAGCTGAAGACCCTTGCGGTAAATCAAGTAATAAGCTTTTTGCCGAACCTGCGACAAAGAATCTTGCAAATAAGGAAGCATCTGAGGTAAAAGCGACTCGCTTTGAGCCAGGAGTTCTTGTTCTGTTTCAAAATCAGAATGGCCAGACAAGCGGAAGTCATCCATATAGGCATTCACCTGTCCGTTAACAGAAAGGCTCCAAAGAAAAAGGGCGATCAGGTATAAGTGTTTCATGCGTTAAGGGAGAGGTGCATAACAGATACAAATATTAAGTATTATTTTAATTTTCCCAAACACCCTCATTAACAATAAAGTCAATTAAACAACAAAAGGCTGCAACAGCAACCTTTTGAATAACAGTTAGAAAATACAATTTAGATTCAATCCAACTTTAAGCATTTACCCGTCTGACTATTTCAAACTGGGGAGATCCTCCCGCCACAGCACGTCGGCATGCGCAGCGGCATCCTGCCACCAGGCCACATCGGCGTGTTCGTGACTGCTTCCGGTAAAAGCCTCGGAACCGGGATTTAAGGTGCGATCGTAATCGTACCATGGCATAAAGTAAGACCAGGAAGCACCAGCTTCCCACTGCTTAGAAAAGGACGCAGAAGAGCCAAATTCACTCAAAGTCACCATCTTATTGGGGTACTCGGCCTGAATAGAAGCAAACTGTGCAGCGATATCGCTGCCTGAACCATTGTTGTAGATATCGCGCCCCACTATATCAACGTAGGCATCGCCCGGGTAAAAGGCAGCGTCTTTGGTCTGGGTAGTCCACACCCACAAAAGGTTGTTGAGACCACGCGACTCAAAATACTCAAACATATGTATCCACAAAGCCTTGTAGTTGTCGGCACCTCCGGCACCCCACCAAAACCAGGCGGTACCATTGTTGTATTCATAAATGTTGCCGGCGGCTTCGTGCAAGGGACGCCACAGCACCGGGATGTTCTTCTCTTTAAGCAACAAGAGGTAATCGGCCATCTCAGCCAAATCGGCCTGTAAGACTTCATGCTCCCAACTGCCCTCTGTAAGCGCATT
>DUOK01000330.1 GCA_012838865.1 Bacteroidales bacterium | reverse complement strand
CTCATTCAGCTCGACAACCTGGTGACCATAGAAGAAAGCAGTACGCCGCCCCAGCTCTACCGCTACAACCGTTTTGTTTCGGCCACGGTATCGGCGGGACTCTCACGCGGTTATACCATAGCCGATGGTATTGAGGAGATGGACCGGATTGCCGGTACCACCCTGGATGATACTTTCAGTACTACGCTGTCGGGCGACTCGCGCGACTTTGTCGAAAGTACTTCCAGTCTGCTCTTTGCCTTTGGTCTGGCCCTGATACTGATTTATCTGGTACTTGCCGCTCAGTTCGAAAGCTTCCGCGATCCGCTGGTCATCATGTTTACCGTGCCGCTTGCCTTGGTAGGCGCCTTATTGTCGCTGTGGTACTTCGATCAAAGTCTCAATATTTTCAGTCAGATAGGTATCATCATGCTGATCGGATTGGTGTCGAAAAACGGCATCCTGTTGGTTGAGTTTGCCAATCAGCGTAAGGCTGCGGGACTCAGTGCCTACGACGCCATTGTAGATGCAGCCGCCGCTCGTTTCCGTCCCATTTTAATGACCAGTCTCTCAACCATTCTGGGCGTACTGCCCATGGCCCTGGCCTGGGGGGCCGGCGCCGAAAGCAGGGTGTCTATGGGTATTGCTGTGGTTGGGGGACTCACCGTAGCATCGGTATTTACCCTTTTTGTCATCCCCGCTATGTACACCTATATTTCGGAGAGCTCCAAAAGTGTGAGTAACGCCGATGCACAAATGGATGAAACAGATAAGGAGTAAGGAGCAATGATCAGTCAAATCGTTAGAAAAATGAAGAACTACCTTATTATATGTGTTTTTGTTGTCCTCGGTCTGCGTGTTGCAGCCCAAAGTGAGCAGGAACACCTTGTTGAAGAGCAGCCCTTGTCCGCACTTATTGAACAGGCGCTGGAACAAAACCCAACGGTACGCATGGTGCGCAACCGCTGGCAGCAGGCCGACAACAACCATTCGTTGCAGCCCTTTTTGCCCAGTGTGGGCGGAACGGCACGTTACAATAAGTCGCAGACCGACAGCAAACGCATTTTTAACGAACAGGAGCAGGATTTCAGCAACACCACCTCCGAAAACCTCAGTGCCGGTGTCAGCTTGAGCTGGACCCTGTTCGACGGTCTGGGGATGTTTGCCAACTACCGGCGCAGCGCCTACCAGTTGGACGCTGCAGAGCTCGAAACCCGAAGGGTAGTGGAGCAGTTGGTGGGTGATTTGGCCGATCTTTATTTTCGAATTGTGGTGCAGCAGCACCGTCTGGAAGCGGCCGAACAGCTCATGGACTTGTCGCGTGAGCGTTTCCGCATCATTACCGAGCAGGTAAACATCGGAACCGCTTCCGGTATGGATTTGCAGCAGGCCCGCTTGGATTTGAATGCCGACAGCTCCTTGTTGGTCCGCCAAAAAGAAGCCCTGCAAGGTGCTTACATTCAAATGAACCAGCTGATGAACCAACCTTTGAAGAATCACGGCTTTGTTGGCGACACCATTTTGCTGGGTGCTCCTTTGGTCGAAGACGACCTTTTGCTGATGGCCCTCGAGAACAACGTAAACCTGGTGGCCAATGAGCTGGGTATGGCCATTACAGAGCAGGAACTGCGCCTGGCCCAGGCCCGACGTTATCCCAATATTAACTTTGTCAGCGGCTACACCTACAGCAGGGCAGAAACCCCCGCCTCGGTGATCACTTTTAACGAGTCGCAGGGTTTTAATTACGGACTGGAAGCCAGTCTGAACATCTTCAATGGCTTTGAAGTAAACCGCAACGTGCGCAATGCTCGTATCGAACTGGAAAACCGGCGTCTCAGCTATGAGGAAACCGAACTCGCTGTAAAGGGCCAACTGCACACCCTGTACAACACCTACCTGAACAACCTGATGATGGTCGATTTTGAAAAGCAAAATGTAGAAGTAGCCCGCGCCAATCTCGATCTGGCTTTGGAGCGTTATGAGTTGGGGGTTTTGTCGGGCCTCGGCTTTAGAGAATTTCAGCTCGGCTACATCAATGCCGTGGACCGCTCCCTCGAATCGATGTATCAAAGCAAAGTGCTGGAACTGTCGCTTTTGGTGCTAAGCGGACAAATGGAAGAGTTTATGGGGCGGATAAGGTAGGGCACATCAAGGCCTTTAAAAGGCCGGGCCGAAGCTTCCGGCATATTATCGAGAAGACCGGTGCTTGCTGCCGGAGCAAAGATGGACGGAGGTCCATCTTTTATTTTGCAGAAAAGTGGAGTGATGGTGTACCCCGATCTGAGTCTGCAGATAGCTGTCGATGCGAGGACAGAAAAGTCAAGCGTTTTGCATAAATATACAAGATGCAGTTTTGCTGCTCTTACCCGTACATCGTTAGTGTAGTAATTTAGTTTTCAAATACTTAAATAGATTGTTCTGATTTTGCAACATTTCTACCCTGATTTTTATCATTATAAAATCGTGATATTCATCAGGTTTACCCTGTATATCGCACCTTCGTTGTTTTATAGTATTAGTGGAGCTTTTCTTTTCGTATTATAAGATAAAGTGGCTTTTTGGCATAATTCTATAGTTTGTCCTCCATTTTGCCTGGCTTAATTTTTCTTTCTTTTTAACACCCCGCAAACGATTGCGGAAATAAATAGTTGAAACACTTCTTGCAGGGGTGTTGTTTTAAGGGGGTGTCATCTAATATTGCGATTAATTTTTATGACTCCCCCTCTTTTTTGGGGGTGTGTTTGTTTTTTATATTTTATTTTCTCTCTGCTTATGGTTTGATGAATTTTTCTACTATTTTTGTAGCATCGTATTACTCATAACCCATCCAAACTTGTGTTTTATTACTTACTGTTCCTGATATTTGTCAGGTTTCATCGGTTTCAGATAAAATACAGAAAGAAAAGTGTTAAAATGTTTTAAAATCAGGTTAATTATATCTTAACTTGTATTTATGTAAACCTTATGCAGCTGTAATTGTTGTATAATTTATGCAAATGGTCGAAGATTTGATTTGAACCCAAAACCCCTTCTGGGCCTCTGGTTCCGGAGATATTTGTTTCGGCATCGAAAAGTTTTCGTGCTTATATGATGAATTTATTATTGTCCTATTATTAATTTAAACCTTTAACTTTATGAAGAAAGTTCTTTTGGCACTTTCGTTCGTAATGGTGTTTGGACTAAGTGCTCTTGTAGCCCAAACCAGAACCATTACAGGAACAGTCACAGGAAGTGATGACGGACAGCCCATACCTGGTGCGTCCGTATTCGTGAAAGGCACAACCATGGGTACCATCACCCAAATTGATGGTGATTATACCATTAACGTACCCCAGGATGCCGAGGTACTTGTTTTCTCCTTTGTGGGTATGCAAACCCAGGAGCAGGAAATCGCAGGCCGCAGTGTAATCAATGTTTCCTTGGGAAGCGATGCTATTGCCATGGATGAAGTAATTGTGGTGGCGTATGGTACCTCCACCAAAGGAGCCTTTACTGGTTCCGCTGCAGTTATGAGTGCAGAGAAGATTGAGAAGCGACAAGTTTCTAACATTTCCAATGCACTTTCTGGTGCAATGGCTGGTGTGCAAATTCTAAGTGATAATGGTCAGCCTGGTACTTCAGCCACCGTTCGTATTCGGGGGGTAGGCTCCATCAATGCAGAAATGGATCCCTTGTATGTTGTTGATGGAGTTCCTTTTGATGGCGATCTTTCATCCATTAATGCATCCGATATTGAGTCAATGACTGTATTGAAAGATGCTGCTTCCACCGCACTCTACGGTGCACGTGGTGCTAATGGAATCATTATGGTGACAACCAAGAAGGGTTCCAGTGGTAAGGCCAATGTAACCTTTGATATGAAGGTTGGTGTCAACTCTCGTTCGGTTAAGAACTATGAAGTAATGACCAGTCCCAAAAACTACATGGAGAATGTTTATCAGGCCATATACAATGCAGGGATTTATAACTTAAATTATGACCCTCTGCAGGCCCATACTTATGCCAACTCAAAGATTCCCAGTGGGACAGATGGGGGTATTGGTTACAGAGTATACACCGTACCTTCCGGAGAAAGTTTGATTGGAACAAATGGGATGCTAAATCCAAATGCCACACTTGGATATTCGGATGCCAGTTATCATTATCTTCCTGATAATTGGGCTGATGAGACTTTCCAGAATAATATGAGGCAGGAATATAATCTATCTGTTTCAGGTGGTAATGAAAGCTCTACCTTTTACCTGTCTTTTGGTTATCTTGATGATCAAGGTGTTATATCCGGTTCCGGGTTTGAGCGATTTGCTGGTCGTTTAAAGGGGGACCAAAAAGTTAACGATTGGTTGAAAGTAGGTGCTAATGCCAGTTTTACAAATATAAACAGTGATTATCCCGGTGAGCAGGTGACCACCAATTCCAGTGGTAATGCTTTCTTCATCGCAAACTATATTGCACCTATTTATCCGCTCTACGTAAGAGACGCCGCAACTAAGGAGATTAACACGATTGGAGGTCGTAAGGTATATGATTATGGTACCACGTCTAGTACCAACTTCTCACGTTCTTTTATGTCTATCTCCAATCCTGCCGGAGACTTGGTATACAACAAAACCGAATATGTTAAAGATATATTTAATAGTTCCTGGTTTGCAGAGCTTACCCCAATCCAAGGGCTTCGATTGGTTGCGCAATATGGATTAAACGTCGATAACACCCGCTATGGCGACCTGGGTAATGCCTATATGGGGCAAAGTGCCTCTTATGGCGGCACAGCTTATCAGCAACAAGACAGAATCTATGGCTTTAACCAACAGTATATTGGTAATTATCAGTTCTCCATTAATGAGGAGCACCATATTGATATTACCGCCGGTTATGATGGCTATAAGATGACGGATGAATATGTATATGCCAGCGGTCAGAATTTATACAACCCTGAGAGCTATTATGTCAGCAACACCATTGACAGTAAGCGAGGCGGCGGCATAAAGGACACTTATTTTACGCAAGGAATTTTAGGACGTGTCAATTACTCATTGCGTGATAACTATTTTTTGAATTTCTCCTATCGTCGTGATGCATCGTCTCGTTTTCATCCAGATAACAGGTGGGGAAACTTCTGGTCTGCAAGTGGTGCGTGGATGTTGAGCTCTGAAGACTTCCTGAGTAGTGTTGATTTTATCAATATGCTCAAATTAAAAGCCTCTTACGGTGAACAGGGCAACGATAATATTGGCAACTATTATGCCTATGTCGATCAGTATAAGTTGACTGGTGCAGAGGGGTTTATGTCGGATGGTACACTTGATTATAAAGGAAATCCCGATTTAACCTGGGAGACATCTACTTCCTATAATGTTGGCTTTGATTTGGCTATGTTTAGAAATAAACTGGCTGGTTCTATCGAATATTTTGGTAGAAAATCCACGGACATGCTTTATTACAAACCAGTTTCTGGTAGCTCTGGTTACACCTCGCTTCCTATGAATGTTGGGTCAATGACCAATTCTGGTGTTGAAATTGACTTAGCCTATAACGTCATTGCTTTTGGTCCTGTGAATTGGAGTGTTTTCGGTAACGCTTCTTTTATTAAAAATAAGATCAATGAACTGCACCCCGACTTGGGCGGTCAATTGCTTGATGGTACCCGTATTTATGAAGAAGGTCACTCTATGTATAGAATGTACCTGGTGGATTACGCTGGTGTTGATCCTGAAACCGGATTGGCACAGTATTGGGCTAAGGATACCAACGGTGAGGCCATCAAGACCTCTGATTATGCTGTAGCCCAGGCTTACAAAGTGGCGACAGATGATCTGATGCCAAAAGTTTACGGTGGATTTGGTACAAATTTAGATGCTTTTGGTTTTGATTTTTCTGTGCAACTGGCTTATCAATTGGGGGGTTCGGTTTATGATTCCGGGTACGCCAGATTAATGCATAGTGGCATGTCCAGTTCCGCAGGTACCAATTGGCATAAGGATATTTATAATGCATGGACAACGGACAACAGAAATACAGATGTTCCTCGTTTGAATGCAAACGACCGTTATGCCAACTCAACTTCAAACCGATTTGTCAAAAGTTCTGATTATTTGAGTTTGAATAACATCACTTTGGGCTATACTTTGCCGCAATCACTAATCGGTGACTTCAATATCTCCCGTTTGCGTGTTTATGTAACCGCTGATAACGTGGCTTTGTTGTCGGCTCGTCAAGGCTTGGATCCACGACAGAGCTTTACTACAGCAACTACTGCCCGTTATACACCTATTAGAACAGTTTCTGGTGGTCTCACCTTGGTGTTTTAATTTAAAAATTTGAAAGTATGACTAGAAAATATTTATTAGGTTTAGGATTGCTTGCAGCTGTCTTTTTCTACAGCTGCGAGGACGACCTCAATACTGTTCCCGAAGGGGATGTTATGACCGAGGCACAGAAAGAGGAGGTTTATGCGAATCAGGAGGAGAAAAGGATTGCAGCGGTTAATGCTGTTTTTGCCCAGTTAAATCAATACATGCCCAATGAAGATGCCTTAGGTGCAGAGAGGCATAATGATTTTGGGTACCCTTCCATTATGTTGTTTACAGATGCCAATAGCGCGGATGTTGTAAGTGAAGATAATGGCTACAACTGGACTGGAAATAGTTTGAAATTTTCCGATCGAGTTTATACCTCCTATGAGAGTCAGATACTCTGGAATAATATGTATGCGATTATTCGCGTTTCAAATACCCTGATAGAAAGCATCGATTCCGCTACAGATGATCCTCAATTTCAGTTTAATTTAGCACAGGGACATGCTGGACGGGCATTTGCATATTGGGTGTTGGCTAATCTGTATCAATTCAAT
>DUOK01000228.1 GCA_012838865.1 Bacteroidales bacterium | reverse complement strand
TACAATAATATGGAAAACTTATAATTTTATGTAATTTTGCCTGCAAATTCAAATACAATTCAAGTATGTCTGAGGTGATTAAAATAAAGAAGGGGCTGGATATCCCGTTGGCGGGAAAGGCCGAGAAGGTTTTCGGACAAACCCAATTGCCTGGTCTATTTGCCATTAAGCCTGTGGACTTTCACGGACTAACCCCCAAAATGGTGGTTAAGGAAGGGGAGCAGGTTCAGATCGGCACGGTTTTGTTTTACGACAAGTATCGTCCGGAGCTGAAGTTTGTTTCACCCGTTAGCGGAACCCTTAAGGCCGTTATTCGAGGGGAACGCCGACGCATTCTGGAAGTGGTACTGGAGAACGACGGGAAGGACGATGCGGTGGATTTTGGAACCGCCGTTCCTGCTGAAATGGAAAGAGAAGCCTTGGTAGCTCGTTTGTTGGAGAGTGGCGCCTGGCCCTATTTTCGTCAAAGGCCTTACGATGTGATTGCGAATCCGCAGGAAACACCGAAGGCCATTTTTGTTTCAGGCTTTGATTCTGCGCCACTGGCACCCGATATGGATTTTGTTCTTACGGGAGAGGAAGAGGCGTTTAAAACAGGTGTCGAGGTGCTGAAGAAACTGGCTCCTGAAGTACATATTGGAACCAGCCGAGATTCGGCGTCCAAGCTGTACAATAGTCTTCAAGGGGTACAAGTGCACACTTTTGCCGGTCCCCACCCTGCCGGAAACGTCGGGGTACAAATTCACCATATAAGTCCCATCAATAAGGGCGAAAAAGTTTGGGTGATTCAACCTCAGGAAATTGTATCGGTAGGCAAGTTGTTCAGCACCGGCAAGCACGATTTCTCCAGAGTCTTGGCCCTTACCGGTTCGGAGGTGCTCAAGCCCTGCTATTTGCGTTACCGTTTGGGCGCCGCTGTAAGCGAAGTGTTGAAGAACAACCTGGCGGAAGGCAAGCTCCGGATTGTTTCAGGCAATGTGCTTACAGGCAGTAATGTGGGCCAGGATGGATATTTGGGCTTTTATCATTCGCAGGTAACGGTTATTCCCGAGGGAGACGAGTACGAGTTTCTGGGCTGGGCCTTGCCTGGTTTTGGCAAATTCAGCGTATCGCGTACCTTCTTCAGCTGGCTCAATAAAAAGAAGACTTATAAGCTCGACGCCAACATGCACGGTGGTGAGCGGGCCATTGTGGTTTCGGGACAGTACGACAAGGTTTTGCCCATGGATATTTTGCCTGAGTTCCTGATCAAGGCTGTACTGGCTGAGGACCTCGACAAGATGGAGCAGTTGGGGATGTACGAAGTGGTGGAAGAAGATCTGGCACTTTGTGAATTCGTGGATACTTCCAAATTGGAAGTCCAGGCCATCCTTCGCAAAGGTATGGATTTGATGATTAGGGAGCTTGGAGCTTAAACCATTAAAAGACAATCAAAATAATTTCTAATGAAGGCATTAAGAAAATTACTGGATAATATCAAACCCCATGTCTCGAAGGGGGGGAGGTTTGAGATGCTTCATTCAACTTATGATGCATTCGAAACCTTGTTGTTTGTACCCGACAAGACCAACAAAAACGGGGTGCACGTCCGGGATGCGATAGATATGAAGCGGACCATGATTGTGGTGGTGCTGGCTTTGGTGCCTGCCTTGCTTTTTGGTATCTGGAATACCGGTTATCAGCACTTTCTGGCCCAGGGTATAGCGGCCGGATTCTGGGACATGGTTTTGCACGGTGCTTTACGCGTGGTGCCCATTATTGTGGTTTCTTACGGAACAGGATTGGGTATTGAGTTTATTTTTGCCCAAATTCGCGGTCATGAAGTCAACGAGGGTTTCCTTGTTTCGGGAATGTTGATTCCGCTGATTTTGCCGGTGGATATTCCCTTGTGGATGGTGGTGGTGGCTACAGCCTTTGCCGTAATTATCGGGAAGGAAATTTTTGGCGGAAGCGGCATGAACATCTGGAATCCGGCCCTTTTGGCCAGGGCCTTCCTGTTTTTTGCCTATCCGGCTCAAATGTCGGGCGATATCGTTTGGATTTCCGGATTTTCCGGTATGGAAGGCGTTGATGCAGCTACCGGAGCAACCGCTTTGGGAGCAGCCGTTACCGGCAATTCCGATAAGTTTTCCATCATGGAGAGCTTTTTGGGTATTATTCCCGGATCCATTGGTGAAACATCTACGCTGGCCATCCTGCTTGGAGCGCTGGTTTTGATTTATACCGGCATCGGAAGCTGGAAGGTAATGACTTCGGTTTTTGCCGGTGGCTTGTTGATGGGCCTGGTGTTTAACTGGCTGGGTGCCGAAAGCAGCAACGGATTGATGCACATCAGTGCTCTGCAGCATTTGACCCTGGGTGGTTTTGCCTTTGGCGCCGTTTTTATGGCAACCGATCCGGTTTCTGCCTCACGTACCGAAGCGGGAAAATGGATTTATGGCTTTCTGATAGGGGTGTTTGCCATTCTTATACGGGTGTTTAACCCGGCCTATCCGGAGGGCATGATGCTGGCTATTTTGCTGATGAATACCTTTGCCCCTTTGATCGACCACTTTGTGGTGGAGGCCAACATCAAAAGGAGATTAAAACGAGCAGTTGTTAAAGCCTAAGTAAAAGTTGACCAAAATGAATAAACAAGGAAACGCTTATACATTCATCTACGCCGCAGTGATGGTGGTGGTGGTGGCTGCTCTGCTGGCCTTCGTGTCGCAGGCGCTGAAGCCCCGTCAGGAGCGCAATGAGATGGTAGCCAAGAAAATCGACATCCTGCAGTCCATCAAGGTGGCTGCCACCAGTGCAGATGCCGAGCAGAAGTACGAAGAAGTGATAGGAGCACACAGCTATATTGTGGATTTCTCCGGTAATAAGGTGGAGGGTGTCGCCTTTGATGTGGATTTGGCAGTAGAACTTCGCAAGCCCGCAGAGGAGCGCTTGTATCCCGTGTATGAAGCCCATCTGGAGGGAGGCGAAGTGAAATATATTCTTCAGCTGAGAGGTGCCGGATTGTGGGGTCCCATCTGGGGCTATGTGTCGGTCAACAGCGACGGCAACAGTATTTATGGTGCTACTTTTGGCCATAAAGGAGAAACCCCCGGCTTGGGTGCTGAAATTGAAAACGATGGTTTTCAGGACCAATTTGTGGGTAAGCAGATTTTTGACAACGGAACCTTAAAGAGCATCGCTGTGGTTAAAGGCGGTGGCTCAGCAGGAAACGTCCACCAGGTGGATGCGGTTTCGGGCGGTACCATTACCAGCCAGGGATTGGAAAACATGCTGGGTGATTTCTTTAAAGGTTATGAATCATTCCTAAAAAATTTAGAAAGGGCGAGCCATGAGTAAGGAACCTTTATTTTCTGCCAAAAACCTGAAGCTTATAACAGGTCCCATTGGCAGCCAAAACCCCATTACCACGCAGGTGTTGGGTATATGTTCGGCGCTGGCGGTTACAGCCAAGTTGGAACCGGCCATTGTTATGTCGATTTCTGTAATTGCGGTACTGGTTTTTGCCAATCTGATTATTTCGCTGATACGTAACAGCATCCCTTCCAGAATACGAATAATTGTTCAGCTGGTAATTGTGGCCGCGTTGGTTATTCTGGTCGACCAGATTTTGAAAGCCTTTGCCTACGATGTAAGTCGTCAGCTTTCGGTTTTTGTGGGCTTGATTATTACCAACTGTATCCTTATGGGGCGTTTGGAGGCTTTTGCCTTGGGCAATAAGCCTTGGCCGTCCGTTCTCGATGCTGTGGGTAACGGAGCCGGTTACGGTCTGATTCTGATTATCGTGGCTTTTTTCCGTGAGCTTTTCGGATCAGGAACCTTGACTTTGCCCGGTTTGGGCGAGTTGCAGGTCATCCCTCAGGTGTTTTACGACTGGGGTTACGTGAACAACGGCTTTATGATATTGCCGCCTATGGCATTGATTGTTCTGGGCATCATTATCTGGGTGCAGCGTTCACGCAACAAAGAATTGATTGAATCCTAATTGTCCAAAACCTGTTTAAGTTATTCGAAATGGAAAATTTACTGAATATATTCGTTAAGTCCATCTTCATCGATAACATGGTCTTTGCCTACTTTCTGGGTATGTGTTCCTTCCTGGCGGTATCCAAAACGGTGAAGACTTCGTTTGGACTGGGGGTGGCTGTTGTTTTTGTGTTGGCCATTACCGTTCCGGTGAACTATTTGCTGGAGAACTATGTACTGTCGGCCGGTGCTTTGAGTTGGCTGGGTGAGGATTTCGCTTCGGTGGATCTGAGCTTTTTAAGTTTCATCATGTTTATTGCGGTGATTGCTTCGTTGGTACAGCTGGTGGAGATGATTGTAGAGAAGTTTGCTCCGGCGCTTTATTCCTCGCTGGGTATTTTTCTTCCCCTGATTGCTGTAAACTGTGCCATCCTGGGTGGTTCGCTGTTTATGCAGGAGCGCGCCTATGCCAATGTTGGAGAAGCGACCGTTTTCGGACTGGGTTCAGGAATTGGCTGGCTGTTGGCCATTGTGGGTATTGCTGCCATTCGTGAAAAAATCACCTATTCCAATGTGCCCGCCCCCTTGCGTGGACTGGGGATTACCTTTATTGCCACCGGACTCATGGGTATTGCTTTCATGAGCTTTATGGGCATTCAACTGTAATGTGAACTTGATAAAAATAGTATAATGAACTTAATGCTTGCAATTCAAAGCTCGGTCATTGTTTCGGCAGTTGTGGTGTTTTTGCTGGTGGTGTTGCTGCTGGTTGCCGTGCTGCTGTATGCCAAAAAGAAACTGACCCCGTCGGGCGAAGTAACCATCGACATCAACGATGGGGAAAAGCAACTGAAGGTGGAACCGGGCCAGACGCTCCTAACCGCCTTGGGGAGCAACAAAATATTTTTGCCATCGGCTTGCGGTGGCGGTGGTACCTGTGCCATGTGTCGCTGTCAGGTGCACGATGGAGCCGGAACTATTTTGCCCACCGAAACCGGATACTTTACCCGTAAGGAGCAGAACGCCGATTGGCGTCTGGCCTGCCAGGTGAAGGTGCGTGAGGACATGAAAATGGAAATCCCCCAGGAAATTTTGGGAATTAAGAAATGGGAGTGCACCGTGGTGTCTAACAACAATGTGGCGACTTTCATTAAGGAGTTTGTGGTGAAATTGCCCGAAGGTGAAAATCTGGATTTTAAGTCGGGAGGTTACATTCAGATTGATGTGCCCAAGATTGATGTGGACTTTAAGGATATGGACATCGATGAGAAGTTCCGCGATGAGTGGGTGAAATTCAATATGTTTGACCTGCAGATGAAAAATCCGGAGCCTACTTTCCGTGCTTATTCTATGGCCAACCATCCTGCCGAGGGCAATATTGTGATGTTGAACATTCGTATTGCCACGCCGCCCTTCGACCGGGTAAACGGTGGTTTCATGAAAGTGAATCCCGGTATTTGCTCCTCCTTCATCTTCTCCCGCAAACCCGGTGATAAAGTGACCATCTCGGGACCTTATGGCGAATTCTTCCTGAAGGATACCGATCGGGAGATGATGTTTATTGGTGGTGGTGCCGGTATGGCCCCCATGCGCTCGCACTTGTTCCACCTTTTCCATACCCTGAAAAGCGGTCGTAAGGTAACCTTCTGGTACGGGGCCCGCTCTAAGAAGGAGATTTTCTATGAGGAGCATTTCCGTGCTATCGAAAAAGAGTTTCCCAACTTCACCTTTACCATTGCCTTGTCGGAGCCTATGCCGGAGGACAATTGGGATGGTCCCGTGGGCTTTATTCACCAGGTGATTTACGACAATTATCTGGTGAAGCATGAGGAGCCGGAAGACATTGAATTTTACATCTGCGGACCCCCGATGATGAATGCTGCCGTTACCAAGATGTTGTATGATCTTGGTGTACCCGATGAAATGGTGGCCTTCGACGATTTTGGTTCTTAAGGATGCCTTTAATAACAAAAACAGACCACGCTTCAAGCTGGTCTGTTTTTGTTTGAGGCCGGTGACTTTGAAACGCGGCGTCTTCGAAACGAGTACTTTAATATTACAGCATGATGAATACATGGAAAAGCGGGGCAGCATGGCTGCTTCTGTCCATACTGCTTCTGGGGGGAGCCTGTACACGCCCTAAGGCCTACCGGGTGAATGAGGGTTGGATTTTTGGCACCACTTACCGCATCGTGTACGATGCGGAGGGCGACAAACATGGCGAAATAAAGGCTTTGTTGCAGCGTTTTAACGCCTCTTTGTCCACCTTCGACTCTGGCTCTGTCATTACCCGTTTTAACCGCAGCAATACGGGTGTTAGGGCCGATTCTTTTTTTCGAACGGTCGTTGAAGAAGGCCTGCGTATTTCTGAACAAAGTGAAGGCGCCTTTGATATGACGGTGGCTCCTCTGGTTAATGCCTGGGGATTTGGTTTTGAGAAAAAAGAGCAGATAAGTCCGACCCTTATCGACAGCCTTCGTCTGCGTGTGGGCATGGCGTACTTGTGGTGGCAGGGCGACAGTCTGCTCAAGGGTGATCCCCGCGTCATGCTGGATGCATCGGCCATTGCAAAGGGCTACGGCGTGGATGTGGTGGCTGCTTATTTGGCCGACCAGGGTTGTACCAACTATCTGGTTGAAATTGGGGGTGAGGTGGTGACCGGTGGCCTTAATGCAAAAGGTTTACCCTGGCGCATTGGGGTGGATAGGCCCGCGGAACAAACGGGCTCGGTGACGGGCGATTATCAATTTGTTTTGGGCCTCAGTAACCGTGCCTTGGCCACGAGTGGAAACTACCGCAATTACTATGTGGAGGATGGGAAGAAGTATGCCCATACCATTGATCCACGCAGCGGTTATCCGGCCAGTCATTCCCTTTTGAGTGCCACGGTGCTTGCGCCTACATGTATGGAGGCCGATGCCTGGGCCACGGCCTTTATGGTGTTGGGGGTGGAGGCATCGAAAGCCTTACTTTCGGACTTGCCCGAATTGGATGTATGTTTCATTTATCACGAAGGGGAGGCGGATGCGGTTTATTTGACGGACGGATTTCGCCGCCTGATTGTAGAGTAGTTGGGGGACGGCGGTCTCTCTAAAGTATGGAAATAAAAAATGGTTGCTCCGCAAGGGGCAACCATTTTTTTTCTGCAGAGGCGGTACTATTCGGTGCCGGAGGCACAGGAGGCAGGCTGTGTACCACAACCACAACCGGCTTCAGTACTGCCACCGCTGCAGGTTCGCAGTTGAGCGTCTTTTTTGAAAAAGGACTTTACTGCAAAACCTAAAAACGCCAGACCTACAAAGAGAATAGACAATGCGAGAATAATTAAAAACTGTGTCATCTTGCGTTTTTTACTGAGCAATCAATCATACCTTACGCTGCAAATATAGGGCGCTTTTATTTAGGATGCAAATATCCTAAATAAAAAATGCGTGATTTTTTATTTTTTTCGAAGCAGCAGGAGCGTCAGAAAGGTGAGGGCGCCGTTGAGGATGAGTTTTTCGTAGCCCAGGTGAAAGCCGAACCAGTTGTAGGCATTGAAGTCGAGGATGCCGGTAAGGACGGGTGGCAGCAGGGCAGCAAGGGGTACCAGCTTGTCGTGTATGCGCATGCGGGTAAATAAGCCAAAGGCATAGAAGCCGAGCAAGGGACCGTAGGTGTAGCCGGCCAGGGTGTAAATGGTGTCGATGATGCTGTCTTTGTTGAGCCAGCGGAAAATTAGTATGACCAGGGCGGTAAGCAGACTAAAGCCGATGTGCGTTAGGGTGCGCAGGCGTTTTGCTTTGGTTTCGGGCATTTTGTCGATGCGTAGGATGTCGATCGAAAAGGAGGTGGTGAGCGCCGTTAGGGCCGAATCGGCACTGGAGTAGGCGGCCGCGACCAGCCCCAGAATGAAAAATATCCCCACGGCAGCCGGCAGGTGTCCGCCCAGGGCCAGCATGGGATAAAGGTCGTCGGCTCTTTCGGGCAGGGGCAGTCCCTCACGGGCCACAAAGGTGAAGAGGAGTACACCCAGACTCATGAACAGGAGGTTGACCGGCAAAAAGGCGACGCCGTACCAATACATGTTTTTCTGCGACTCGCGCAGGGTTTTGCAGGAGAGGTTTTTTTGCATCATGTCCTGATCGAGTCCGGTCATTACAATGGTGATGAAGGCCCCTGCGAAAAACTGTTTGATGAAGTGGTTGGGTGCCTTCCAATTGTCCCAAACAAAGATGCGCGACAGTTCGCTGTCGGCAATGGTTTGCACCAGGCCCGAGGGGGAGAGTTGCAGACTGGTGGCCACGTGGTAAATGGTGATGCCCACCGCGCTGAGCATTAAAAGTGTTTGCAGGGCGTCGGTCCATATAATGGTGCCCACACCGCCCTTAAAAGTGTAAAGCCAAATGAGTAGGATGGCCAGGGTAACGGTTACTACAAAGGGAACCCCCAGGGCATCGAAAATGGCCAGTTGCAGTACGCTGGCCATCAGGTAGAGGCGGGCAGCCGAACCCACGGTGCGGGAGGCAATAAAGAGCAGGGCGCCTGATTTGTAGGTGTAAAGCCCAAAGCGCTCTTGCAGATAGCTGTAAATGGAGGTGAGGTTAAGGCGGTAGTACAGGGGCAGCAGGATGTTGGCAATGACAATGTAGCCCAGGACAAAGCCGGCGACCATTTGCAGATAGGTAAATTGCTGGTTTTGTACCCAGCCGGGGACCGAAATAAAGGTGACGCCCGACAGGCTGGAGCCAATCATGCCGATGGAAACAACATACCAGGGCGAACGTCGGTTGCCCAGGAAAAAGCTGGCGTTACTGGCCTTGCGTCCCGTGAGCCAGGCCACGGCCATCAATATTAGAAAGTAGCCCGCGATGAGGCTTCCGATCAATGCTGGATTCATTTTTTTGCGACTTTGTGGCAAAGAAAAGGTTTTTTTCGCTAAGGGATTTGATTTTATTACCTTTGTTGCACTTTTAGGCCGGGAACAATTTTTGAAGGAAGATCGATGAGTCAAGTACAGTATCCCTCCGTTTTGTTGGAGAATGCGGTGAATGAGTTTGCCCGTTTGCCGGGAATTGGTCGTAAAACGGCCATGCGTCTGGCTTTGTTTGTGCTGCGTGAGAAGCAGGAGGATGTGCAGCGTTTTGCCGCTGCCCTGACTACCTTGCGTGAGGAGATTCATTATTGTGAACAGTGCTTCAACCTCAGCGATGCTTCGGTTTGCAGCATTTGCGCCAATGGGCGTCGCGACCACGCGCTGGTTTGTGTGGTGGAAACGGTAAGGGACGTTATGGCCATTGAAAATACGCAGCAGTACAATGGGGTGTACCATGTATTGGGTGGCGTGATTTCGCCCATGGACGGTATTGGTCCCGATGACCTGACCATTCAGCCGCTGGTCGATAAGGTGAAAGCAGGAGCCGTTAAGGAGGTTGTTTTTGCCCTGAGTGCTACCATGGAAGGGGATACGACCAACTTCTTTATTTACCGTAAAATTGCCGATGCCCCTGTAAAAGTGACGACCATTGCACGCGGGGTGGCGGTAGGTGATGAGTTGGAGTATGCCGATGAAATTACGCTGGGGCGGTCCCTGGTGAATCGTCAGCCTTTTGATCAGGCGATGTAAGATGTATAAGAGGGATTTATAAAATTGTATATGGATAAGAAAAGTTTGCGCAGTTTACAGCTTATTTATTGGGCCATTTTTGCAGGACTGGTGGGCTTTGCTGTCCTGGCTGTTGGTCTGGGCCCAAAATTCGCCGCAGGCGGAATTTTGGACAGTGGTCAGCTAGAACTGCTGAAGTCGGTGATCATTCTTTTGGCTCTGGCCGGAATTCCTGCGGGCTTTGTTTTTCACAACCGCAAGGTGCGGCGGATTCCGCACGAATGGGACTGGACTGCAAAAATGCGGATGTATCGCAACAGCTTCCTCTTTAAGGTGGCGGTATTGGATTCCCTGGGCTTTCTGGCCCTGATCGGCTTTCTTTTGTCTGCCAATACGGCATTTTTGTACATTTGGGCCTTAATTTTGGTGACTTTTTTATTGAATGTACCGACTTATTCAAAAGTCTTGTTGGAGCTGGATCCGATGTCGGCTTATGAAACGGTCCCCGACGATGGGTCGGCCGACGAGAGCATGGACGAGAACATGGAAGAGGACATTCAGGAAAAGAAATAGCAGCGCATGACCATAGCAGTTGATTTTGACGGAACCATTGTAGAGCATCGTTATCCGGCCATTGGCAAGGAGAAATTCTTTGCTTTTGAAACCCTGCGGGCCTTGCAGCGGGATGGGCATCGTCTTATTTTATGGACTTACCGCGACGGTGCCCTGCTGGATGAAGCCGTGGCCTATTGCCGGAAGAACGGGGTGGAGTTTTATGCCGTGAATGCCAGTTATCCGGATGAGGAATTGGAGCCGGGGCAGAGTCGGAAAATCAATGCCGATTTATTCATAGACGATCGCATTGTTTTTGGTTTTCCGGGCTGGGGCGAAATATACCAGAGTCTTAACGCAGACAATGCCTCTCCTTCGTGGTCGGAATACAAAGTGCGCTACGATCAGGCTGCCAGTCGCTCTTTTAAGGGCTTACTGCGACGTTTGCGCTGGTGGATTTTGGGCAACGAAGTCCGTTGAAAGTAATGTTTCATTAACCCAATTTTTGCTTCTTATGAGAAAGATGAGATTTTTTCTGTTGCTTTTGCTGGGGCTGCCCTTATTGAGCAGTTGCGGCTACAACCAAATGGTTGAGCTTCGTGAGGGCGTAGACGCCCAGTGGGCCCAGGTCGAAAATGTTTACCAGCGGCGGGCCGATTTAATACCCAATCTGGTGGCTACCGTTCAGGGCTATGCCAGTCACGAACAGGAGACCCTCCAGGGGGTGATTGAGGCACGCAGTAAGGCCACCGGCATGCAGGTGCATGCCGGAGATTTGGATGCTGCTGCGCTTCAGAGTTTTCAGGAAGCCCAGGGGCAGTTGTCCTCTGCTTTATCGCGCCTGATGGTGGTGGTGGAGCGCTACCCCGACTTGAAGGCAAACCAGAATTTCAGGGATTTACAGGTGCAGCTGGAGGGGACCGAAAACCGAATCGCTACGGAGCGTATGCGCTTTAATGAGGTGACGCAGTCGTACAACACCAGCATCAGCCGTTTTCCCCGTAACATTATGGCGGGAATTTTTGGCTTTGAGCGTAAGCCCTACTTTGAGGCGGAACAAGGGGCACGTGAGGTGCCCAAGGTTGAATTTTAGTTTTTTTATTATGGCGGCAAGCTTATTTACAAGGGAAGAAAAAACAAGGATTGAGCAGGCTGTTCGCAGGGCCGAAGGAAATACTTCCGGAGAAATAAGGGTGCATATAGAGCGCCGCTGTCCCGAAGAGTTGATGGACCGTGCGGCTTACTTGTTTGAGCGCTTAAAAATGCATAAGACGGCAGCGCGTAATGGGGTGTTGTTTTATTTGGCCATAGACGATCATTTGTTCGCCATCTTGGGCGATGTGGGCATTAATGCCCGGGTTGGGGACGATTTTTGGCAGCAGATTAAAGCAGAGATGCTTCGGTTTTTCAAAGAAGGAGATGCCGTTGGGGGATTGGAAAGAGGCATTTTGATGGCGGGGGAACAGTTGAAGGTTTTGTTCCCCAGACAGGAGGATGATGTGAACGAGCTGTCGGATGAACTGTCTTTTGGCAGATAAAAGGAAGGGGAACAATGAGGACTAAGTTTTTTTGCAAGGGTGTTTTGGTTTTTGTGGGACTGGCTTTGGGCTTTGTTTCATGGGGTGCGCAGGTGGGACTGCGTCCTGTTTCGGGGCAGTTGGTGCATGATTTTGCCGGCGTGCTCAATGAGCAGGCGCGTCGTAATCTGGAGCAGGTCCTTGTAGATTTTGCCCGGGAAAGCAGTACGCAAATCGCCATAGTAACAGCAGCAGATTTGGAAGGCTATGCCGTGGGCGATTATGCGGTGCGCCTGGCCCACGATTGGGGGATAGGGCAAAGTGGAAAAGACAACGGTATTTTAATCTTGGTGAAGCCGCGCAGGGGCAATGAACGCGGAGCTGCTTCTATTGCCGTTGGCTACGGATTGGAAGCGGTAGTGCCCGATGTTTTGGCGGGACGTATCGTCGACCATGAAATGATTCCCCATTTTAGGGAGGAGGACTATTATTCGGGCTTGTTGGCCGGCGTTGCAGTGCTTATGGATCTTACGCGTGGCGAGTACACTGCCGATGCCTACATGGGTCGTTCTGCGGGTCGGGAAACCGGGGCGGCTCTTTTTCTGCTTTTCTTTTTCGGAGTGGTTTTCTTATCGGTTTTTTCCAAAGCGCGTCGGCTCAAGCAGTCGTCGATTGGCCACGATTTGCCTTTTTGGGTACTGCTTTCTATGCTGGGTTCCGGCAGTCGCCGGCACAGCGGGCACTGGGGCGATTTTTCTTCAGGCAGCGGCTCCTTTGGGGGTTTTGGCGGCGGAGGCGGCTTTGGTGGTTTCGGAGGCGGACGCTTTGGGGGAGGTGGCGCCAGCGGAAGCTGGTAATGGGCGTTCCCCATACCCAAACAAATAAGAAAGCTGCCCCTTTTGGAGAGGCAGCTTACTTGTTTTATAGAAGACGGTTTTTACACTACAACTGGTCGTCGACCAGGATGCGTCCGCAGTACTCACAAACGATGATTTTTTTGCGCTGCTGAATGTCGAGCTGACGCTGAGGTGGAATCTTGTTGAAACAGCCCCCGCAAGCGTCCCTGGCGACGGTTACCACTGCCAATCCGTTGCGCGCATTTTTGCGAATGCGTTTGAAGGCAGTAAGCAGGCGGTCGTCGATGCGGCTTTCTACTTCCTGACTCTTGGCTTGCAGGCGGTCTTCTTCAGCCTGGGTTTCAGATACAATCTCTTCCAGCTCGGCTTTTTTGGCGGTAAGGTCGCCCCGGCGTTCCTCCAATTGGGTTTTGGAAGCCTCAATCACTTCCGCCTTGTTTTTTAAATCGGCCGAAAACTGGTCGATGTGCTTGTTGCAAAGTTGAATCTGCAGATTCTGAAACTCAATTTCTTTGTTGAGCGAGTCGAATTCGCGGTTGTTGCGCACATTGGACTGTTGCGCTTCGTATTTTTTGATGAGCAGACCGGCCTCTTTGATTTCGTTCTTGCGGCTGAGCATGTCGTCGTTGATCTGCTTGGATTCTGCCTCCAGATTTTGAAGACGGGTTTCCAGTCCTTCGATTTCATCTTCCAGGTCTTGTACTTCCAGGGGGAGTTCGCCCCGCAGGGTACGTATCTTGTCAATTTCGGAAACTACTTTTTGTAGGTCGAAAAGCGCCCGGAGCTTGTCTTCGACAGTGCGCTCTGCAGCATTTGCTTTTGAATCCATTGTTGCCATTCTGCTATAAATATTTAATTGGATTGCTACTCTGTTCGGATAAACGGACTGCAAAATTAGGGAATTTTTTTGTAAGTAACTCAAAAAAAACTTCTTTAACAAAGCGTTCGCTTTCGTAGTGGCCGATGTCGGCGATTACAATTTCGCCTTCTGCGTCAAAAAACTGGTGGTATTTAAAGTCGCCACTCACATAAACATCTGCCTTTTGTGCAATGGCCTTATTCAGCAGAAAGCTGCCGCTTCCGCCACAAACGGCGATGGTCTGCACCTGGTCCTTCAAGGCCCGGGTGTGCCGCACGCAGCCGGTTCCGCTGACCTGCTTTAGGTGTTCTAAAAAGGACTGGGTGGACTGGGGTTTGGGCAGTTGACCGATAACCCCAAAGCCGGCCTGGTCCCAGTTGTTGTGTAAAGGGTAAAGGTCGTAGGCCGGCTCTTCGTAGGGGTGGGCGCTCAGCAGAGCTTCGACGACCTGTTGTTGATGAAAAGCAGGCAGAATGGTTTCAATACGCACTTCTGCTTCGGCATGCGTTTGGCCCGGCGTTCCTACAAAGGGTCGGGTGTCGGCGTCGCCCCGGAAAGTGCCGGTGCCGGAGAGATTGAAGCTGCACCGGTCGTAGGCGCCGATTCGTCCCGCCCCGGCTTCAAAAAGGGCTTGTCGCAGCTTGTCGGCATGGCTTTCGGGGACAAAGACAACGAGTTTGAGCAGGCTGTTGCCGCGGGGTTCCAGTATGCGCTGCTTAATCAGGCTCAGTTTGTCGGCCAAAATGGAGCTGACCCCGCCAACAACACTGTCGATGTTGGTGTGGGCCGTGTATAGGGCCAGATTGTGGCGGATGGCCTGCATTAAGATGCGCTCGGCGGCACTTTTTCCTGTTATTCTTTTAAAGCCCGAAAGGGTCAGCGGATGATGAGCAATAATGAGGTTGCAGTCTTTCTCGAGCGCTTCCTGTATGCAAGCTTCGGTAAAATCAAAAGTGATCAGCACGCCCTTGATTTCCATGTCGGGGTCGCCGGTTTGCAATCCGGAATTGTCGTAGCTTTCCTGCAGCGCAGGTGGGGCCTTTGCCTCAATGGCTGCAGTGAGCGTTTTTAATGGTAAGCTGCGCATTGTAAAGGGATGTTTGTGGTGGGAGTGTTGTTGTTCCCGGGAGGGTTAAAGGCCGTCTTTGATCTCAAGGAGGGTGGCGCGAATGTCCTGAAGCCGCTTGACAATTTCAAAATTCTCAAGGGTGTCCTCTTTGTTTTCTTTCAGCTTTTTGTTGGCCCCTTTTAAGGTCATGCCTTTTTCTTTCACCAAGTGGTAAATCAAATGGAAATTTTCTACATCCTGGGGGGTGAAAAGCCGGTTTCCCTTTTTGTTTTTGTGGGGTTTAATGATGTCAAATTCCTTTTCCCAGAAACGAATGAGGGAGGTGTTGACATTAAACATTTTGGCTACTTCTCCGATGGTGTAATAGAGTTTTTCGATTTTCGGCTCTTTATACGGCATGGTACAGCATGTTAAACGATGGCTTGTACAAGATAAGCATTTTTAATCGAAGGTGCGGTTGCTGTTGGAGGAGATGCGTATCATTTCTTCGTACTGCTCGGTGGTCAGGTCCTGGAAGAAGTAGTGGGTGGGATTTACTGCGCGTCCTTTAACGCGTACTTCGTAATGCAGGTGGGGCGCGGTTGATTTGCCGGTATTGCCTACCCAGCCGATGACATCTCCGCGCTTGACGCGTTGGCCCACTTTTACGTTAAAGTCGTCCATGTGGGCGTAGAGGGTAGAATAACCAAAGCCATGATCTACTTCTATGTTCTTGCCATAGCCGATGGCCGAGCTACGCACCGATTTAACGATGCCGTCGCCGGTGGAGTAGATTTCGGTGCCGGTAGGCGCCGAAAAGTCTATGCCTTCGTGAAATCTTCTGGTTTTGTAGATGGGGTCGATGCGCCACCCCCAACCGCTGGCAGTACGCCGAAGATCTCTGTTGGATACCGGTTGGATGGCGGGAACACAGCGCAGCATTTCTTCTTTGCGCAGGGTTAAATCAATAACTTCATCAAAGGATTTAGACTGGACGTAGAGCTGTTTCATTACGCCATCGAGCTTTTTGGCGGTGTTTACGACCAGTTTGGCATTTTCCAGGTCTTCGAGGTAGCGGTAGCGGTTAACTCCACCAAAACCTGCACGTCGAACGGAGTTGGGGATGGAGTCGGCCTGGAAAATAACACGGTATACATCTTCATCGCGCTGTTGAATGTCGTCGAGTACCAGCAGCACCTGGTCCAGTTTGTTGGCCATTACTTCGTACTGGGAGAGTAAGCGGGCGTTTTCCCGCTCCAGCTTGATTTCACGGGGACTGTCGATGAGGTAAACGTAGCCAAAGAAGAATACAAATCCCATAAGGGCGCTGAAAAGCGTGTAGGTAAAGATGCGCTGCAGATAGAATTTGAACCCGGTCTCGATGCGGTCGTAGCTCAAGGTTTCCGGGTTGTATCTGTATTTGACTTTTGACATACTGCGGATAATTTGCTGCTAAAATATAAATTTTTAAGGTCAAGAAGCAAAAATTGAGCGATTAATCTATTTTTGCAACTCAAAGTATTAAGAATGGCGACCTGTAAATAGTTAATTTGCTTTAGTTTTTGCAATTTTGCAGGCCACAGCAAAAGCAGTTCTTTTATACTTACAACAGGGTATAAAGGTTACTTTTATTTCAGCAGAGCAAATTTTTGGACAGATTTTGTATATGACAGCTTCGGAGATTAGAAAAAGTTTTCTGGACTTCTTTGAGTCCAAACAACACCGCATTGTGCCTTCAGCACCCATGGTGATCAAGGACGATCCTACCCTGATGTTTACCAACGCGGGCATGAATCAGTTTAAGGATATTTTTCTGGGAAATGCCCAGCCTGTGAGTTTGCGGGTGGCCAATTCGCAGAAATGCCTGCGGGTTTCGGGTAAGCACAACGATTTGGAGGAGGTGGGACACGACTCTTACCACCATACCATGTTCGAGATGCTGGGCAACTGGTCGTTTGGTGATTACTTTAAGCAGGATGCCATCAATTGGGCCTGGACCTTTTTGACTGAGGTGTTGAAGATCGATAAGGAGCGTCTGTACGCGTCCATTTTTGAGGGGAGCCCCGAAGAAAATGTGGCGCGCGACACGGAGGCCTATGAGATGTGGTTGCAGCACTTACCGGCTGCGCGCATCATCAATGGCAATAAAAAAGACAATTTTTGGGAGATGGGCGATACGGGGCCCTGTGGCCCCTGTTCGGAAATTCATGTGGACCTTCGTCCCGATGCGGAAAGGGCCAAGGTGCCCGGTCAGGACCTGGTGAACAAGGATCATCCGGAGGTTATTGAAATCTGGAACCTTGTATTTATTCAGTACAACCGTATGGCCAATGGCTCGCTGGTGGCCCTGCCGCAGCAGCATGTGGATACCGGGATGGGCTTTGAGCGCCTTTGTCGCGTGGTGCAAGCTTGTGGGTCTAATTACGATACGGATGTTTTTCAGCCCATCATCCAGAAAATAGCGGCATTAAGCGGTGTGGCTTACGGGGCGGCTGAGGAATCGGATATTGCCATGCGGGTGGTGGCCGATCACTTTCGTACCATTGCCTTTTCAATATGTGACGGGCAACTGCCTTCGAACAACAAGGCGGGCTATGTGATACGCCGTATTTTACGACGGGCCGTACGTTATGCCTATACCTTCCTGAATCAGAAACAGCCCTTTATGGCACAGCTGCTCGAAGCCATGCAGGTGTCGATGGGGGTCGCCTATCCGGAACTGGCTGCGAGTGCGGATTTGATTCGCAAGGTGGTGCATGAGGAGGAGGAATCCTTCCTGCGTACGCTGGCTACCGGTATTCAGTTGCTTGAAAAAATAATTGCCGAAACGCGCGCCAATAATTACCAGATTGTGGATGGACGGGTGGCTTTTGAACTCTACGATACTTTTGGTTTCCCGCTGGATTTGACCGAACTCATTTTGAAGGAGAATGGTCTGGTGGTCAATCGTAAGGAGTTTGAGGCAGAGATGGCGGCACAGAAGGCCCGGGCGCGTAATGCTGCTGCGGTGGAGACCGACGACTGGGTGGTGTTGCAGGACGACGATCACGAGGAGTTTATTGGCTACGATTACCTCGAAGCCGAAGTGCAATTGGTAAAATACCGGAAGGTAAAGACCAAGAATAAGGAACAGTATCAGTTGGTTTTTAATGTTACGCCTTTTTATGCCGAAGGGGGTGGACAGGTCGGTGACAGCGGTTACCTCGAGGCAGATGGGAAGCGTTTCCCCATTGTGGATACCAAGCGGGAGAACAATTTGATTGTTCATCTGGCTCCGAAGCTGCCGGATAATCTGGGGGCAAGTTTTAAGGCTGTGGTAGATGGGAACAAGCGGCGCATGACGGCCAACCACCATACGGCGACCCATCTTTTGCACAAGGCTTTGCGTGAGGTGTTGGGGAGTCATGTCGAGCAGAAGGGCTCTTTGGTGCATCCCGACTATTTGCGTTTTGACTTTTCTCATTTTCAGAAGGTGAGTGACGAGGAATTGCGTCAGGTGGAACATTTGGTGAATCGCGCCATTCGCGAGAATCTGGTGGTGGATGAGCACCGCGAACTGCCATTGAGCAAGGCGAAAGATATGGGTGCCATGATGCTTTTCGGTGAGAAGTACGGCGACGTGGTAAGGGCCATTCGCTTTGGCGAGTCGCTTGAATTGTGTGGGGGGACCCATGTGGCGGCTACGGGACAGATTGGCTCCTTTAAGATCATTAGTGAGTCGTCGGTAGCTGCAGGTATCCGTCGTATTGAGGCTGTGGTGGCCGATAAAGCAGAGGAGCTTTTTGATGCCCAGAGTGATTTGTTGAAGGAGTTGGGGCACATGTTTAAGAATCAGAGCGATGTGCGCAAGAGTGTGGAGGCTTTGCTGAATGAAAACGCTGCGCTGTCGAAGCAGTTGGATGGGATGCGTCAGAGCGTTCTGAATATGGAGAAGCGCAGCATTCGTGATGCGGCTCTTGAAGTCAACGGGGTGTTGGTGATGCAGGCTGTGGTAAAGCCTGCTTTGGGCGGTCATTTGAAAGATTTGGCCTTTCAGTTGCGCGCAGACAGCGAGCAGGATATGGTTGCGGTGTTGGCTGCTGAGGTCGATGGAAAGGCGCAGTTGTCGGTCATTGCCTCGGAGTCGCTGACCGAGGCCGGTCAGTTGGATGCGGTGCAGATCATACGGGCTGTCTCGCCCGAGATCCAGGGCGGTGGCGGTGGCCAGAAGTTTTTTGCTACTGCCGGGGGCAAGAAGCCGGAGGGCCTTGGTCGCGCCATGGAGAGGGCGGTGGAGCTGGTGAAGGAGGGGCTGGTTCCCCGACAGTAGCTGCTCAGGTCCCAGAGATTGCTGATATGGAGCCTCCTTCCCCGGCCCCAGGGTTGAAACCCTGGGTTATGACTGGGAGGAAGTGGTCAGGCGGCTTTGCCGCCTGTTCTTGTAAGCGGACTGAAGTCCGCGGCCTCGGGGCACCCGTGCCCCAGCGGCTGTTCCTCAATCATGGCCCTGGACTTCAGACCTGGGAGGCTTGTGTGTCTTCATAGGAGGGGCCAGGGGGTGGTGGATTCGGGAAGGTTGGTGTTGTTTTGCATGACGCTGCGGGCTTTTTCGAGGTAGCTGTCCATGCCGCTTTGGGCGGGGGCCAGGTGTTCGGGCAGGCCTTCGTGTTGGTACCAGGAGGCGGGCAGCACATAGTAGCGGCGTTTGCCGTTTTCCTGGGGGGCGTGGACCCAGGTGAGGAGGTGCTCTGCATTTTTAATGCGGGTGCTTCCGTTTTCTTTTTTCAGCTCGATGCGCACCATGCTGCCGCCGTCGGTGTATTCCTTGCGTTGGTTAGAGACGAAGTTGCCCAGTGAATAGACGACCAAACGGTCGCCATTTTCGCTGCGTTGCAGGTGCATGGGCTGTACCACATGAGGATGGGAGCCAATGATGATGTCGGCGCCATGCTCGAACAGCAGTTGGGCAGTGGCTTGTTGGCTGGCATGGGGACTGGTTTGGTATTCGTTGCCCCAATGTATGCAGACGATGATTTGATCTGCTTCCATTTCGCGGGCCTGCGCCAGGTCTGCCTTTATTTGCTCGGGAACAATGTGGTTGACGATGTTGGGTGGGCGTACCCGGATGCCGTTGGTGCCATAGCTGTAGTTGAGTAAGGCCAGTCGCAGTCCCTTGATTTCGATCAATTTTGGATGGTGCAGGGCCTGGTCGGCACTGTCGCGAAAAGTTCCGGTGCGTACAAAGTAGAGGCCGTCGAGTACCTGCAGGGTGCGCTCCATGCCGCGCTTTCCTTTGTCGTAAGAATGGTTGTTGGCAGTAACCAGGGTGTTGACGCCGCTGGCTTTGAGCGCCTCGGCCAGGGCATCCGGAGAGGTGAAGGCGGGGTAGCCGGCATAGGGTGGTCCCGCCAGGGTGACCTCCAGGTTGCCCACCACAATGTCGGCCGAGCGGAAAGCCGGCTCGATGTATTGGAATACGGGTTCGTAGTCGTAACTGCCGTCGGCTTGCAGGGCGCCGGCAATTTGGGCGTCGTGGCCCATGATGTCGCCAAAAAACAAGAGGCTGGCTTCCTGGCTGTGGGTGGAGCTTACTGCTGTGAAAAGAAAAAGAACGAGTAGAAAGTGGTTTCTCATGGTTGTGGCTTTTTATGCTAGCTGCCTGGAATAGCGGCTGCAGCTTGCGACCAAGATAGCATTTTTTCGGCAAAGGCTGTTGCGTGTTTTTTGTTGTGCTTGTTGGCTGTTTTAATTGTTTTGCGTTTTTTTACCGTCTGTTTTATCTTTAATATGGTACAGGAACTAAATTGTTGCACATGAATATTGAACGGACTTTTGATTTGTTGGAGCATCTTCGACAAAATCATAACCGGGCCGACATACTTGTGGCCAAGCGGGAAGGGCAGTGGATTAAATTTAGTGCGGAAGATTATGGGCGGACTTCTCGTCGTTTCAGTTATGGGCTGATGTCCCTTGGTTTTGAGAAGGGGGATAAGATTGCCACCATATCGAATAACCGGCCCGAATGGAACATGGCAGATATGGGCATGAGCATGCTGGGCGTGGTTCATGTCCCGGTGTATCCCAGCCTTGGCGAGGAGGAGTACAAGTATATTCTGGAGCATTCGGATGCCAAAATGCTGCTGGTGCACGACCGAGCTACCTGGCAACGGCTGAAGCCGGTGGTGGATGCCGTTGGTTTGAAGCACTTTTACACCTTTATTTATTACGAGGATTTGCCCCACTGGAGTGAGGTGACCAAGCTGGGGGAGACTGCCCGGGTAAAGTGCAAGGAGGAGCTGCGCAGGATTAAGGACAGCATCTTGCCCGGTGATTTGGCTTCCATTATTTATACTTCCGGAACCACCGGCATGCCTAAAGGGGTCATGCTGAGTCACAGCAACTTTATGAGCAATATGAAGGCTTGTGCGCCATTGTTCCCCCTGGAGTCGGGCGACCGCATTCTGAGCTTTCTGCCCTTGTGTCACGTTTTTGAGCGCATGGTCAACTATTTGTTCCAGTTCAAGGGTTGCAGCATCCATTATGCCGAAAACATCGGAACCATTGCGCAAAATATGGTTGAAATCCAGGCCCAGGCCTTCGCTACAGTGCCCAGGGTGATCGAAAGGATTTACGATAAAATTGTTTCAAAAGGAGAAGATCTTTCGGGTATCAAGCGTCTGATTTTTTTCCAGTCGCTGAAGCTGGGCGAGAAATTCAGGGTTAACGGCAAGCATCATTTTTGGTACGGACTGCGCCTCAGTTTGGCCAGAAAGCTGGTGTTTTCGAAATGGCAGAAGGCTTTTGGGGGGCAGTTGAAGTTTGTGGTGTCGGGTGGCGCTGCCCTGCAGCCTCGTTTGAGTCGCCTCTTTTTTGCCGCCGACATACCCTTGCTGGAGGGTTACGGTCTTACAGAAACTTCGCCGGTCATTGCGGTAAATCATTTGAGTCAACCGGATTGCCTGCACATTGGGTCGGTTGGACCGGTACTCAATAATGTGGCGGTGAAGATTGATGAGGACGGAGAAATTCTGGTGAAAGGGCCCAATGTGATGCAGGGTTACTATAAGGCACAGGATTTAAGCGATGAAGTCATCGATGCGGACGGATGGTTTCATACCGGGGACATCGGTACTTTAATTAAGAACCGCTTCTTAAAGATCACCGATCGCAAAAAAGAGATGTTCAAAACTTCAAGTGGTAAGTACATTGCGCCCCAGGCGATTGAAAATCTGCTGAAGGAGTCCTTCTTTATTGAGCAGGTCATGGTGGTGGGTGAAAACGAGAAGTTTGCCAGTGCCCTTCTGCTGCCCAATTTTGAGTACCTGCATGTATGGGCCCACGACAATAAGATTCATTTCAGAGACAATCCGGAGTTGATTACTCTGCCTAAGGTCCTGAAGCAGTTTCAGAAGGAGGTGGATGTGTACAACAAGCAGTTGGGTAAGCACGAGCAGATCAAGCGTTTTCGCCTGGTCTGGGAGGATTGGAATTCCCATACCGGGGAGTTGTCGCCCACCTTGAAATTGCGTCGGCGCGTGTTGTATAAAAAATATGCGCCTGTTTTGCGTGAAATCTATGCTTATCAGGAGGGAGAAGAGAACCGTGGAAAGCACAAGTTCAACGATTAAGGGAGGTTTTTCGTTTTTTTCTCTTTTTTCCTTGGTTTCTAAAAAAATATTTTACCTTTGAAGCATCTAATTATTTTTTTTATTTCTATTATGAGCAAAGGAATCGTTAAGTTTTTTAATGACACCAAAGGATTCGGTTTCATTAAAGATGAAGAATCAGGAGAAGAGTACTTCGTACATGTAACCGGTCTGGTTGACAAAATCAGAGAGAACGACGAAGTGACCTATGATCTTCAGGAAGGAAGAAAAGGTCTCAACGCCGTTAATGTGAAACTGGCTTAGTTATAATCGATTATAACTTCAGAGAACTTTGGAAAGGCCGTTTGCGATAAGCAAACGGCCTTTTTGAATTTCAGCATTTCTGTATGGGTGCAGAAAGGAATAATGGGTGGTGTGTGTCGCCGGCCCGTTTTTTAGGGCTGGAAGTATAGCTTGTAGGGACGCTCCAGTGCTGCTTCCAGCTCACCGAGTCCGATGTTGCGCGAGAAGCGAAAAGTTTCACGACCTTCAAAATAGATGAGCAGCGTGGGTACGGCAAATACGGAATGGGCACCGGCAATTTCGGGGCTGAGTTCTGTATTGCAATACAGCTGTTTGATTTTCGGGAAGTTTTGGTGAAGGAGCTCGGCTACTTTGGGCTTGAGCACCTTGCAAACATTGCAGCGCTCGTGTGAAAAGTAGACCAGGACCGCGCTTTCACTGTCCAGTTGTTTCTGGTAGTCTTCTATACTCGTGATGCTTTCCATGGCTGCTCTTTTAAACCTTGTAAATAAGTACGGTGGCGTAGGCCGAAATTCCTTCTCCCTTGCCCACAAAGCCCAGTTTTTCGGTGGTGGTGGCCTTGATGGAAAGCTGGTCCGCACTTATATCCATAACGCGACAAAGCACCTCCTGCATTTGTGGAATGTAGGGATTGATTTTGGGTTGTTGGAGGCAGATGGTGGCGTCCAGATTTCCCACTTCATAGCCCTTGCTGCGCAGCAACGCCAGGGTTTTCTTCAGGAGTATTTTGCTGTCGATGCCCTTGAGCTCCGGAGCGGTGTCGGGAAAATGAAAACCAATGTCCCTAAGGTTGGCGGCGCCCAACAGGGCGTCGCACAGGGTGTGAATGAGTACGTCGCCGTCCGAATGACCAACAGAACCCTTATCAAAAGGGATTTCGATACCACCTATCCACAGTTTGTAGCCGGGGGCCAGTTGGTGCACGTCGTAGCCCATGCCTACCCGGAAGTTTGGTGCCTGCATTTTGTTGTTAGCGTTTAGAGAGTTGATCCAG
>DUOK01000227.1 GCA_012838865.1 Bacteroidales bacterium | reverse complement strand
GCCCTTTTTACTTTTATTGTATTTTTAAAGGAAAGTGCAGATTATTAAGAACATGCACGTCCTGAATCAGGCTGTACAAGGACTTTCAGTCTTCCTCCCCCTGGCCCCCTGTTGACAAAAAACACAAAGGATATGAAGTGCTGGTGAAGCCGAACATTGGCTGGGATACCAGTCCCGAACGCGCGGCCAATACCAACCCCGAACTGGTGGGCCGTATTGTTAAAGCCGCTTATGAGGCGGGTGCCTC
Organism: Bacteroidales bacterium; assembly: GCA_012838865.1. Classification (GTDB taxonomy): domain Bacteria; phylum Bacteroidota; class Bacteroidia; order Bacteroidales; family Marinilabiliaceae; genus Geofilum. The sequence goes on along the minus strand of DUOK01000227.1, from coordinate 10,587 downwards.
AGCATAAAAAATCATACGGTGGACATGAGCCGCTGCGTGACTTGTTTCAATTGCCTGGAAGTCTGCGACGACGCCGCCATGCTGCTGGGCCGGGTTAAAGGGACCAATAATGCCGGGGGGCAGAAGGCGCCGACCAGCGCAAAAAAAACGCCCCCCACAGCAACAGTTCAGGCTACTTCGCAGGTTCTTAGTGCCGCTAAGTCGCAGACGGAACACAGTCAGCAAAGACGCCAGCTCCTGCTTACAGGAGCCGCCCTGATGGCCGGACCGGGTCTTTACGCCTTAAAGAAGCACCAGTTACCCGAAAGCCGGCACGAGCTCATCCGCAACGAGCGCGATTACTTTCCGGCACCTCCGGGAGCCGGAAGTGTGGAGCGCTTCAACCAAATCTGCACGGCCTGCTCCCTCTGCGTATCGGCCTGTCCCACCCACGTACTGCAGCCCTCCCTCACCCAATACGGCCTCGTGGGATTTATGCAGCCCTTTATGGATTACGAAACCCGCTATTGCAATTTCGACTGCCACAAATGTGCCGAAGCCTGTCCCACCGGCGCCATTCTGCCACTTCCGATGGAAGAAAAGCAACGGACCCAATTGGGAAAAGTGGTGTTTGTAAAACACAACTGCATTGTACATACCGACGGCACCGACTGCGGGGCCTGCTCGGAGCACTGTCCCACCAAGGCCGTGAAAATGGTCCCCTATAAAAACGGCTTAATGATACCGGAGGTAGATGAAAGCATTTGCATTGGCTGTGGCGCCTGCGAATACCCCTGTCCCGTTCCGGCCCCTTTCCGCGCGATTTATGTCAACGGAAACGGAAAGCATGTGCTGGCCGATTTGCCCGAGGAGGGCGAGGCAGCTGCCGTGAGTTTCGAAGAAGATTTCCCGTTTTAGATACAACCCTTTCTTAAAAAAGCAAGAATATAAAAAAGAGAGACGACCCGTCTCTCTTTTTAGCCTTCTGCCGCAATAAATCGCAAGCCCCCTGCGTTAGCCCTTTATCGGAAAACCAAAAAATCCCTTATGCGAAAGATAGTATACCTTGGGCTCTTGCTGTGGCTGAGCGTTGGCTACACCCACGCCCAGAAAGCCTACATCCAGGATGCGGGCATCAAAGAGCAGTTGAATTTTGTGGAGACGGAGGCCTCCAAGTGGCAGAACTACGTGATGATTACGGATGTTTGGTTCAGACAATTAAAGAAAAACGTCTCGGATACCCTCGACCTTAAAAACCAAAACATTGCCGAACTCAGGCAAACCGTTGCAGCCCGCGATTCAGTTATTGGCCAACTCAATGGCGAACTCGAAAAAACCAAGACCAGACTGGAGACAAGCGAACGCGAGAAAAACGCCTTCCAATTTCTGGGCCTGTCTATGGCCAAACCCGTATTTATCAGTCTGGTTCTTTTCGTATTTTTTGCCTTGCTGATAGCAACCGGAGCAGCGCTGTTCCTGTTTCAACGCAGCAACCACACGGCCAACAGGACTAAAAAGGAACTGGAAAAAATGAAGGAAGAATTTGAGGACTACCGGCAGCGGGCCCGACAGAAATACGAGAACCTGGTGGTTCAGCACCACAAGGAAATTCAGAAGTTAAAGGAATAGCCGGACGCCCGGCACTTTTGCACCAGAAAAAGGGGAGCTGTCTCGCGACAGCTCCCCTTTTTGGTGTTAATGCAATCGATCGGTTTACAATCCGATGGTCCAGCCTTTGGCCCATTCAGGGACTTCAGCTCCGGCGCCGGCACCGGTGGCTGCCTCGTTTTCGCTGTAAGCGCCTTCGGGAATATCCACCGCAGTGCCCTCGTCATTGCGCGAATACACCTTGTCTCCTGCAATGTCGATAAAACGTACATTGCTTACCGAAAGACCGTTTCCAAAATGACCTGAACTTACGTCGCCAGTCACCCGAATACCAATGTTCCAGTTCTTCAAAACCACATTGTCAATTTGGCCTTTGGTTCCCGCACGCAGCTCCATACCCTGATCTTCGTTGCCCTGTACGCCACTGCCAATAAGGGTGATGTTCGACAACTGGGGATTGGCAAAAGGTTCAGCGCTGTGGTTGCTCGACCAGTTGTCGCCTTCGAAACCACGATTGCCATAACCCTGATCATTCTTTCCAAACCAGTTGCTGCCACTGCCGGTCCAGCCTTCGGTCCAGTCGAACATATCGTCCTCGATATGACTGGACACCAAGTAATTGGCCGAAACGGTTCCGCCGTAAAACTCGATGCCGTCATCGGCATTCTCGTGCACCTGAACATACTCAATGGTGGTGCCACTGCCTACGCCAAAGAGGGACAGTCCGTTGTACTCCTTTTCGCTGTTAAAGGCAGCACCCGACCACTCAATGCGCAAATAACGGATGCTTCCGCTGTTGTCGTTGTCCACCTCTCCGCCATAGGCCACATCTCCGACTTCTGTCATCCCGCCACCAGAGTTACAGGTGGCACGACCGGCAATAACAACACCACCCCAGTCGCCCCGGCTGGGGTTCGACAAACCGGAGGTCAGCACGACCGGCGCAGAAGCAGTTCCGTTTACAAAAATCTGAGCACCCTGCTCTACGATGATGGCGGCAGAGGTTCCTCCAACGGCCTCTACACGGGTTCCGGCAGGCAGGGTCAGGGAGGCACCTTCTTTCACTTTAACCAGACCGGTGAGCTTATATACCTTGGTTGGATCTAAAACCACATCCTCACTGAGGTCTCCTTTAAAATCATTGTGGTCGATAACGGGAAGCTCGTTGTTGTTATCGTCATCGTCATCATCATCGCTACAAGCGCTGAGTGTGCCGACCAAAAAAGCGGCCATCAATACGACTTTAAAAAGTCCTTTGTTAAAAATCAATTTCTTCATTTTTTCAGGTTTTAATTTACTTATTTGTGCTGATGTAAAAGTAGTTTATCACTGTATGGCAGGCGTTAAGCCTGTGCTTTCTTAAGGTTAAGTTTTGGTTAAGCGCCATTAAAAACGGTAGGTCAGACTCAGGCCCAAATCCAGGCCACGTCGGTAGGACTCGATAAGTACATCCTGATTGCTGTTGGCCTGATAAGTTTCCACAGCAGGATTCAACAGGTTTTTGGCACTGAAGGCGGTGGAAAAACGGCCCTTCTCGAGTCGCACCACCAAATCGAGCAGTCCAAAGGGCTTGTTGATCATATTGCCCCGATCATTGGTCCCCAGGGCATAAACCTTCTCCGAGAAATACTGATAACCCAGGGTGGCCATCAGTATGTTTTCGTCCTCGTTCCAACGGTACTGGTAGCTCAAATCTGCATTCAGCAGCCAGTCCGAAGCACCGGTAAAGCGCGCCTCGTCGTGGGTAAACTGCACCCTGTAAGGGGTCTCTGTGCTCACTTTCTCGGACGACAACTCCTGATTGGTGAGCATGTAGGAGGCGTTTAATCCGGACTGAACCCGGGACCGCAGTCCCTCCCAGAGCAGCTTGCGAACTTCCACTTCGAAGCCGCCCACATAGCCCCAATCGCCGGTGTTCAAAAAGGAAATGTCGTTGGTGGCAGATGAAATGGTGACCTCGTTGATGGGGTTATTGATGTACTTTCCAAAAAGCCCCAGAGCTATCAGTTCTCCGGAGGCGGGATACCAATCCCAGCCCAAATCCAGGTTATAGTTGTCCGACTGGTACAAGTCGGGATTACCCAATTTTACCTGGGTAACATCTTCGTATATGAAAAGAGCTCTTTCTTTAAACTGCGGGAGGGTGTGGGTCTTGCTCAAGCCAAAGCGAATATTCTGTTGCTCGTTGAGGACATATCGTCCATTTAAACTGGGCAACAAAGCAAAGTCTTCTAAAAGGTCTTTGCGATCGCTGGGGTCCAGCTGGGTATTCCAGCTGACGGTCTGCTGCAACATTTCTCCACGCAAACCCAATACCAGGGTAAACTTGGATCCAGGCCGGTACTCGGTGGTCAACCAGCCGGCATGCACCAGCTGCTCCCCTCCGTATACCTGTGGCCGGAGGGCGTTGGGCACCTCTGCGCTGCCCCGGAAAGTCTCGATGCGAAAGTAATTGCCCCTATCGAGTAATTCCTGGTTGAAAAATGCACTCAAACGCTCAGGATCAATCTCGGTATTGCGCTGATCGGTATGTATGCGGAAATTGAACTGCGTGGCCTCAAAATCGCGCTGCTTAAAACGTCCGGAGTAGCCCAGGGTGAAGCGGAGGGGCTGTTGGCCGGCAGGGTCGCCGACCCGATGAGAAAAGGCCGCATTAAAAGCCAGCTCATCCTCATCCAGACGCTGCCGGTAACGGTGGTTATCGGTAATCTGATTCTGGCCAAATACATAAGCCCCATTGTCCAACTGCCTAAAGGTATTTTGAATCCGGTCGGGAAGCCGACTGCTTACGCCATTGTAGGATAAGCCCCAGTTTAGTTCGCTGCTTGCACCGAGGGTATGCTGTCCCAACAGCTGGTTAATCAGAACGGTGTTTTGTTCGAACGAACGCCGCAGCAAAAGGCCGTTGTCGTAATCGGCGATATCGAGGATGGTTCCGTAATAATTCTCGTTGCTGTTGTTCGATGAGTTGACATACACGAGGTTATAATGCATTCGATGCCTGTCGTTCCATTTAAAACCCAGATTAAGCATGCCGGTAGCGTTGGTACTGTAACTGTAGTTTTGGGTACGCAAATCTTTGGAAGCATAGCCACTGTTGTTCACATTCAAGGTAATGCCTTCCCTATAGCCATAGTCGTTGTCAAACCCTGCCGTGGCAAAAACATTGAGTTCTTTGCTCCCCGACAACTGCCAGGCTTGTCCCCCCGACAAGGTCCACGACTGATTAAGTGGTGTTTGGGTGGTGGTGGTGTAGTCGTGCGGGAAGGAGAAACGGCTGAGACTGGTGGCCGGTGTACTGCGGTCGTAGCCCCAAAAACCGGGTCCGCTTTTAAGCTGAAAGGAAGAGGCGCCCAGGGCTTGTTCGTTGGCCCCTCCACCAACACTTAGCTGCAGGAAGGGGTCTCCGGTAAAATCCTTTGACGCTATGTTGACGTTGCCTCCGGCAAAGTCTCCATAGATCTCGTTGTTGTACACCTTATCTACTGCGATGTACTCCACCAGGTCGGTGCTGAATAAATCGAGGGAAATATTTTTCTCCTCCGGATTATTGGAGGGTATGGGCAAGCCATTGAGGGTGGTGGCATTGTAGCGATCGCCCAGGCCTCTGATGAAGACGCGACTGCTGCCTTCCTGTCTGGATATGCCACTGATCTTGGTAACAGCGGAAGCCACATCGCCGACACCTTTTCGGGACAACTCCTGCGCCCCGATACTCTGCACCATCTCTACCGCATTCTGGCGGTCGAGCAGCAAAATGTTTTCCCGGTTCCGCAGTACCCGGGCCTGAACAACGATTCCTTCCAGAACCTGGGTGTCGCTGAGCAGCTCAATATCCAGCGTGGTGGTTTCACCGGAACGCACCTCTACCCCTTCGAGCAAAAGCGGCTTATAAGAAATAAAGGAAACCTGCAGGTTATAGTGTCCGGCAGCAAGTCCTCCTAATTCAAAAATCCCGTCAAAGTCGGTGGTTGATCCGGTAAACGTACCTTCAATAACAACGGCCGCTCCTACCAGGGTTTCTCCGGTCGTCGGATCTACTACCACTCCACGGATACTTCCATCCTGACTGTAAAGGCTCTGAATTCCCGACAAAATAAGTATCCCTGCGATACTTATCCCTCTTAAAAACTTTCTCATCTTAAATTCCTGTTGTATGTGTGTATTCTACAGCAGCAAAGTAACAGGAAAGCAAAGGAAAGTCGGGTCAACAAATCATTACCACTCTTTTAAGAAATTGTTAAGTGCGCAGCTCCCCGCTTACTCCAAAAACTTATAGCCTACGCCCTTGATGGTGCGAATGTGGTCCTGACCAATTTTTTCGCGGAGTTTGCGGATGTGTACGTCGATGGTGCGATCGCCTACGATGATGTTGTCGCCCCACACAGCGTTGTAAATCTCGTCGCGGGTAAACACCTTGTCGGGTTTGGAGGCCAACAAAAGCAGGAGTTCAAATTCTTTCTTAGGCAGGTTGAGCTCCTGGTCCCTCAGCTGCACGACATAACGCTCCCGATCGATGGTGAGCTCGCCAATAACAATAAGGCCTTTACCGCCATCGGCCTCTCCTTCGGACGCCGGCCTGAAGCGCTTGAGCAGGGCGCGGACCCGAGAGACGAGCACCTTGGGTTTGATGGGCTTGGCAATGTAATCGTCGGCGCCGGCCTCAAAGCCGGCGATTTGTGAATAGTCCTCCCCACGGGCGGTCAAAAAAGCTACGAGACTATCTTGCAGTTGGGGCTGCTTCTTGATTTCCTCACAGGTTTCTATCCCGTCCATGCCGGGCATCATCACATCCAAAACAATCAAATGGGGCAGCTGCTCCTGGGCTACTTTCAGGGCCTCTCGACCGTTTTGGGCGGTTTGTACCTGAAAGCCCTCCTTCTTAAGGTTGTAGGCCAAAAATTCGAGGATGTCGGGCTCGTCGTCTACGAGCAATATTTTATAGTTTTCGTTCTCTTGCATAAGGCATCATCTTTAGGGGTTCATTAACGGGCTTTTTCGAGGGTGAAGGTGAAAGAACTGCCCTTGCCGGGCGTACTGCTGACGTTTATGGTTTGTCCGTGTGCTTCTATAATGTGCTTAACAATGGCCAGTCCCAACCCGGTACCGCCCTGCTCGCGCGAGCGACTCTTGTCGACCCGGTAAAAACGTTCAAATATGCGGGGCAGTTCGGCGGCGGGGATGCCGACGCCGGAATCACGTACCTGCACCAGCACCAACTTGTCCATATCGTCGAAACTTACTGTGGCGTTGCCGCCCTCATTGCTGTAGTGAATGGCATTGACCACCAGGTTGCTGAGTACCTGAAAGATGCGCTGCTTATCGGCCAGCACCATGGTGTGACGATCGAGCGACTTGCCGAAACGCAGGGCGACTTTGCGATCGCGTGCCCGTATTTCCTGCAGCTCAAATACGTCTTCGATCAGCTGATAGAGGTTGAAGACCTCCTTTTCCATCTCCAGTTCGCCGGATTCGAGCTTGGCTATGGCTTCCAAATCGCTGATGATGGAAATCATGCGGTCGATGCTCTTCTCGGTCCGTTCCAAATAGAGCTTGTTGATGTTCGGGTCCTCGAGTCCCCCGTCGAGCAGAGTCATGATGTAGCCCTGAATATTGAAGATGGGCGTTTTGAGCTCGTGCGACACATTGCCAAGGTACTCTTTGCGGTACTGCTCGAGCTGACGCAGCTGTTGCACTTCCTGTATTTGTCCCTTCATCCACTCTCCTACTTCCCGGTTCACCTCAGAAAAAACATCGTCTTTAAGGGCCGAAACGCTCTTCAGAGAGGGCTTAAAGTTGTGAATGGTCTTGTAAATGGGCTTTATTTTGGCGTAGATGAAGGCATTGATGAAATAGTTCACCAGGTAAAATATGAGTACGGTGAAAACGGGAATGCTGATGAGCAATGCCAGCCATCCGTTCTGGAACAAGGTGGTTACCAACAAAAAGGCTATGGCCAGCACCAAAAAACTGAGGGTGATGTACCCGGCAATGCGCTGGGGTGCGACAGGTTTCATTTACTAAGCTCTCTTTTAATTCCTGATACCAACAAAATTAAGCCAAAAAAGCATTGCTCCTCCAATACTATTTGTGAGCTGCTCATGTTAAGTCTGTGTAAACAGGCTAACAGCCTGAATGCTAACTTAATGAGCAAACAGGATGACGGAACCAACACAAAATTATAACCTAAACTTAACATTAAACCTTTTCATTCTGAACTTTCGAAAGCTTATTTTTGAGGACTAAATTGCATCGGAATGTCTTTACTCCTTGGCCTTGTTGTTTTCTTGCTGGTTCTTTTAGCGGCCTACCACCTGGTGGTGGGGGTGTCCAACGATGCCGTCAACTTCCTGAATTCGGCCATGGGCTCCAAAGCCGCCAAGCGCAAAACCATTCTTTGGGTTTCGAGTGTCGGACTGCTGGTGGGTGTTTTCTTCTCGGGGGGCATGATGGAGGTGGCCCGCAGCGGCGTTATTCATCCTGAGCATTTTATGCTGCACGAACTGCTCATCATTTTTGTGGGTGTAATTTTGGCCAACATCCTGCTGATCGATGCCTACAACACCATTGGTTTCCCCACTTCGACCACGCTGGCCCTGGTATTTGGACTACTCGGCGGAGCCCTGGCCATTATGCTGGGACGCAGTGGAACGGGCGACCACTATGCCCGTCTGATCAATGCCGACGGCATCTTTCTGATTTTTGCCGGTATTCTTATCTCCATTTTTCTGGCTTTTCTTTTGGGCGCGGCGGCGCAATTCTTCACCCGTCTGGTGTTTTCTTTCCGCCATACCGGTCGCTACCGCCTGCTCTTTGCCCTTTTTGGCGCCCTGGCCATCACCACCCTGCTCTTTATGGTACTCAAAAAAGGGATGGGCGGCATTTTCTTTGAAGAGAACTTTATGAGTATTGGCGCCCTGGGCAGCTGGACCGTGCTGGGGGCCAGCTTTGTTGTTGCTTTTTCGCTCCTCTACGGCCTGGCCATGCTTTTTCACCTGGACATTCCGCGTCTGGTCGTGATTTTTGGCACCTTTGCCCTGGCGCTTTCATTTGCCGCCAACGATCTGGTTAATTTCATAGGGCTTCCGCTCACAGGCATCGAGAGCCTGAAGGTATTCAGTAAAACACCGGAAGCAGTTTACGATGCTTTTCCCCTGACTTTCCTGACCAAGGACTGGATTCGCGCCCACTATTTTACCGACTGGGTGTACATGTCCTTTTTTGCGGCAGCCGCCCTGGTCATGATTCTCACCCTGTTTCGTTCACGCAAGCTGCAGTCGGTCACCGAAACGGAAGTGTACCTGGGTCGCCAGACGGCGGGCCGTGAACATTTTGAACCTTCGCCCCTTTCGCGAAAAATGGTGCGCAGCTTCCTGAATATGTATGAGAAGACCACTGCACGCTTGCCCCGGGGGGTTCACCATTTTGTGGCCTCCCGCTTTGAGGCCCCTTTGGCAACGGAGCGACCAACGCTGGGTAACGAAGTGACTTCTTTCGACACGGTGCGCGCTTCGGTAAATCTGGTCATCGCCAGTCTGCTGATTTCACTGGGCACCTATTTGCGCTTTCCGCTTTCTACTACTTTTGTGGTTTTTATGGTGGCTATGGGGACTTCCTTTGCCGACCAGGCCTGGGGAAGAGAAAGCGCAGTGTACCGCCTGGCCGGGGTTCTGTCCATACTGGGAGGCTGGTTCATCACCGCTTGTGCAGCCTTTTTAGGTGCCTTTGTCTTTAGTCTGGCCCTTTTTTACGGCGGATGGCCGGTAGCGGTAGTGCTGACGGCTGCCGTAGTGGTGGTGATTTGGCGCACGGGACGCTACCACCGCGAAAAAGTGCGGCGCGACAAGCTGAGCCATGAAAGTTTCCGCCATGAGAAAATGGAGGGCATTGGCTGGCTGCGTGAAACCGGCAGAGAAAAAATTCGCAGGCAGCTCCTGGAGATTTCAAAAATCTATTTCATGCTGATCAATGGCCTCATTAAGGAAGATCACAGGCAGGTTAGGGAAGCCATGGATAAAAGCGGCGATTTGCAGAAGGCACTCAAAAGTTACAAAACCGAATTATTCAGGGCCTACAGCAAACTGCCGGCTGAGGTTCAGGATACGGGCCATCTCTTTGTTCAAGCCCTCGACTATTTGAGCGAACTGGCCAACACCTTAGTTATTATAGGTCCCCCGATTTTCAGACACCTCGACAATCAGCACAGGGGACTCACTCCGGCCCAACAACAGGATTTGAATACGGTATTGGAGGAACTTTCGGCTTTTATTCACTTTTTGGTGCACTACGAAAAAGAAAAACGCTTCGACGCCCTGGGTGAATTGAAAAACAAACAAAGCACCCTGATGCAATTATTGGAAGATTTCCGACTCGACCAGATTCGACGGATTCGTGATGGAGAGGGTCGCACCCGGGTCAATGTCATATACATGGAGGTGCTGGGCGAAAGCAAAAACATCCTGTTGTACGGGTATAACGTATTTCAGTCGCTGCGCGACTTTTACCTGCAAACACCGGCGGCTCCACGTACATAAAGCGGGCGACCAAGCCGGTATTTTGGCCGAAAAACAGAACTTTTAAACAATAATTTCGTATCATGGCCCGGGCGTGGACTGCACCCGGGTGTTTGACCTGCCTTTAAGCACAATCCAAATTTTAACAAAAAATCATTATGCAAAAGCTTTACAATCCTTACTTCTATAGTGTTTTGGGCGCTTTTTTGTTTCTTCTGCTGACGACCTCCTGCGGCGGTGATTCAAAAAATGAAATTATTCACGAAGACCTTCCGGGCTTGTGGGTTTTAAAGGAAACGATCTACAACCCCATTAATAACGAAGTCCCTGCAGGGGAAGGTGAAGAAAACAACGAATCGGAAGGAGAAGAAAACACCACTACAGAAGGAGAAGAAAACACCGCTACAGAAGGAGAAGGTGACTCCACCGACTCCGGCGCTCCTTCCGGAGCCCCTGCTCTGGATGCCGAGCCGGGGGAGGAAGACGG
>DUOK01000226.1 GCA_012838865.1 Bacteroidales bacterium | reverse complement strand
CGGTAAAAAGCGCCTCCCCGGTTCTTCGAACCCGGGTAGAAAGTCCTCCGGTAATGGTGACTTCCACCAATTGTATTGTGTCGCTGGCGCTGAGGGTTTCCGGCTGGGTGCTTTTTGAGGATTGGGCGGCGCTTGCATGGTTCCAGGTGCAAAGCATAAAAAGGCAGAGGCCAGCCAGGCTGTTGCCAGGAACAGGGGATGAAAAAATGGACATAGTAGCACTATTTGTTAAAATCGTGGCACCGCAAAGATAAAAAAAGCCCTTCGTTTTACAAAGGGCTTTTTGCCTATTGGCAGGGTGGGGTAAAGAGCTTTCCTGTTTTTAGCGGGCCGGAGCTACTCCCTCCGAAGTCATAATGACTTTCTGCATGGTGCCGTCTTCGTTGTAGTAGAGGTAGTCCACACAAACCGATCTGCGGTAGCTTCCACCAGCTGTTGGAATTACCCCATTGTGGTAAATGAAATAATCCTTTCCTTTGAATTCGATGATGCTCTGATGGTTGGTGTTGGTGTTGCCGGCCACTTCGTTGAGCAGGCCTTTGAATTCCCAGGGACCGGTAACGCTTTTGCTCATGGCATAGGCGGTACGCTCAGGGAACATATAGGCATAAGTGAGGTAGTACCAATCTCCTTTTTTATGGATGTAAGCCGCTTCGGTAAAATGCGGTAAATCAACGGTGTGGATGGGGCCGTCGAGCTCTACCATATTGTCCTTGAGCTGGGCCCAATAGCATACCACATTGCCCCAGTACATATAGGCCTTCCCATCGTCGTCTATGAAAACCGCAGGATCAATGTCGTCCCAATAGCTGTCCGAATGTTCGGTCGTCATGTCGTTGGTGATAAGCGCCTTGCCCAGGGCGTCCTTGAAAGGACCGGTGGGCGAATCGGATACGGCCACACCTATGGATTTCCCGGGAATGGTACCGTGCTCCACCGTAACATACCAGTAAAACTTTCCCTCTTTTTCTACAACATGTGCGGCCCATGCTTCCCCCTTGGCCCACTCGAAGGCCGAGGCAGGAAAGGCGGCCTCTTCTGTCCAGTTGACCATGTCGTCGGACGAAAAGATCAGCCACTCATTAAGTACATAATGGTTCTCGTGGGCTTTGGCTTCATCGTGCCCAACGTATAAATACACTTTGTCGTTGTGGACCAGGGCGGCCGGATCTGCGGTATATTTATGTGTGATGATGGGGTTTTGCGCCCAGATGGTGGAAGCTAATCCAAGGACCGACAAGGTCAGTAAACTTATTCTACGCCGTGTTTTCATAAAATTTGGTTTTGTATTTACTTGTTCAGCGGCAAGTATAGTTCTTTTTTTGAGCGGAGGAAGCTTTCCCGACATTTCGCCGCTGTAGTTTCAACAAGGTTCTACCTTTTTTACTGTTTTATCCTCCTATTCAGTGTTCCGGGGAGGCGGAAACCCTAATTTTGTTTAAAACAAAAGCGCCCCAACGACTGTTATTAATTGGAATGACTTTTTTTGTGTATTTTTGATATTAATAAACAGCTAACAGATAAATCACTACTGGACTATGGCATTTGATATTGACATGATTCGCAGGGTGTATGCCCATTTTGGGGAAAAGGTGGAGCAGACCCGAAAGGTATTGAACCGCCCCCTTACCTTAACAGAGAAGATTTTGTATGCGCACCTTTCCGGTGAGCTGCCTCAGCAAGCCTTTGAGCGAGGGAAATCTTATGTGGACTTTGCACCGGACCGCGTAGCCATGCAGGATGCTACGGCACAGATGGCTTTGTTGCAGTTTATGCAGGCAGGTCGTGATAAAGCAGCAGTTCCTTCCACGGTACACTGCGATCACCTCATTCAGGCTAAAGATGGCGCTGTTGCGGATTTAAAAAGCGCTTTAAATTCCAGTAAGGAAGTCTTTGATTTTCTGGCTTCGGTGTCCAACAAGTATGGGATCGGCTTCTGGAAGCCGGGTGCGGGCATCATTCACCAGGTTGTTTTGGAAAATTATGCTTTTCCCGGAGGAATGATGATCGGAACCGATTCGCACACTGTGAATGCCGGAGGTTTGGGTATGATTGCCATTGGTGTTGGTGGTGCCGATGCCGTGGATGTAATGGCCGGCATGCCCTGGGAGTTGAAGTTTCCCAAATTGATTGGTGTTAAGCTGACCGGTCGCTTGAGCGGTTGGGCTTCTGCCAAGGATGTGATTTTGAAAGTGGCAGGTATTTTAACTGTTAAAGGTGGGACCGGGGCCATTCTGGAATATTTTGGCGAGGGGGCACGCAGTCTCTCAGCTACCGGTAAAGGCACCATTTGCAACATGGGGGCTGAAATTGGCGCAACAACCTCAACCTTTGGTTACGACGAGAGTATGGCCGAATACCTGCGTGGGACCGACCGGCCTGAAGTCGCTGGTTTGGCCGATGAGGTAAAGCAGCATTTAACCGGAGATGAGGAAGTTTATGCCCAGCCTGAAAAATATTTTGATCAGGTCATTGAGATCAATCTTTCGGAGCTGGAGCCGCACATCAACGGACCATTCACGCCCGACCGGGCTACACCACTGTCGCAGTTTGCTGCCGAAGTGAAAAAGAACAACTGGCCCAAAGAACTCGAGGTGGGCTTGATAGGTTCCTGTACCAACTCTTCGTATGAAGATATTTCACGGGCGGCCTCTATTGCCCGTCAGGCCAGTGATAAAAAGCTGAAGGTGAAAGCTGAGTTTACCATTACTCCGGGTTCTGAACAGGTACGCTATACCGTTGATCGGGATGGCTTTTTAGCCGATTTTGATCAGATTGGCGGCGTGGTTCTGGCCAATGCCTGTGGACCTTGTATCGGTCAATGGGCACGGCATACCAACGATCCCCAGCGGCCCAATTCCATCATTACTTCCTTCAACAGAAATTTCGCCAAGCGCAACGATGGCAACCCGAATACGCACGCTTTTGTGGCCTCTCCCGAAATTGTAACGGCTTTTGCCATAGCGGGAGACCTGACTTTTAATCCGGTGACCGACACCCTGGTGAATGAAGAAGGTAAGGCCGTGAAACTGGACGAGCCGGCAGGTTTGCATATGCCGCCCAAAGGTTTTGCCGTGAAGGATGCCGGTTATCAGGCCCCTGCTGCGGACGGCAGTGGAATTGAAGTGCTGGTAAATCCGGAATCCGAGCGGCTTCAGCTGCTGGAGCCTTTTGCACCCTGGGATGGACAAAATATGACTGGTTTACGGCTTTTGATTAAGGCCAAAGGCAAATGTACCACCGACCATATTTCCATGGCCGGTCCCTGGTTGCGCTTCCGTGGTCATCTCGACAATATCTCGAACAACATGTTGACCGGAGCGGTCAATTACTTCAACGATGCTACGGATAAGGTGAAAAACCAACTGACCGGTGCCTACGATGCGGTTCCTGCTGTTCAGCGTGCTTATAAAGCCGCAGGGGTTGACTCCATTGTGGTGGGTGACCACAACTATGGTGAGGGTTCTTCAAGGGAGCATGCTGCTATGGAGCCGCGTCACCTGGGCGTAAGGGCTGTTTTGGTGAAGAGTTTTGCCCGTATTCATGAAACCAATTTGAAGAAACAGGGTATGTTGGCCCTCACCTTTGAGAACGAGGCAGATTACGACCGGATTCAGGAAGACGATGTCATTAATTTGATAGATTTGGAAAGTTTTGCACCGGAGCGGCCACTCACGGTTGAGTTGGTTCATGCCAATGGTCAGAAAGAAAGCTTCAAGGTCTTGCATACCTATAATGCGCAGCAAATAGAATGGTTTAAAGCCGGTTCGGCGCTGAACCTGATTAAATTAGAGAATGCCAAATAGATGCTGTCGATGAGGCAGAGGATCTAAAGAAAGGGTCCCTGAAGCATCGCTTCAGGGACCCTTTGTCTGGAGACTCATTCCCCTGTATTGTGGGCACATTTTCAAATCTTTTTCAGAATGGCCTTGGGGTTGTCTTGATTGCGGATTTTCTCGAGCGTCTCCACCAAGAAAACAGAACGCATTACATATCGAGTACGAGAATGCAACATAAATAGAAGCTATTTGAATAAAAGCTGCAATTATTCTATCTTTGAAGAAGCATAGAAAGTTAAACCATACCGCCCTTTGGTCATACACAGGGCTAAAAACTTTTTTAAATACCATACCTTATGAAGAAGATAACAGAGATTTTAGGATTGAAAGAAAAAGAGTCTGCTGCAGTAGCAGAAAAGTTGAATGAATTGCTGGCCAACTACCAGGTGTATTATCAAAACCTCCGTGGTTTCCATTGGAACATTAAGGGAGAGCGCTTTTTTGTGCTGCACGCCAAGTACGAGGAGCTCTACGATGATGCCGTTGAAAAAATCGATGAAATCGCTGAGCGCATTCTTACCGTAGGCGGTAAGCCCCTGCATGCTTTTGAAGATTACCTCAAAGTGAGCAGCATCAAGGCAGAGAAGGACAAGTGTGATGCCGCTTCTACAATGGCTGCTGTTTTGAACAATCTGGAGGTGCTGATAAAAATGGAAAGAGAAATTTTGCCTGTGGCCGAAGCTGCCGAAGACGAAGGAACACTGGCTTTGATTTCAGACTACATCAGTCAGCAGGAGAAGTTGGTTTGGATGCTGACCTCCTTTATGAAATAAGATTATTGAAGGTGAAATAAAAAGAAGAGGCTGCCCATTGGGTAGCCTTTCTTTGTTTTCAAAAGGCTTCCTTCAAGGAGATAAAGAGGCCCTGTGTGCCGGCAGAGCTCCAGGCGACATCCACCCGGATGTGGAGGGGTTCCTTAGGTAGAATGCGAAATCTTAATCCGCCCCCCTGAGAGAAAATCAGCTCGTTCCAATCGAAGGAAGGGCGGGCGGAAGCTTGTCCGGTTTCGACAAAAGCAACAGCCCCAAAGCGCCACCACAAGGGCATACGAAGCTCGCCTCTAAGCAGCCAGACAGCCTGGTCTACCACTCTTTTGGAATGACCAATGCCACGGAGGCGATCTTTGCCGCCCAGGAGGGGCAGCCCATAAAAGGGCAGATTGCCTGAGGCGTATTCCCAAAGGCCCTGTAGTGCCACAACCGGTTTCCCGGCGTCGATAAAGTGCCTGAAATCCATTAGGTAATTTTGGTAGACGTTCCCCTTCTCGTGTGTGAAAAGGGCCCAGGAAGCCTGCATGTAGCTGCCCCTTCGGGGGTAGAGGACATGGTCGCGCCGGTCCATTACAATTACAGGTCCCGCACCTGTCAGCCAGTCACCCGAGCTGCCTGTGTGTCCGCCAAAGGAAGCATCGGCATCCTCTGGCTTAAATTGATGGTGCCAGACTTGGGTGTGGAGCCCGGTGTAGATGCGATGACCTGCATGACGCAGCACTTGCATTTTTAGACCCAGCCTTTTGGCTTCGTAGTTGTTGGCTGTATTGCTTTGGGGCAGCGACCAGGCGTCCCAGTATTGGTCATGGATACGCAGTGCTTCCAGTCTGACCGAAAGCTGCCAATCGGGAGAATGATACCAATCCAGTTCGCTGCGCAGTTCCACCATGCCTTTGGTGGAGAATTGCAGGGAAGAGGAGAGGGTGTTTACCGTTCCTACAGGGGTCTCCCGCTTTAGGTTTTTCCAACTGTAAACCGGCATGAGTCCAAATTCCAGTCCGGTACGTTGCGAATAGCCTCCGGCCGGATATACCGTCCAAATGCCTTGGTCGCTTTCAAAGGTGAGGCGACTCAGGATGCTTTCACCTAAAGCGGCCAGTGAATCAAATCCTTTGAGGTCACCTTGGTTCTGCTGGTTGTTTTCCTGACAGTCGGCCGCAGAGGAGCGCACAAGCGTCAGGAGTAAAATGATTGTATGGAGCAGGCGCATCTTTTGGTTTTTGCTGGTGCAAAATAGAAAAGTTTGTCTTAATTTCGCAGCCTTTGTTTTATAAATAACTAAGCTTATGAAACAAAGTTCTTTGCTTATCCGTTAGGGGGTAACTGTTACATTACTAAAAGGATTGCTCAATATGATCTATTTTTTCCGGGCCATAAGCAACGAGTCCGATGATTTTCTTTTCGATTTGGCGATGGGTGGCAGCGCCACCTTTTTGGACCTGCACCAAACGATTCAACAGCATTTGAATTTTGATGCGACCCAAATGACTTCTTTCTTTTTAACGGATGAGGATTGGCAGAAGGAAAAAGAGCTTACCCTTTTGGATATGACGGACGGTGGTGAGGGGGCCGTTATGGATGCTGTGAAGCTGGAAGATTTGTTGACAGCGCCGAAACAACGCCTTTTGTATGCCTTCGACCTTTTTGCCGAAAGGGTCTTGTTCATGGAGCTGACCCACATCACCGAGGGGGATTTGGAGACCCCCAGGGTGGTTCGTCTGGAAGGGACTCCGCCTCCTCAGTTTGCAGAGGAAGCCTTTGATTTTGAGGCGGAAGAGGATTTTATGGACGACGATTTGTATGCCGATGACCTGGGCGAAGATTTTCCCGATGACTTTTCGGATGATTTTCCGGATATGGGTGAGGCGCCCGAGGATTATTATTAGCGCCTCGTCTTGCTATGCAAAGCAGCATGATGAAAACAGTAGTAGTGGTTGCAGGGCCAACCGGAATAGGAAAGACAAGGACGGGTTTGGCGTTGGCCAAGGCCTACAGCAGCGTAATTATTTCGGCCGATTCGCGACAGATTTATCGTGAAATACCCATAGGGACTGCTGCGCCTACTCCGGAAGAGCAGGCTGAAATCCCACACTTTTTAGTGGGGACCCGTTCTGTTTTTGACTATTATAATGCCTTTGAGTTTGAGCAGGATGCCCTTCGGTGTGTTCAGGAAGCTTTTGTGGACAAGGATGTGGTGTTTATGGTGGGCGGATCTATGATGTATCTGGACGCCTTTTGCAACGGCATTGATGAATTGCCGACCGTTGATCCGCAATTGCGAAAAGATCTGATGGCACGATTTTCTGAAGAGGGACTGGCATCTTTGCGCATGCAGCTGAAGCAGCTCGATCCGGAGTTTTATAAGCAGGTCGACCTGAAAAATGCCAAGCGGGTCATTCACGCTCTGGAAATCTGCCTGATGACCGGGCGACCCTATTCTTCCCTGCGTACCCAACCTAAGAAGAAGCGTCCGTTTCAAATCATACGGGTGGGCTTGCATATGGACCGTGCCTTGTTGTATGAACGGATAGACCTCAGGGTGGAGCAGATGCTGGCCAAGGGTTTGGAAGAGGAAGCGCGGTCGCTTTGGCCCCATCGCGACCTGAATGCCTTGAATACGGTGGGCTACAAGGAGCTGTTTGCTTATTTTGAGGGGGAGTATGGATTGGATAGAGCACTGGAATTGATTCAGCGGAACAGTCGTCGCTACGCACGTAAGCAACTTTCCTGGTTTCGCCGGGATGCTTCCATACAGTGGTTTCATCCTTCAGACTTGTCGGCCTTGCTCACCTACATTGAGGCCGAACGAAAAAAGTGGCGCGAAGCGCTGGCCTAAGCCGCTTTCTTTTTTAGCTTTGCAGGGAGACCGGCTCCCATTTACGTTTAATCTTTTTCACGGTTTACAACTTCACCCGGGGGCCGGTTTCACCTTTAAGACCTGCTTATGGATGGAACTTTCAATATTCGTGTTTACGGCTTGTGTGTTCGTGAAGGGTATATTCTACTTTCCGACGAGGTTTTTCAGGGTATTGAAATGACGAAGTTTCCGGGGGGTGGACTCGAATACGGGGAGGGCACCGTGGCGTGTTTGTACCGGGAGTTTGAAGAAGAACATATCGGAAGCGTCAGGTCTTTGTCGCATTACTATACCACCGATTTTTTTCAAGCCGCCCTGTTTTTCGAAAAAACCCAGCTGCTGAGTATTTATTATTTGGTGGATTTGGAACCACGGGCCGACTTTCCTGTGTGCAGCAGGGCTCAATTCTCTCCTGGTTCTGGCGGTCAGCAACTCCGTTGGGTCCGCTTGCAAGAGCTGAGGGCGGAAGATATGACCTTTCCCATCGATCGGAAAGTAGTGGAATTGTTGCAGTCCGACGCTGCTTTGTTGCCTTAGATCTTCTGTGCAGCCAGCACCAGGGGTGTGCTGTTGGCCAACAAGGGACCACCTTTAAAATCTCCAAAAAACTGCAGGGCCCCAAAGCCGTTTTTCAAGAGGAGTTCCTCCAAGTGCTCTTTTCGAAGCGGATTCAGTAAAACGGAGTTTTGTATTTCTCTGTTTTCGGACTTCACATGCAGGGTCGTGTCAAAGGCAAGCAGACCATTGTCCATCAGTCGGTAGCGACGTTCAAACAGCAGGTGCTCGTTGTCGATGCTTGGGAGGCCCTGTACCTGATGGTCCAGGATGTGGTTGTAGTGGATGAGTTGTAGCAACAAGTAGGCTCTACGGGGCAGCAAGCGATGCACCTGCTGAAAGAAGGAGGTCAGCTCATGGTCCTGATGCAAATGCACCAGGGTGTTGCCATAGCATACTACTGCCTCGGGGCGAAAGGGTGGTTCCAGGTGCTCCAGTTCCAGCATATTGCCCACTCTGAAGTCGGCATGCTTACCCGGAGCGACTTTTTGTCGGGCCCGCGCAATCATTTCCGGATCCAAATCAATGCCACAAACTTCAGCGCCTGCCGCACTCAGGAGCAGGGACAAATTGCCGGTGCCGCAACCTATATCCAGGATCTTTTTTCCCCTTAGCGGACCGCAAATGGTTTCGGTAAAGCTGAGTTGGGCCGGGGTGGCCGGGAAAATGTGGTCGTACCAGGGGGCAATGCTCTCGTAAAAGGCCATACTTAAAACTTTTCCTCAATTTGATACTGATTGCGATCGGGCCGCATGCGTCCCACCAATTCGGCAACAAAGCCGGTCATGAACAACTGGGTCCCCAATATCATACAGGTGAGACTGATGTAAAAGTAGGGACTGGTGGTGATGAGGGGGGCTTCCACATGTTGACTGACGTACCAGAGTTTGCGCAGTCCCAGCCATAGTGCAGAAAAGAATCCGACGACAAAAGTAAGGGTACCCAGACTTCCGAAAAGGTGCATGGGACGGTGTCCAAACTTGGAAATGAACATGACCGACAGCAGGTCCAGAAAACCCTTGATGAAACGCTCTATGCCAAATTTGGTGGTCCCGTATTTGCGTTCGCGGTGGCGCACGACTTTTTCTCCTATACGGCCAAAACCGGCACGTTTGGCCAATATGGGAATGTAGCGATGCATTTCACCGTACACTTCAATGGTTTTTACCACTTCGTGGCGGTAGGCTTTAAGGCCGCAGTTGAAATCGTGCAGCTTTATGCCCGATACCGCACGTGCGGTGCGGTTGAAGAGGCGACTGGGGATGGTTTTGCCCAGGGGATCGTGGCGCTTTTTCTTCCAACCGCTCACCAGGTCAAAGTTTTCTTCCAGGATCATTCGTCGCAATTCCGGTATTTCATCGGGACTGTCCTGTAAATCGGCATCCATGGTGATGACCACGGCTCCCTTTGCTTCACTGAAGCCGCAGTGCAGGGCGGCCGACTTGCCATAATTGCGTCGGAAACGCAGGCCCCTTAATTGCGGGGTGTCTTTAGCCAGTTGCTGCACGACTTGCCAGGAGCCATCGCTACTCCCGTCGTCCACCATTAAAATCTCAAAGGATAAGCTCAGCGGCTCAAGTACTTTCAGCAACCAGGCGGTGAGTTCGGGAAGCGATTCTTCCTCATTGAACAGGGGGACAATGACCGAAAGGTCCAGGGTAGCCGGGTTTTTATACATCTTTCATCACTTCTTGAAAGGGATCGCCCTTGCGTTTTACAAATATGCTGACCACTAAGGCAACCAGCAGGCCGTTAATCAGTCCGCTGAAAGCGTTAGAAATCAGAAGTACCCAGGGGTTGCTCATCATTTCAATGGAAGCACTCATTTGTTCCACAAAGGCTTCCGACATGCCCAGTGCCAGGTAGGCCTCTTCGGCTTCCTGCACCAATTGCAATTGCAATCCGGGGTTAATGAAGCGGAACATAATGAAGAAGAAAAATCCGATGATGAGTCCCGACAGTACGGCGGTTTGCATGCCAAAGACCAGACCCTTTCCATAGCTTATAAAGCCATCCATGTAGTGGTCGCGGTACCTCCGCATGGTGTAATAAATGACACCCGCATAAATCAGCCAGCTTAGTGCATCGAGGGAGGTGCCCGACAGGCGTCCGGTAAGCAGGTAAACGATGCTCAGGAACAGCACCATGGCCAGGCCCAGGATGGCGCCACTGGTAAATATGTACAATCTTTTGTCCTGTGTTTGGTTTTCCATATAATAAGTCTTAAACAGCGTGAAATTACAAAATTATACTTAATGCTCTGGAATTTTTAATGGCAAAAGCTTTTGAGCGCAGATTTGGCAGGACCTCTGGTGTTTTTGTTTCCGCATAACCTGTTGGTTATTTGGTGCATGGCTTGAGGGTGTCAAAAAGGCTGAAAAAAAACCTTTGAAAGTGCTTGTGGTAATTGGAGAATTTTCTACTTTTGTCGCCGGGTAAGTCCTGTACGACCAGCTCCTGCTGAACTCCTCCAGGGTCTGACGACAGCAAAGGTAGGCGGTCGAAGCGGTGCGATACAGATAGCTTACCCACTTGCCGATGTAGCTCAGTTGGCCAGAGCAGCTGATTTGTAATCAGCGGGTCGGGGGTTCGAATCCCTCCATCGGCTCATTTTTTTTTGAAGATTTTTTTTTCGGGGGGATACCAAAGCGGCCAACTGGGGCAGACTGTAAATCTGTTGTCTTACGACTTCGGAGGTTCGAATCCTCCTCCCCCCACTAAAAAGCCTGGTTCTTTTAGGAACCAGGCTTTTTTTTATGGTAGGATAAAAAATCCTATGTTGTCTTCCATATCTCTTGCTTTGCTTTTGAGCCGCCGAGCACTTTCGTTTAATGCATCTGCTTTCAGGGTGCTTTCCTGAGCCTTTTCATTCAGTTGCAAGATGGCAGAATTGATTTGTTCCGCGCCGATTCTCTGCTCGGCGCTGGCCGCTGTAATCTCCTGAACAAGCACTTTAGTTTGATCGATGTGGGGCAATACCCCCAGAAGCTGTTCGTTCGATGCAGAGCTGGAATTGACCGTTTTGTTGGTGGCAGCAATGATCTCAATAGCCGCCTGTTTGCTTTTTTCGGCCAGTTTGCGTACTTCTGTGGCCACTACGGCAAAGCCCTTCCCATGCTCGCCGGCTCGAGCGGACTCCACTGCAGCGTTAAGGGCCAGGATGTTGGTCTGAAAAGCCAGGTCGTTGATTATTTTAATGCGTTCGGCAATGGTGTTGATGGCTTCCAATTCTGTGGCAGAGGCTTCGCTTACAGTTTGCATTGAAACTGCAGCTTCGGTAGATAGTTTTTCCGTGCTTACTGCATTATCTGCGTTTTGTTGAATGTTGGACACCATTTCCTCCATAGAAGATGAAATTTCTTCGATGGAACTTGCCTGAAAATTTGCGCTGTCGAGCAATTGACTGGAAGCC
This sequence comes from Bacteroidales bacterium, assembly GCA_012838865.1. Classification (GTDB taxonomy): domain Bacteria; phylum Bacteroidota; class Bacteroidia; order Bacteroidales; family Marinilabiliaceae; genus Geofilum. The sequence continues at coordinate 1,817 of DUOK01000226.1, read as the reverse complement.
TCGTTGATGGTGTCGCTTTCGAGGTTCAGCAAAGCAGCACTTTCCTGTAGGTTGGTCACTACACGCACCAAATTTTCCTTTAATTCCTCTATGCTGGTGCTTATTTTGCCAATTTCATCTTTGCGTTGCATTTGTTGCTTGTCGGTGGCAATAGTCAGTTTGCCGGTCGACAGCTCCTTCAGCTGGTTCGTGACCTGTGACAGCGGCCTTAACAGTCGCCCCGAGTAGGCCAGTAAGCTGGCGGCAAGGACTACTCCGGTGAGACTGGAGGCCCAAAGGGGATATGCCTCGCTAAAATTGTGCGCCATGGAGGTGTTGATGATTACCAGAAACAGACTGGAGACCCAGATCATGCCAATTTTAAAGAAGGCCGATCCTTTGAAATAATGTCTGAGTATGACATAGGCAAGCGGAATGCCGATTACTGCGGATGGAAGCAGTTTTAGTAATGCAAGTAACATATTAGTGGTTTTGGATTGGTGGTGTTTACGTGGAAATGTCCTGATGGTTTGAGACTTGACCGAGATTAACTATCTTTGACAAAAATTCACGTCCTATGCTGGTTAAGATTTATCCCGAAAATCCCAATCCCCGGGAAGTCCAAAAGGTGGTGGAGGTATTGCGGTCGGGGGGACTGGTTATTTATCCTACCGATACGGTGTATGGCCTGGGCTGTGATGTGAATAATGCCCGGGCGGTAGAGCGGATTGCACAAATCAAAGGTTTGAACCTCAAGAAGGATCACCTTTCCTTTGTTTGTCACGATATGAGTCACCTTTCGTTGTACACCAAGGCTCTGGACAACCAGGTCTTTAAGCTCTTAAAAAAGCACCTGCCGGGTCCCTTTACCTTCATTCTGCCGGCCAGCAACAATGTGCCCAAGCTTTTCAAGAACAATAAAAAGACCATTGGTTTCCGTGTTCCCGATAATCCCATTATTCTGGAAATTGTACGGGAGTTGGGCAACCCGGTTTTGAGCACCTCCATTAAGGATGAGGATGAGGTGATTGAATACACCACCGACCCTGAGTTGATTCACGAAAAGTACGGCGATTTGGTGGATTTGGTCATTGATGGCGGCTATGGGGGCAATGAAGGTTCCACCATAGTGGACTGTACCGACTATCCCTTTGAAGTTGTTCGGCAGGGCAAAGGGGTTCTGGAGCTCTAAGTGTTGATGCCACGAGCAATTGCCTCTAATTCCCTCTCTTCAAAATTATCCGGAACTTGTTTTGTGGTGTTTAAGTTTGAATTAGCCCGCTGACCTCCCCTTTGTGCAATTCGTGTAATTAAAACCTACAAAAACATTTTCTCCACCTTTTTAATACCAGAGGGCAGGGCAAAAACCACCACCCGGTCGTTGGCTTCAATACGGGTGTCGCCGTTGGGAATGAGCACTTCATTGTTTCTGATGATGCCCCCGATATTCATATCACGGGGTAAATCCAGGCTGCGCAGGGGACCTTTGGTGATTTTGGCGCCCTGGCGCGCGACCAATTCCAGTACATCGGCGTCGGTGGCGGTCAGACATTTTACGTAGGAAACGTTGGCCTTAAAGGTGTGGCGGTAGATGTAGCTGGCGGCAATCAGTTTCTTGTTGACAATGGTGCCGATTCCAATGTTCTCAGCCAGGTCGATGTAATCCATATTCTCCACTTCGGCCACCGATTTTTTCACGCCCATTTTTTTTGCCAGCTGGCAGGCCAGGATGTTTACCTCCGAGTTGTCGGTTACGGCAATAAAAGCATCGGTCTTGGCAATGCCTTCGTCCTTAAGCAGGTCGAGGTTGCGGCCGTCGCCGTTAATTACCAGCGTGT
>DUOK01000027.1 GCA_012838865.1 Bacteroidales bacterium | reverse complement strand
AGACTGACCAGCTGGGCACCGGCTGAGGTGCCTTCCAGAACAACCTTTTCGGGGTCAAAAGGATAGGTGTCGGCCATGGCACGGACCCACTTAATGGCTGTCACCAAATCAATTACAGCGGCCGGATAGCCGGCCTCAGGTGAAAGGCGGTATTCCACACAAACAGCTGCGTACCCTCTGCGAGCCATTTCAAAGGCCAGGGGATGCTCCATGCTTTTGTTGCCGCTGCTCCAGCCACCACCATGAACAAATAGGATGACCGGCATTTTCTCCGCGGCGCGTTCGCTTAAAAAAACGATGTCGGCATGCAGTTGACGTTGTCCGTAGGAAGTGTACACCACATCTCTGTGCAAGCTCAGCATGCTGGTGTCGCCAACTTCGGCCGGGTGAATGTCGGGGTGATGTTTCAGCTGTTTGGTCAATTCGCGCCGGAGGGTAAAAGAACTGTCCACCGGAAAGGCGGATTGGGCTCCTAACGCAGAAAATCCCAGCCAGAGCCAGCCTGTAAAAAATATTCGAAGGATGTTGCGTGTTATACAGCTCATAAAGATTTTGCCATTAAACGAAACCTCGTGTCTCGGCCAGAATAATGATGGCCTCAACAATTTCTTCATCGGTAAGTGTAGCTACATTGAAAAACATATCGAAGAAGTCGATGTCGGGGCGCTCCTTTTCAAAATAATTACGGAACTGGCTGCGTCGCTTGTCCATTTCCAGGGCTTCTTTTTTGGCATCGGCCAGACTCATTCCGTAGGCTGTTGCTACTTGTTCGGTCCGCCACTCGAGCGGTGCCTGCAATTTTACATGTAAGGATTTTTCAAAGTTCTTGGTGATGGACTCTGCCGCCCTTCCAACAATAACTACATAGCCCTCAGCGGCAGCATTGTAAATGAAGCGCGCTATGGTGTTTTTGATTTTAACATCGCCGGGGTAAAATTCATCGGAAAAAAACAGCGTAAGGTTCTCGAAAAACCCCCGGGTACGGTAATCGGACAGGTCCTGGATGAGGGTGGGAGAGAGTTTCAGCTTTCGGGCCGACTCTTCAATGATCTCCTTGCTGATCCATTTCCACTCCGTTTCGCGGCCCATACGACGATTTTTCTCATTCAGGGTCTCAGCCATTTTGCGTGCGATGCGTCTGCCGGGACAGCCGTAGTCGCGCGAAATGGTAATCACGGGCCCCGGTGCATGAAAGTTGGGGCCTGTGCTTTTGCGTTTGCCGCTGCGCTCGCGCATGTACTTTAGAAACAGATTGTCCATACCTGGTTAAAGTTTTGATACAGCAAAGTACTAAGAATCGCGCAAATATCAAAAATGCAGACACAAAAAAAAGGACAGATTAAAAAATCTGTCCTTTCCCCTTAAATCAGCCTTTGTTAACCAAATCCAAATCTATGAAAAAAAATCTACGACAAAGATAAGGTGGTTTTCGGTGAAAGAGATTAAATACAAGTTAAATTGCGTTAATAATCAGGGTTGTAGGCTTCCGCTGCGAAAAAGTGCTGCGGGGGTTCGCTTTTTCTTAATTCAGCAGAAAGCCTTACTTTTGAGCTTCTCAAAAAGAAATCGTATGCTGAAGAAAGTTCCCCACACCTATGTTATCGTGTTTTTTCTGATTGTGTTGTCGGCCCTGGCCACCTGGCTGGTGCCAGGCGGCACCTATGTAACTCCCGAGGACGGCAGCATGCCCGTTTTCCATCCGGCCGAAAGTCAAGCCCAGACCTGGGAGATTTTTGCCGCATTGTTCATGGGTTTTGAGCGCCAGGCCGGCATCATCATCTTCATTCTGATGATTGGCGGGGCCTTTTGGATCATGAACGACTCCCGGGCCATTGATGTGGGCATACGTGCCTTTTTGAAGTTTACCGTCCGGCTCGAAAAATATGCCCTGATGCGTCGCCTGGGTACCGGCAACCTGGTCATTGTACTGGTTATGCTCATGTTCTCCGTTTTTGGGGCCGTTTTTGGTATGAGCGAAGAAACCATCGCCTTTATCATCATAATAGTGCCCCTGGCCATTTCCATGGGCTACGACTCCATTACCGGCGTGGCCATGGTCTTTGTGGCTGCGGGACTGGGCTTTGCCGGAGCCGTGCTCAATCCCTTTACCATTGGTATTGCACAGGGCTTGGCCGATTTGCCCTTGTTTTCGGGTTTTGAATACCGTCTGGTGGCCTGGTTGGTAATTAATGTGGTGGGAATTGCTTACATTTTGTGGTACGCCGCCAGGGTGCGGCGCAACCCGGAGCGGTCTCCCGTTCACCACGAAGACGCTTATTGGCGTGAGCATTTGCACCTGCAGGAAGAGGAAGACGAGGCAGGCACCTGTAAAGCCGCCTGGTACACCTGGGGCTTAAGTCTGCTGGCTCTGGTCGCATTTTCCTTTGCACATCCCCAAACCACCCTGGTTATGGGCGGCGGAGAAGGCATTACCGGACCGGTACTGCCTTTACTCACCCTGGGTTATGCGCTCACCGGCTTTTGGGCACTTCGTGTTTCTTCTCCCGTTTTCGTGCTTAATTTACTGGCTTACACCATTGTTTTTTTGATTGTTGGCGTTATGGGCTACCAATGGTACATCATGGAGATTGCCGCCCTGTTTTTTGCCATGGGCATTTTGTCCGGAGCCGCCATGGGCAAGAGTCCCGATACCATCACCCGCCTGTTTTTGACCGGCGCCGGCGACATCTTGTCGGCCGCTCTGATTGTGGGCCTGGCCGGTGGCATCATTGTAATTTTAGAAGAGGGGCAAATCATACACACCATACTGCATGCTATGGCAGGTGGAATGAGCGAGATGGGGGATGTGGCCTCGGTAGGCATCATGTATGTCATACAAACCGTCATCAATGTGGTTATTCCCAGTGGTTCGGCCAAGGCCGCCCTAACCATGCCCATAATGGCTCCTTTCAGCGATCTGATTGGACTCTCGCGTCAGGCCACCGTGCTGGCCTTTCAGTTTGGCGATGGTTTTACCAATATGATAACGCCCACTTCCGGTGTTCTGATTGGTGTTTTGGGCGTAGCCAAAATACCCTACGTCAAATGGGTGCGCTGGATTGCTCCCCTGATGCTTGTTTTGGTCTTGCTGGGTTTTTTATTGCTGATTCCTCCCGTCACCCTTCAGCTCAATGGTTTTTAATATGTGCACCCCCACTTCTCCTGAGTCCGTTTTCAGCTTTTGTCCCCGTTGCGGCAGTCGCGCCTTTGCCCCACAAGCCGACCGGTCCTTTCGCTGCGGCGAATGCGCTTTTCACCTTTATGTGAATGCCGCAGCGGCTGTAGCGGCCCTTATTGTAAACGAAAAGGGAGAGCTCTTACTCACCCGGCGTGCCCTGGAGCCGCAAAAAGGCCTGCTCGATTTGCCTGGCGGATTTGTCGATCCCGGAGAGCGGGTAGAGGAAGCCCTGCTGCGTGAAATCAAGGAAGAGTTGAATCTGGAGGTGGACCACTACCGTTTTCTGGTTTCCTATCCCAACGAGTATGTGTTTGGCGGACTCAGCGTTTACACGGCCGACCTGGCCTTTGAATGTCGGGTAAGCAGTTTTGAAGAAATCCATTGGGGCGACGACATCAGCGGCTATGCTTTTATTGCGCCGGAGGAGCTCGATTTTTCCCGGATTTGCAGTGAAAGCATACGACAAATTATCCGCCATTGGCAAAACGGACGGGGGGATTGATTTTTTTGGCAAAGGGGTTTGCATTTACAGGCTAAAGGTTTTAACTTGATAAGCAAAGACCACCCCCCTAAATCCTTTTGCGCCATGAAGCATGTATTCTTACTCACCGACTTTTCTGAGACAGCTCGCCATGCAGCCTTGTATGCCCTGACTGTTTTTGAGGGCAGGGACTTTCATTTTCATTTGCTCAATGCCTACGATGTGGAGTTCAGTGGCAGTCCCTACATTACCCGTGTAAAGGAAGAAATGGCCGAGGAAAGCAGGAAGGGCTTGCGGCGTGAGCTGGCTGTCCTGCATCAGCAGTTTCCCAACGTAGTCATCAATGTAGTGTCGCGTTATGGCCCCCTGGTGGATGTACTGCTGCGGAAAGGAAGTGCAGCATTTACCCGACCTGATTTTCTGGTGATGGGTTGTCGGGGTGAAAGTGCCCTCGAGAATTTTTTGCTGGGCAGTACCGCCTTTGATGTAATCAAACACGTTCAGCTGCCGGTCCTGGCCATCCCTTTGGAAACCCCCTTGCAGAAGCCGCGGAAAATCGTCTATGCCACCGATTTAAAGACCTTGAATCAGGAAATGGCTAAGCCCCTTTTTGAACTGGTGAGTGCCTTCCACAGCGAGTTGCTTTTTGCGCATGTCCTCGACAATGAGTATTTGAATCATTTGGAGGCAGAGGAGCGCATTGCTGCTTATTTCCCGGGCATAAAACTGAGTTTTCATTTCCTTGACGGGGAGGATGTTTGCCGGAGTGTTTGCGATTTTTCCGAGGAGCAGGGGGCCGATTTGGTGGCCATGGTTCGCCACAATTACAGCTTTTTCGAACGACTTTTCCATCCCAGTGTAACCCGGAAAATGGTGCTGCACCCGCAGTACCCTATGTTTGTATTGCATGCCGGCAAACCGGCTTGAGTGCAGTTGAAGCCTTGTTTTGAAAGCCCCTGGGGTGGTTGTTGCAACCGCCCCTTTTTCAGTAATAAATGATAATTATTAGGCACAAACTCTTTAATTTATCTTATTTTTGGCTTCCAAAATAAAAATGTTGTTGCTTTCGCCAGCCGAAAGTTTTAATTCCTTACAGCTTTATGGGAAAAACTCATCCTAAGGGCTTATACAGCCTGTTTTTTACTGAAATGTGGGAGCGTTTCAGCTATTATGGCATGCGGGCCATCCTTATTTTGTACATGACCCGGCAAATTCTGTACGGCGACTCCGAGGCTTACGGCATTTATGCCGCCTATGCCGCCCTGGTGTATGCTACGCCCTTTATTGGCGGGGTCATTGCCGATCAAATTTTGGGTTATCGGAAAAGCATTTTCCTGGGTGGGGTACTAATGGCCATCGGTTTGTTTATGATGACCGTAGAGTCGGAGTTTTACCTCTTTGGGGGACTCGCTTTCCTGATCATGGGTAACGGCTTTTTTAAACCCAACATATCCTCTATGGTGGGGAAGCTCTACAAAGAAGGAGATGCACGTAGAGACGGCGGATTTACGATCTTTTACATGGGCATTAACCTGGGTGCTTTTTTCTCCCCGCTTACCTGTGGACTCATTGGAGAGCTTTACGGCTGGCACTACGGTTTTGGTCTGGCCGGTTTGGGTATGGTAATGGGCTTGCTGGTGTTTTGGCGGGGACAGAAAAATTTTGAACCCGACAACGGCAACTCGCCGCACCCCGAATTGTTGAAAAAGCCGGTGTTTGCCGGTCTCAGTCGCGAGTGGCTCATTTACATCGGCTCCTTTGCCGTAATTCCCTTGCTGGGCATCCTGCTGTGGAACTACCACCTGATGAACTACATCTTTACGCCCTTTGTAATTGCGGTCTTTGTCGGTCTCATTGTGATGTCGCTGCGCATGACCAAGGTCGAAAGGGAGCGCATCTGGGTCATTATCGTTCTGGCCTTCTTTACCATCACCTTCTGGGCCTTCTTTGAGCAGGCCGGCAGCTCCATTACCTTGTTTACCGACCTCAACGTCAACCGCGAAATCTTTGGATTTACCATACCTACCTCGGTGTACCAGTCGGTCAACCCCCTCTTCATCATCATGCTGGCGCCCATTTTCTCTTCTCTGTGGCTGACCTTGGCGCGTCGCAACCGGGAGCCCAACACCATCATAAAGTTTGCCCTGGGTCTGTTTAATCTGGGTATTGGTTTTGGCGCCTTTGTTTTGGGTGCCTCTATGGCCGGTCCAGACGGCAAGGTCGCTATGCTGTTCCTCTTCCTGGGTTACTTTTTGCATACCACCGGAGAACTCTGTATTTCGCCCGTTGGTTTGTCCATGGTCACCCGTCTTGCCCCGGCGCGACTGGTCGCCATGGTCATGGGTGCCTGGTTTTTGTCCATCGCCATGGCACAGCATTTGGGAGGTACCATCGCCAAGCTGACCTCCACCGAACGTTTTATGGAGAGCGGCTTAAAATATGAAGCGCCTTCCGGATTTGAAGGGGTGGACGCGCTTCAATTACGTGCTTTCTACGTGCATGAAGGCGACACCTTATACTCTGAGCCGCTGTCGGTAGCTCTTGAGGCCAGCCCTGCCGTGGCAAAAGCAGCTTACGTGCAAGAAGAGGTATATTATGTGCACCGGGCCCTTGCTCCCGGTGCGACAGCAGCAATTAATCTTCGTTTGGGAAATCTTGATCCCACCGGTGATTTGACCACCCTGGAGATGAAGGCCCAATCTCAGTGGGGCAGCTATACCCTGGATGGCGACACCCTGGTTTACCAGGCGGGTCTCTTGCCCGATTCCCTGGCCGGAACCCTGGTGCGCGATACCCTGATGTACCGGGTATTTGAAACCGATAAGCCGGAGAACAGCACCGATGTAGCCCTGGTACTGGCCCTGGGCCAAAGCGGTCTGCACCAGCCTCTGCTGCGCACCAGCAGCATGCAGGTGAAAGTCCCCCAGGCCACCGCCATCAAAAAGTCGGTGAACACCATCAACGTCATGGGCCAGTTTTACACCCCCAATGGCGATGAGCTGCAACTACAGATGGTTCAGGAACCTTCGGCCGGCTTTGCAGAATTTGGTAAAATGCTGCACGCCTTTGTGGGGCCCACCAAAACCATACACATTTACAGTCGGGTATTTTACTACCTGTTTTTAACCGCCATGGCCGCGGGAGTCCTCATTCTGGTGGTATCCCCCATCCTTAAAAAATGGATGCACGGCGAACATTGATTAATTTAACAAAGACTAATGCAGGTCGCCCACGGCGACCTACAAATTGAATTTTATGGGTGAGATTAAGGAAAAGAAGGAGGGGTTTTTTAAGCGTCTGCTCGACAAAGTAGAGGTGGTGGGCAATAAGCTGCCCCAGCCGGTGACTTTGTTTGCGATTTTAATGGGCGTAGTTTTGGTGCTTTCATGGATTTTTGGCGGAGTAACCGTGCTCAAGCCTGGTACCGGCGGGGCTAGCGGACTGGAAGAGCAGTTTATAACGGTACAAAACCTATTAACCAAAGAAGGCTTTCAGCGCATTTTTACCAGCATGGTCGATGTGTTTGCCAGTTTCCCACCCCTGGGACTGGTCCTGGTGGTTATGCTGGGTATCGGTGTGGCCGAACATACCGGCATGATTGCCGTAGCCCTGAAGGTCTTTGTCAGCAAAGTGCCCAAGTACCTGATTACCTTCTCGATTGTAGTAGCCGGTATGGTCAGCTCCGTAGCTGCCGATGCCGGGTACGTGGTATTGATACCTATGGGTGCCGCTATTTTTATGGGTATGGGCAGGCATCCCCTGGCCGGTATTGCTGCCGCTTTCGCCGGAGTTTCCGGCGGTTTTGGCGCCAATTTTTTACCTACGGGCCTGGATCCCATGATTGCCGCCTTTACCGAGCCGGCCGCCAATTTGATCGATCCCAATTATACGGTCAACCCGCTTTCCAACTGGTATTTGATGGCCGCTTCGGTGCCCCTGGTGGGACTGGCAGGGACCTGGGTGACCGAGAAAATCATCATTCCCCGTTTGGGCCCTTATCGCGCCGAGGAAGGACTTGAAATAGAGCAGCACAGCAACGATGTGAGTCGCGGGGAAAAGAAAGCGCTCCTGTGGTCGCTGATTTCGGTCCTTGTAATGATTGTGTTGGTGGTAGTGGCCATTGTGCCAGAAAACGGCCTGCTTCGCGGCGAGGTAGATCCCCTGACCGGCTCAGCCAGCTTCACCCCCTTCTACAATTCGCTGGTGCCCATTATGTTTTTGATCTTCTTTGTGGGGGGACTCGTTTACGGTATTGCTGCCAAGACCATTCGCAACGATAAAGACGTGTCGGACATGACCGCCAAATCTATGTCGACCATGGGGCTGTACATTGTTATTGCCTTTGTCGCCGCTCAGTTTGTGGCCTATTTCAACTGGTCGAACCTGGGGAGTGTTTTGGCGGTTAAAGGGTCGGAGGGCCTCAACGCCATTGGTTTCACGGGCACGCCCCTGCTGGTCGCTTTCATCTTAATTGTCTCGCTGGTTAATCTGGTTATGGGCAGCGCCTCGGCCAAATGGGCCCTGCTGGCGCCCATTTTCGTGCCCATGCTCATGTTGATGGGCTATTCTCCGGAAACCACCCAGGCGGCCTACCGTATTGGCGATTCCTATTCGAACATCCTTACACCGCTCTTGCCCTACTTCCCGCTGGTCATTGTTTTTGCCCAGAAATACGTGAAGAATGTGGGCATAGGTACGCTGATTTCATTGATGTTGCCCTATTCCATTGCTTTTATGGTGGTGCGCATACCGATGTTTGTGGCCTGGATTTGGATGAACCTGCCCCTGGGCGTTGAAGGCCCCATCTACTACCAGCCCTAAGGGCAGGTAGCAGGCCTAAGCGCATCCAGGAGCCTCCATTTAAAACGAATCCTCATGTTGCAGGGTTTTTACTGGGACGTGCCCGTAGATGCCGACATCGTGCTCAATCACATTTATGGTGGCGAAGACAATCTGGAACCCAACAACGGGCAGGGAACTTTCCAGGATTTTCCGTCATCGGGACAAACGCTGCGTGCTTTCATCCAGGATGAGCACGATGTGGATGTGTTCAAGGTGTCTGTACCGGGGGGACAGGATTTGGTGTTTCGCCTGAGTCCCCGCTTCAGTCACGAAACCGGCTGGTGGTCGGGCGACCCCACCCATGGCTATTATCCTTTTGAGTTGTGGTATGAGGGAGAGGACCTGGCCCCAACCCACTTGCAGGCCGATGGCCGGGTTTATGTGCAGGCCCCCTCCAGGTCCTATGCCGTTTATGTCCCACAAAAAGATTTGTCGCGGCCCTAAGGCTTACTCCGCAGATATTTGTTAAATTTGTTGTAGGTCCTGATGTTGTCGGAATTAAGCTGCATGTTATGAAAATCTTTCCGGTTAAGGCCATCGCAGAGATGGATGCCTACACCATAGAAAACGAGCCCATTTTATCGGTCAATCTGATGGAGCGCGCCTCCCGCCGCCTCTTCGATCGCATCAAAGAACCCTATGCCGGTCGCCCCTTTTTGGTGCTGGCCGGTCCCGGTAACAACGGAGGAGACGCATTGGTGCTGGCCCGAATGCTGGCCCTCAACGAATTTTTGGTCCGCGTCGTTTTATTGGATGGGGAGCGGCTCTCACCCGATGCCGCCATCAATCGCATGCGCCTGCGCCACCTGCCTCAGGTCGCGGTACTCGAACTCGATAAAGGAGACAGCCTGCTTCCGCCCGCAGCAGGCACCGTGGTATTGGACGGCCTGTTTGGGGCCGGACTCAATCGGCCCCTCGAAGGGCGTGCGCTGGAGCTGGTGCAGCAGGTGAACAGTTGGAACTGCGAGGTTTTGGCCATTGATCTGCCATCGGGACTCATGGGGGAGTGCAATGCAGCCAACAATAAAGACGGCATTGTGCGGGCCAGCCGCACCTTCTCCTTCGAGTTTCCCAAACTCAGTTTTTTCTTTCCCGGAAACCATGCCTTTGTTGGCCAGTGGGAAGTCGTGCCCATCGGTCTCCACCCCGACGCCCTTGCCGCCCACGACAGTCCCTGGCAACTCAGCGAAGCGGAAGAAATGGCGGCACGGATCCCGGTCCGCACCCGCTTTATGCACAAGGGCCATTTTGGTCACGCCCTCCTCATTGCCGGCAGTTATGGGAAAATGGGAGCTGCCGTACTGGCTGCCCGTGCCTGTATGAAAAGCGGCGCAGGCTTGCTCACCGTGCATGTTCCCCACAAAACCTGTCACGTATTGCACTGCTCTGTCCCCGAAGCCATGGTGAGCATCGACCGCTCGGACCTCATGTTTACCGAATTTCCCGATTTGGCGCCCTTTGTCGCAGTCGGGGTTGGGCCAGCCATTGGCACCCGCAGTAACGCCACGGTGGCTTTGGGCGAGCTCCTCGACAAAATTGGTGAGCGGCCCCTGGTCCTCGATGCCGATGCGCTGAACATATTGGCCCTGAAGCCGGAATTGTTGGCCCGACTGCCTAAGAATACGGTTTTAACCCCTCACCCCGGCGAGTTTAAACGTTTGGTGGGCGCCTGGGACAACGATTATGAGCGCTTGCAAAAGGCTGTGGCTTTTTGTCGCCAATACCAAGTGGTACTGGTCCTTAAGGGGGCCTATACCACCGTTGTAGATGCCGGGGGACAGTGTTATTTTAACCCCACCGGAAACCCGGGGATGGCCACCGCAGGAAGCGGGGATGCCTTAACGGGACTGGTGCTTGGCTTTTTGGCACAGGGCTTGTTGCCCCTGGATGCGGCGCGACTGGCGGTTTATGTACACGGACTGGCAGGAGATTTGGCTGCAGAAGAGGAAGGTTGGGCGGCCCTTACGGCCTCTGACCTGATTGCCCGGGTGGGGCCGGCCATAAAATCGCTTTCGCAATAAGGCGAAAGGACTTGCGTTAAATTTAGGACAGCCGATGTTGTGCTGTATAACAAATATAAAATGTGCAGTTATGAGCAAGCGTTTTTTTCAAGTGGTTTTGGTGTTCGCCTTCGTTTTGGGCGGATGCAGCAGCTCTCAGGAACTGAATACCGGCAGCGTGCGTCCGGTGGCAGGAGGGGCACCCGATGGCCACGGCCTGTATTATTATTTGCCCAGGACCGTCATCGAAGTGGAGTTGGTTGCTGAGAAAAGAGTCGAAAAAGCCGGTCCCTTCTACCGCTTTGCCCAGCGTTTTTTAAATATAACGGAAGTCATCACCGCCGATAAGGAGGAGTGGGTGCTCACCGGAGCCAGTGTGCAAACACGCGGGGAAGCCGATCCTTCCCGTCTTTTTCGGGTCAGTACCACCGGAGCACCCGCTTTGGCTGCGCTTAACCTGGCGTCCGACGGGGTACTGAGGGGACTGCAGTTGCCGGAACCCCGGCAGCCCCGTTCCCGTTTTGGGAGTCGGATGGAACAGCCTGAGCCCTTCCAGGGCGACCTGAACTTCAACGACGCACCGCTTGATGAGGAGCAGCTCATCAAGAGTTCGACGACAGCGATGGCCGAGGAGGTGGCCCGGGAGATTTACCGCTTGCGCGATTTGCGTAAGGACATTGTTGCCGGAGAAGCCGATGTCGCTGCCCCCGAAGTCGTGCTGGCCGAATTGGACAAGCTGGAGGCCGCTTATCTGGCGCTGTTTGTGGGAAAACGCGAAACCCGTACGGTTCGCCGGAGCTTCTCCTTCCTTCCCGAAGGGGATAAGTCCCTGTCCTCCGTACTGGTTCGTTTTTCGGCCCAGAAGGGCTTTGTTGCGGCAATGGATGTAAGCGGAACGCCGGTGTACCTGGAGGTAGAGGTGCATGAAGACCCCAGCCAGAATTTTGTGGCCGCCGAAGCGGAGAAAAGTGAAAACCGGAGGGGATTGGTTTACAGTAATCCTGCCAGGGCGCAGGTTCGGGTTGTGGATCGTACCGTGGAACTGTATTCCGGGGAGCATAAGCTGGGGCAGTACGGACAGGTGCTGCGCCTGCCGGCCGATCTGTTCGATCAGCAAGGGGTGGGTGTAGAGCTGGATCCGGCCACCGGTGCCTTGCGACGCGTGTTTTTTAAGTAAGGGACTTCGGTTTCAGTAAAATTTTAAACGAGCAGAGGATATGGAAAACAAGATAGAACATTTGGAACCGGGCTTGGTGTGGAAACACTTTGCCGCCTTGACACAAATTCCCCGCCCCTCCAAAAAGGAGCGAAAGGCCGTCGATTATGTTGCCGGAGTTGGGCGTGAGCTGGGACTTGAGACCCTGGTCGATGGCGTAGGCAACGTAATCATTCGCAAACCCGCCACAGCGGGTATGGAACAGCACAAAGGCGTGGTGTTGCAGGCCCATGTGGATATGGTGCCGCAGAAGAACAGCGACAAGCAGCACAATTTTGAAACGGACCCCATTGAGACCTACATCGAAGACGGATGGGTAAAGGCCAAAGGCACCACCCTGGGGGCCGACAACGGCATTGGCGTGGCCGCTGCCCTGGCTGTTTTGGAGGACAAGACCCTGGAGCACGGGCCCATAGAAGCCTTGTTTACCGTAGATGAAGAAACCGGAATGACCGGTGCCAATAATTTGAAATCCGGCGTCTTGCAAGGGCAGATCCTGATTAATATGGACTCTGAAGATGAGGGTGAATTGTATGTGGGCTGTGCCGGCGGAAGCAATGCCAACATGGTTTTCTCGTTTAGAGAAGATAAGGTGGGTGCTGCGGTGCAAGGCTATCGCGTGGCTCTTACCGGACTCAAAGGCGGGCATTCGGGTATGGACATCAACTTGGGCCGGGCCAATGCCAACAAGCTGCTTTTTCGCCTCCTGAAAGAAGCGGTTAGTCTCACCGGAGCACGACTGGCCACCGTTGACGGTGGCAGTCTCCGTAACGCCATTCCCCGCGAAGCTTTTGCCGTACTCACTGTGCCAAAGGAGCAGGAAAATGATTTTCAAAACCTGGTGAAAGCTTTTTCGGAAGTCTTTCGTGCGGAGTTCGCCGGCACCGAGCCCGACCTTAAATTGGAGGCCCAAGCTTGTGCTTTGCCCGACTTTGTGATGGAAGAACTGGTGCAGGACGATTTGATCAACGCCATACAGGCCTGTCCCAACGGCGTAGTACGTATGAGTGCCGATATGGAGGGACTGGTGGAAACCTCCCTCAATCTGGCGGTTGTAAAGACCGAAGGGCACGAAGTCAAGGCCCTGGCGCTTTTGCGCAGTTCGGTAGACACGGCCAAGCAGGATCTGGAATCTACCCTGGAAAGTCTCTTTTTGTTGGCCGGTGCCGAGGTTTGGTTCGATGGTGCTTACCCGGGTTGGAAACCCAATATGCAGAGCGAAATCCTGAAGACCATGCAAGAGGTGTATCGAAAGGATTTTGGCAAGGTCCCCCAGGTGAAAGCCATACATGCGGGACTCGAATGTGGCATTTTGGGCAGTGCCTATCCGCAGTGGGACATGATTTCTTTTGGTCCCACCATCCGCTACCCGCATTCCCCCGACGAAAAGGTCGATATTGCCAGTGTGGAGCGTTTTTGGCGCTTTTTAATCGCTACACTGAAGAATGTGCCCCGGAAATAATTCGTCTTTTCAGTAAAGACATCACATCTTAAATATTCTGTTTTGGAAAAAAAATCGCTTCGCCACTCTGCACTGCTGCGCTGGCTCGTATTGGTTTTGATCAGCGCCTTGTTGTTTTCGACTTATTGGTTTTACGATTTTTTCAGCGGCATAAAGGGCTTGATGACGGCAGAACTGGGCATCAGCAGTGAGGAGTATGGCCGCATATTGGCCGCCACCACCTTTGCCAACATGCTGGGGATGATTTTGGTTGGGGGACTCATACTCGATCGTTGGGGCATCAGGATAGCGGGACTGGTATTTGGCGCGCTGGCCTTTTTGGGCGCCTTGGTGACTGCCTTTTCGCTGATGGGGTGGTTCGGAAGTGATAAGGAAACCATGGTATGGGGCGCGATGGGCGGCCGTGTGCTCTTTGGCATAGGCATGGAAATTTCCTGCGTGGTCATTACCCGTACCATCGTCAAGTGGTTCAAAGGCTACGAAATGGCACTGGCCATGGCGGTGAACATTGGCTTTGGTCGACTCGGTACGGCGCTGGGAATGGCGGTTTCGCCCGATTTGGCAGGTGGCACGGTAGCCCCGGCCGTTAATTTTGCTGTGGTCTTAATCGGCATCAGCCTCATCCTTTTTGTGCTGTACCTGTTTTTTGACCTCCGTCTCGATCGTCAGGAAGGTAAGGCCGTGCCCGAAGCGGCAGAGGATGAGCGCTTTCGTCTGGCCGATTTTCTGCAACTCATTACCAACCGCTCCTTCATTTACATCACCTTGCTTTGTGTGGCCTTTTATGCCGCCGTATTTCCCCTCTTGCAGTACACGCCCGACTTGCTGGTGAATAAGTTCGGCTTCTCCTACGCGTTACAGGGCGGCGATGAATTTTTGTTGTGGGGCAGTGCTTCTTTGGGCACCACCTTTATATATGTGTTGCTTTTTGTATTTGGTTTGCTGTTTTCGTTGTGGCCCCCGGCGCTGAAGACTTTTCAGGCCAGGACCGGTGCCTACCTGCTGTTGCTGCTGCTCTTTGGTACCTATGTTTATGTGCTGCAGGATGTTTTTGCTGCCTGGCTGCAAAACGGACCCAAAACGGCCTCGCTCATTCCCATGGGCACCATTTTGTTTACCCCCATTTTCGGCAGCTACGTCGATCGTAAAGGCAAGGCCGCTTCCCTGATGATGCTTGGATCGGGCCTCCTGATTTTCGCCACCCTTTCGCTGTCGGTCTTCAACAACGTTTACCTCGGCTATGCCGGTCTGTTGAGTCTCGGCATTGCCTTTTCGCTGGTGCCTGCGGCCATGTGGCCCGCCGTGGCCCGCATTGTGGAGGAAAAGAGGTTGGGTACGGCCTACGGCGCCATGTTTACCGTGCAGAACTGGGGACTCGGTTTCTTTTTCTGGGGCATAGGAGCCTTGCTCGATTGGGTGAACCGCGACCGACTGGCTGCCATTGGCGAAGGGCAGGCCGTGTACGATTATACCTGGCCGGTTCTGGTGCTGGTAGGCATTGGGGTGATTTCGATTTATCTGGCCTGGCAACTGAAGCAGGCCGACAAGGCCCAGGGCTATGGTCTGGAAAATCCGGGGGCCCTTAATTAAATTTCAGCGGTGCGAAAATCTCTTGCTCACATAAAAACCATACTGGCCTACATTTGGCGCAGCTCACCGGGGTGGACCCTGGGGAATGCCCTCCTTATTTTAGTGCGGGGGGTGCTGCCGCTTCTGTTGCTTTACCTGGTCAAGCTCCTGGTCGATGAAATTCAGGCCCTGGCTATGGTGGAGGCGGGGGGACGTGATTTTGAGCGGCTGAAAGTTGTTTTGCTGGCATCCGGCGGCGTGTTTCTTATCAACGCCCTTTCTGCTTCCATCAGCATACTGGTACGCGAAAAGCAGTCCTATGCCATCTCCGATTTTTTTGATCGGCTCATCCACCACAAACTCAACCGACTCGAATACGGTTATTTTGAGCATCCCAACTATCAAAGTGTGTTTTACCGGGCCCTTAACGAAGCCAGTTACCGACCGGGAAGAATTTTTTACGGCAGCCTCGGCGTATTGCAGAACCTCATAACCTTGTTGTTGATGGCCGGTGTTTTGATACTGGTCCACTGGTCGGTCAGCCTGGTCCTCCTTTTAATAACCCTTCCGGTAGCCTTCATCAGGTGGCGCCATGCGCGTGCCCTCTTTCAGTTTAAAAAGCGCAATACGCGACTCGAGCGGGAGGTGTCTTATTACAATCGCCTGATTACCGCACCCGATTTTGTCAAGGAAGTCCGCGCTTTTGATCTGGGCAGCCTCTTTCGCAGCCGCTATCAAAACCTGAAACAGGAATGGCGGCGCAAGCAGTTTGCCATGTTGCAACAAAAGACTTTACGCGAAGGCAGTGTACAGGTCCTTGCCGCCCTGGCTTTTGTAGCGGTTTACGGGATGATTGCCTGGCGTGCCTTTGAAGGTTCGGTGAGTATGGGGGAAGTGGTGCTTTATTTTCTGGCCCTGCAGCGTGGCTATTCCTATTTGCAGGAGTTGCTGGGGCGTTTGGCCGGTCTGTATGAGGACTCCCTGTTTTTGGATAATCTTTTTGAGTTTATGGCCTTGCGGGAGCGGCAGGGGGACAGTCGGCAGGAAGATGGTTTGCATTTTCCCCAACCCTTGCGACGCGGCATACGCTTTGAAAATGTCGGTTTTCATTATCCTTCCAACGAGCGCTGGATTCTGCGGCATTTGAATTTTGAAATTGCTGCCGGAGAAACCGTGGCCCTGGTAGGGGTCAACGGCACCGGTAAATCAACACTGATAAAGTTGTTGAACAGTCTCTACGAGCCGGTAGAGGGGCAAATACTGGTTGACGAGGTGCCCCTGAATCGCATAGCCCCGACCGACAGGGTCGCCAACATCAGCGTGATCTTTCAGGACTTCATCTTGTATAATGTGAGTGCCGCAGAAAACATTTGGTTTGGTGCGGCTTCGGAGCAGCCCGATCCCGAAAAAGTAAGGAAGGCCGCCCGGGAGGCGGGCATAGATAAAGTAATAGAGGGTTTTGCCGAGGGGTACAACACCACCCTGGGAACCTTATTCGAAGGCAGCGAACAAATGAGTCCCGGCCAGTGGCAACGCCTGGCCCTTGCCCGTTCCTTTTACAACGATGCCCAGCTGATTTTGCTCGACGAGCCTACCAGTTCGCTGGATGCCTTTTCGGAGGCCCGGCTGCTGCGCTACATTCGCTCCATCACCCGGGGGCGCACTGCCCTCATTGTCAGTCACCGTCTTTCTACCATTAAAATGGCCGACCGACTGGTGGTGCTGGAAGGAGAAGGGGTGGTAGAAACAGGAAGCTTCGATGACTTGAGCAAAAAGGAAAACGGGCATTTCAAGCGCATGCTGTCCTCACTGAGCGACGCCATGGAGGCCTGATGAGGTCCCAGTCCCCGAGCTTTTAGTTCCCGATGGTGTATTGAATGCCGCTGTAGATGCCGAAGGACCAAGGCTTAAATCCTATGGCGTGCTTTTCGTTGATCTCATTCAGAAAGTAAGAGAAGCGCGGCTCCACGCGCAGTGAAAACGGTCCCCCCAGTGGCAGGGAAAGTGCCATGCCCGCATGCGTGCTGATGGTCATGGCTGCGATGCCTTCCGTTTCTCCAATCTGCTGACGCTGTCCATCTTCCTCCAGCCAGGCCTTGTTATTGACCAGCCAATTGGAACTTAAGCCGGCCGACAGGGAGAGGCTGGTAGGCCGGTCGACAAGGATGTAGCGCAAAGTCAGAGGGATTTCCAGGTAGTCGAGGTGTTGTTGCAAAGACGCGGAAGAGGTTTGGACTTCCTGTGCCATTCCCACCATCAAGGTTTGTTTTTCGGCGTAGACCGGTGCGTTTTTTTGCAGCTCGGGTAAATCTTTATTGCGGTGGATATCGCCCAGGGAATTGGCCAGCGAGAGACTGCGGTAGGACCTGGTTTGCATATCTTGCGTACCCTCATAGCTCACCGCATAGCGCCGCGAATGGCTTACAGGCGTTTCTACTTCCTGCCCCATGCGTGCGTAGGCCAGACCGGTTTCCACGGCCCATCTTTTGCCCAAATCCATACTAATATGAAGGCCACCGGCTGCGCTCAAGAGGCCCTGCTCATTATAGGCTGCCTGGTCGCTCGTGGCCATTGTAAGCGGAGCGGGCGTTGCCGGGGTGGTCTCCCGATAACTGTAAAGCGGGGATACGCTGAAACCCAGGCGCAGCGAGCGCTGCTTATTGTTTGCTTCCTGATCCAGGGCCGCTAAAATGGCGTTGGAGGCCGGCACATCAAAACGCTCGAAAGCGGGATTTTTTCGCATCTTCAGGCTTGCTGCCTCAGGAGATGAGGCGGCAAAGCGGGGCCGTTCGGGCCGGTAATTCAGGGGATGTAAAGTGGTCTGATTTTGCGAGGTGTTTGTGGTTGCGTCAGGCGCCTGGTCAAGGGTTAGGGTCGGGGAAGGGTTGTCGGCAAGGTCTTCGGAACCTGCACTGCTGCCCCCCGGGACAGCAGTCCTTTCTTCAGGGGCTGGCGCTTCATAACGGGCCGTTGAGCCCTCGGCAGCGCTTTCGGTAGCCGGGCGACTTTCCTGTGCCAAATGAACGTCCTGGTCGTGCAGCGGCAACCAAAAAAGAGTCACCAAAAGAGCTGCCACTGCTGCGGCAGCTGCCCCCATGCGCCACCAAAAAGGAAGCGCACGTTTTTGAACCGGCCGGGCGGTGTTGAGCGAAGCTTCAATACGCGACCAAAGTTCCTCCGGAGGAGCAAGTTGCTCTTGCCTGGCCTGTTGTTTATAGGCTGCTTCAAGATCCTTTAGTTTTGTCATATCGCCTTCTCCTTAATCACTTTGGACTCCTCCAGCCGGGTTCTGAGCCACTGGCGTGCCCGGGCCAGGTTGGATTTGCTGGTTCCACTCGATATCCCCAATTCGTGTGCAATTTCATCGTGCGTATAATCTTCCAGTACATAAAGCTTAAAAACCAGCCGGTAACGTTCGGGCAACTGTTCTATCAGGGCATGGAGTTGTTGCAAACTGTAGTCTCCTTCCTGCTCTTCCTCTTCAGGAGTCAGTGGCTCCCTTGCCTCGAGCAGTTCGCTTTCGTCCGTAAACTTCCAGCGGGCATTTTTCCGGAAGCTTTCCAGAATGGTGTTCACCATAAGTCTGCGCATCCATCCTTCCAGCGGTCCCCTCCCCTGGTACTGGCCAATCTTTTCAAATATCTTTATAAAACCCTCGTGGAGAAAATCCTCAGCCTCCATGCGATTACGCGTGTAACGCAGGCAAACAGCAAACAAAGTCGGACCAAAGCGCTCATAGAGTTCTTTCTGCGCTTCCCGATTGTTTTCCTTACATGCTTCAATTATTTTTTCAAGGTTTGCCACAGACAGTCCAGGATGAGTTTCCTTTGTTGATTACAAAAATTGTACCCGAATCGTTAAGCTGCAGCTGAACCTGAATGCGCTCCATGCGATGATTTTAGAAGAAGATGCAGGAACGCTCAGGAGGTTGCGTTGAAGCGGATAAAACCAATCAATATTTTTTGGTTACCCGATCCATTTCACGTCGTGCATCTTTTTGCTTCAGGGTTTCGCGCTTATCGTGTTGCTTCTTGCCCTTGGCCAGCGCCAATTCCATTTTGGCCAGTCCCCGCTCATTGATAAACAAGCGCAGCGGCACAATGGTGAGTCCGCTTTCTTTGGTCTTACGCTCCAGTTTGTAGAGTTCCTTGCGTTGCAGCAGAAGCTTGCGTTCTCTAACGGGCTGGTGGTTGTTGTAGGTGCCGTAGAAATATTCGGAGATGTTCATGCCTTTTACCCACAATTCGTTGCGCAGAAAAAAGCAATAAGCATCGACCAAACTGGCCTTGCCCATGCGAATGGATTTGATTTCGGTGCCTGCCAGTTGTATGCCTGCCACATATTTTTCGAGGATTTCGAAATCGAAAAATGCACGTTTGTTTTTGATGTTGATCTTATTTGCAGCCATACGATTAAAAGTGAATCAGATTGAACAGGATTTGTCGAACCAGCAAGGGCAGGAGGTGGATGCTGAAACCAATAAGCAGTGTCAGCAGGCCTTTTTGCTCCCGGGAGATGCCCGCTACCCCCTCCATGTAGGTCCACAGAATCCAAAAACTGTAGAGGGCCAAAAAGTTCAGCATCGCCAATTCGGGGACAATGGCCGTCAGCAGTAAGATGAGGTACCACAAACCGGATGCATAGGCGGCTATTTCGAAAATCCGGTTTTTATCGCCCAGCACCCCGGTGAGGCCCGACACCGACTTCAAGGCCAACCAGGCCAGGTAAAGTCCCCCAAAAAGTGAAGTGAAAATCAGTGCAGCGTGTTTCAGGGCCAACTCAAAATTAAAGCCCTGGTGGTTCACCAGAATGTTTAAAAAGGTGGCCAGGGTAACCAGACTGATGAGGGGCAGGGAGAATTCGCTCAGTACCTCGTTCAGGTTTTTCCGCTCGCTCCGTACCATAGTCCACTCGCTGCGCGGTTGCAGCACCAGGTTTTTTACCCGGTGCATCAAATTGCGGTACAGCTGTGCGGTGCTGATTGTTTTTTGCTTGCTCATACCGCAAAAATACTAAATTGCCCCGACCAAGCCGGATTTATTTATAATTTTGAGCGTGAAACAGCAAAAAAGCCAAGGCATGTACAATCTGATTGTTATTTTGGGACCCACCGCTTCAGGCAAAACTGCCCTTGCGGCTCATTTGGCCAAGGCCTTGGACGGCGAAATCATCAGTGCCGATTCGCGACAGGTTTACCGCAGGATGGATTTGGGTACCGGGAAGGATTACGCGGATTATGTGGTGGAGGGACAGCGCATCCCTGCGCACCTGATTGACATTAGGGAGCCCGGTTATAAGTACAATGTCTATGAGTTTCAGAACGACTTCTTCCATGTTTTTGAGGACCTGCAAAAAAGGGGTAAATGGGCCATCTTGTGTGGCGGAACGGGTTTGTATATTGAGGCCGTGCTGCAACAATACAAGATGATACATGTTCCGGCCAACCCTGCGCTCAGGGAGTCGCTCAAGGACAAGACGCTGGCCGAACTCGAGGAAATACTGTCGGAGTTCAGGATTTTGCACAACAGCACCGATACCGATACCCATAAGCGTGCGGTACGTGCCATTGAAATTGAAACCTATTACCAGAGTCATCCCGAAATAGAGGTGCAGCTGCCCGAAATCCGTCCCCTGCTTATTGGGGTGGACATCGAACGGGACGTGCGGCGCGAAAAAATCACACGGCGCCTGCAGCAACGCCTGCAGGAGGGACTGGTGGCTGAGGTGGAGGCTTTACTGGCTGAAGGACTTAGTGCCGAGGACCTGATTTATTATGGCTTGGAGTACAAGTTTGTCACCCAGTACGTGACGGGCCGTTTGAGCTACGACGAAATGGTGACCCAACTCAATATCGCCATTCACCAGTTTGCCAAAAGACAAATGACCTGGTTCAGGGGCATGGAGCGAAGGGGAATTGCCATTAACTGGGTAGATGTGAATCAGCCTGTAAAAGAGCGGGTAGAAAAGATTCTTGGCTTGTTGTAGTTGGCTTTTCAACCGGATAAGTTCCTCTTTTGTCAAAACCCTTGCCGAAAAGCTAAACCTTCGGAGGGAAAGTTCGTATCTTTCTTTTTGAAGCATTTTTTCAATGAGTGAATCGGAAAGCTACATAGAGCGAATACAGCGACTGGCCAGTCACAACCAGGAGTTGCGCGATCAACTGGAGCAAATGCTGCAACGCTTTGCCGGGATGGATATGCAGAGCCAGCATTTTAAGGAGGCTTTGCTGCGCTACTCTCCTGAGATGAAGGGCCGTAAAAACCGCAAGGAGTTGCGTAATCGTGCCCGGCAATTGCGCACTGTATCCATTTTGTTTGTGGCGGTTAAGGGTTTCGACCGACTCTATCAAATGGCCAATCCGGGTCCTTTGGTCGATCAGCTGGACGAATTGAATCTGCGCCTGGACGACATTGCTTTTATGTACAATGTGGTTAAGTTAAAGTCGGTAGGCGATGTCATGCTTTTTGCCGCCGGCTTACAGGGTGAGAACCGCACCAATCCCATCGATATGGTTCGGGTGGCCCTCGATATGCAGGCCGCTGCCCAGGAAGTACACGGGGGAGACGGTCGGGCTTTCTGGCGCTTGAAAATGGGCATTCATACCGGTCCCGTTATCGCCACTCCTGAAGAGCAGCAGGCCGATACCTCCTACAGTTTTTCCGGCGAAAGCATCAATATTGCCTGTCGCATTGGCGAAGCTTCTCCCGAATGTTCTTTGACTGTGAGCGGGATGACCTACGAACTGATCAAGGAGTTTTTTTCCAGTGAACCCATTGGTAAAATGCCGGTGAAGTACAAGGGCAGTATGGGGATGTATCGGGTAGGCGGCTTGCTGCCCGAGCTCCGGGCCAACGGAACCGGGACGCCGAATCATGCCTATCGGGTTAAATATTTGGCGCTTAAGTTTATGGATATTCAGGAAGAAATGCTCGATTATCTGGAGAAGAGACTTCCCCCGCATTTGTATTATCACAACATTAAGCACACCATCGATGTAACCACCGAGGTGGAGCTTATTGGCTGGGCCGAAGGGGTATCGGAAGAAGACGTGTTGCTGCTTAAATTAGCGGCGCTTTTCCACGATGCCGGTCACACCATCTCCTACAAGGATCATGAGTACCACGGTAGTGTAATGGCCCGTGAGAAATTGGCCAGTTATGATTTTACCCAAGAGCAAATAGATACGGTATGCCGTTTGATAATGGCGACCAAGATGCCGCCCCGGCCTACCGACATTCTGGAGTGCATTATGTGCGATTCGGACCTGGACTATTTGGGACGTAGCGACTTTATTCCGGTCTCGAACAACTTGTACCGTGAGCTGAAAGAACGTGATATGGTGGGCTCGTGGGAGGACTGGAACCGTTTGCAGCTGAAATTCATCAGCGGGCACCAGTATTTTACCAAAACCGCCCAACAGCTGCGCGAGGTAAATAAGCAACAGCAGATTGAGCGGATTGAAAAATTGATTAAGGAGGGGCCTACTCCTTAAAGTAGAGGTTGATCACCAGGATTTCCGGGCGATTGCCGGTGCGGACTGGCGGGCCCCAGGTGCCAAAGCCGGTGCTTACGTAGTAGTGCGTATTTCCTTTCTGATGGTAGCCGCGACTCACCTCAAAAATCTTTTGGGTAATGTAACCAAAGGGCCACAGCTGCCCGTGGTGAGTGTGGCCCGACAGCTGCAAATCAATGCCTGCCTGCTCTGCTTCTTCGAGGCGATAGGGCTGGTGGTCGAGCAGTATCAGTGGCTTGGAGGGGTCCACCCCCTCCAGAATCTGCGGCAGGGACTTTCGTTCTTCACCTTTTGCCCAGCGCTTATGCAAGTCTTCCCGTCCCACCAGATAGAAGGCCTCATTGACCAGCAGGGCGGTGTCGCGCAGCATTTTGATTCCATGTTCTTCGAGGTAGCGGATGGAGGGTTCGCCGCCACCAATGTATTCGTGGTTGCCGGTGGCGGCATACACGCCATAGGGTGCATGCAGCTGCCTCAGGTTTTCGCCCAGATTCTGTTTGATGACCGGCTTTACGTCCTCATCCACCACATCTCCGGCAAAGAGGATGACATCGGGGTTAAGACTGTTCATGGTCGCTACCAGTTTGGCGGTCTTCCGGGGACCGATGATGGTGCCCAGGTGCACGTCGCTGGCCGCCACAATGCGCAGGTACTCGAGTTGTCCCGCCTGCTTGGGCAGGGACAGATCCAGTCGCACAATTTTGGGGTACCAGGCGTTGATGTGTCCCCCCACCACAATAAGCAGGGTAGCGCCAAATACAACAAGCAGCGCACGCAATTTCAGCAGCGGCATATTGTCGCCCCCCAGGGTCTGTAGCCAGGGCCAGGCCAGATTCAGCAGGCGCCCCAGATCAATGAGCAGTACCATTAAAGTGGCGTAGAGCATAACGGCAAACCAGAAGGAACCGATCCAGTGGAGACCGATGGGCAGGGGGTGAAACCACAGTTTTTCGAGCCAGCGGCCAAGGGGATAGGCGACAAACATTAAGACCATAAAGAGGGTCCACCAGGGCCGCAGTGCCGGGGCAGCTTCCAGGGCTTGCCAGCCCCGGAGGGCCAGATAGAAATTAACGAGGGCGTGAACGGCGAGAACAATTAGAAAAAAGTGCATGTTTATAAGTGCATTTAATGTTGGGATGCTTGCTGTCTTTTGAAAAGTGGCTTAGGGGTTTTTGAGCTGTTTTTCAGGGCAAAAGAATGGCGCGACTGATGCGGCGCAGCCAGGACCCCGGAGTCAGTTTGCTGAGGAGCAGCAACAAGCGGGCGTTTCGACCGGCCGCATAGCGAATGCGGCTGCCTCTGCGGGTGGCTGCCCGGTAGATGGTGCGGGCCACGACGTCCACTTCCTCGGCATGTTGAAACATTTGGTTGTAGAAGCCCAGCACCTTGGTCGTAAGCGCTTCATAGCCCAGATGGTCGGGCGCCACCACTTCCTGCTTGGAGCGACCGTTGAACTCGGTTTTGATGGGGCCCGGTTCCACCAGTCGCACCGCAATATTAAAGGGATGCAACTCGTAGTACAGACTTTCGGTGAGGCCCTCCACCGCAAATTTGGAGGCATTGTAAATGTTGTAAAGCGGAAAACCCAGTCGCCCCGCTATGGAGCTGAGGTTGATGATGACCCCGCTCTGCTGCGCCTTTAAAAAAGGCAAAAAGGCCTGAATGACCCTGACTGTGCCCATGTAATTGGTGTCCATTTGGCGTGCCACCGCCTCCTCAGACGCTGCCTCGAAGGGCCCGATGGCCCCGTAGCCGGCATTGTTGATGACCACGTCGATGTGGCCCATATCTTGCCAGGCCTGGGCGACCACCTCCTTTACCTGTTGGCTGTCGCAAACATCCAGCGCATAGATGCGCACACCGGGTTGTTGTTGCAATTCGGGAACGGCATCGGGCCGGCGCAGGGTAGCCGCGACTTCCCAGCCTTTTTCGACAAGGTATTGAACGGTGGCCAGACCAATGCCTGAACTGGCTCCGGTGATGAAGGCTTTTTTTGTAGGCATCACAGTTGTTTATAAGCGTTTGCTGTGAAGATAACAAGCAGGGCGCATCCTTGTTGT
>DUOK01000225.1 GCA_012838865.1 Bacteroidales bacterium | reverse complement strand
TCAGCAAGCCAAGGACCAAAAGGACTGGGGCACCGCCGACAAAATCCGCGACGAACTCAAAGCCCTGGGCATCACCGTAAAAGACAGCAAGGACGGCGCCAGCTGGGAAGTAAAATAAGTCATACAGAAATCACAAAAGAACCCTTCCAAAACGAAAACCACCAAAAAACAATCGGTCTCCAAATGAAACCATCCATTAAAAACAGCCTACTCTCTTTTAGTCTGCCCCTCCTTTTGCTGGGCGCCTGCGGCGGCGGAAGCGGACAAAATGCCTCCGGAACAGCCAGCAACAAGGCCGGCAGTGCTGCCAAACAGACAGCCGCTGCCACCAAAGCCGACCTGCAGACGCCCAACTTCGTGGCCGACTCGGCCTACCACTATGTGGCCCAACAAGTAGCCTTTGGTCCCCGCGTGCCCAACACCCCAGCCCACCTGGCCTGTGCCGACTATCTGGCCGCTAAGTTGCGCGACTTCGGTGCCGAAGTCATCGTGCAGGAAGCGGAAGTGCGCGCCTTCGACAACACCCGCCTGCAAATCCGCAACATTGTCGGACAGTTTCAGCCAGAAAAAAGCAATCGCATTATGTTGTATGCGCATTGGGACAGTCGCCCCTTTGCCGACTACGACCCCGATCCGGCCCGGCGCAATGAAGCCATCCTCGGAGCCAACGACGGCGCCAGTGGCGTAGGCGTACTGCTCGAAATTGCCCGTCAGCTGGGTCAGCACCCCACCCATCCCGGCATCGACATCATCTTCTTCGACGCCGAAGATTACGGTCAGCCCGACCACCTCGACCTGCCCTACCAGCCCGACACCTGGGCCTTGGGCAGTCAATACTGGGGCAAAAACCCCCACAAGCGCGACTACTACGCCCGCTTTGGCATCCTGCTCGACATGGTGGGCGCCCCCAACGCCCAGTTTTACCGGGAGCAATACAGTCTGCAAATGGCCCCGCGCCTGGTCGATCACATCTGGGGCATCGCCGGCGAGCTGGGCTACGGCAACCAATTCAATTACAACAAGGGCGGTATGATTGTCGACGACCATGTGTACGTTTACCAGCACCGCCAAATTCCCAGTGTCAACATCATCCAGTACGAGCCCACCAGCGCCACCAGCTTTGGCCACTACTGGCATACCCACAAGGACACCATGGACAACATCGACAAAGGCACCTTAAAGGCTGTGGGTCAGACCGTACTCGAAGTCATTTACCGCGAAAAATAGGCATGGCACCCCGCACCCCGCTTCAAAGCTGCTACCAGCAAAAGCTCCTCGAAGCCGGCTGCGACGAAGCCGGTCGCGGTTGCCTGGCCGGGCCCGTCAGTGCCGCGGCAGTCGTGCTGCCGCGCGACTTTCGCCACCCCCTGCTCAACGACAGTAAGCAGCTGACCCACAAGCAGCGCGACCAGCTGCGCAGCGTCATCGAAAGCGAGGCCCTCAGCTGGGCCGTAGCCTTCGTACACAATCCCGAAATCGACCAGATCAACATCCTCAATGCCGCCATCAAAGCCATGCACCTGGCCCTGGAGCAACTGCGCCCCCAACCCGAGCTCTTACTCATAGACGGCAACCGCTTCAAAAGCTATAAAAACCTGCCCCACCACTGCATCGTAAAAGGCGACGCCATCTACCTCAGCATAGCCGCCGCCTCGGTCCTGGCCAAGACCCACCGCGACCAGTGGATGGAAGAGGCCCACCGGCAATACCCCCATTACGGCTGGAACCAGAACAAAGGCTACCCCACCAAAGCGCACCGTGCCGCCATCGAAGCGCACGGCGCCACCCCCCTGCACCGCCGCAGCTTCCGGCTGACCGACGGACAGCTGCAGCTGCCCCTTTAAAACCGCAAATAATCGCTATCTTTGCCGGCGGAAAAATTGAAAAAACTTAGGGATGAAAAAACTACTCTCTTTGAGCCTCCTTTTGCTCCTTATCAATCTGAGCAAAGTGAAGGCCGACGAAGGCATGTGGCTGTTGCCCCTGCTCCAGCAACTCAACATCGAGACCATGAACGAAATGGGCCTCGAACTCAGCGCCGAAGAACTCTTCAGCATCAATCAGTCGAGCCTCAAAGACGCCATCGTAATATTTGGCGGCGGCTGCACCGGCGAGATGATATCCGACCAGGGCCTGTTGCTGACCAACCACCACTGCGGTTACGGTCAGATTCAGGAACTCAGCACCCTCGAAAACAACTACCTCGACAACGGTTTTTGGGCCGCATCCAAAGAAGAGGAATTGCCCGCCCCCGGCCTTAAAGTCACCTTTATGCGCCACATGGAAGACGTCACCAAGCGCGTACTCGAAGGGGTCAGTGAAGATATGGACCACGAAACCCGTCAAAAAGCCATTCGCGCCAACATCGACAGCATCACCAAAGCAGCCGGCGAAGGCAACGACTACGAGCACCTGGTGCGCGACTACTTTGCCGGCAACCAATACTTCCTCGTCAGCTACGAAGAGTTTACCGACGTGCGCTTTGTGGGTGCGCCCCCCAGCAGCATCGGCAAATTCGGCTACGACAGCGACAACTGGATGTGGCCCCGTCACACGGGCGACTTCGCCCTCTTCCGCGTCTATGCCGGTCACGACGGCAAGCCGGCCGCTTACTCGCCCGACAACATTCCCTACCAGCCCCTGCATCACCTGCCTGTGTCGCTGCAAGGCTACGAAATGGACGATTTTGCCATGACCCTGGGCTTCCCCGGAAGCACCCAGCGCTACCTGCCCTCCTGGGGCATTCAGGAACGCATGAACATCTTCAACCAGACCCTCATCACCGTTCGCGGCGAAAAGCAGGACATCTGGGCCGAAGATATGGCCGCCAGCGACAAAGTGCGTCTGCAGTACGCAACCAAATTCTCACGCAGCTCCAACTACTGGAAGAACAGCATCGGCATGAACCGCGGCCTCGAAGCCCTCGATGTACTCAGTCAAAAACGCGAACTGGAAGCACGCTTTGCCGAGTGGGCAGCAAGCAGTCCCACCAACCAGGAGCGCTACGGAAAAGTGCTGGACACCGTTAAGGAAGCCTACACCTCGCGTGCGCCCCAATACAAAGCCAGCAACTACCTGCGTGAGACCCTGGTCAACGGCACCGAAATCTACCGCTTTGCCGCCGGCGCCAGAATCCTCGAAAATGCCCTCGAAGCAGGTCGTCAGGCCGCCATCGACTCGGCCGTCAGCGAGCTGCGCAGCAGCGCCGAAGTCTTCTTTAAAGACTACAGCGCCCCCACCGACCAAAAAGTCCTCGCCGCCATGCTGGCCCGCTACGCCCAGGACATCGAAAGTCAATTTTGGCCCGACTTCTACAAAGACCTTAACAAGAAATACAAGGGCGACTACGCCAAATACGCCGCCCGGCTCTTCAACAAATCCTTTTTCACCAGTCCCGACGCCCTCGAAGCCTTCCTGGCCAAGCCCAGTCTCAAAAAACTGCGCAAAGACCCCGCCTACCAGGCCGGACGCTCCGTCAGTGCACAATACAGTCGCCTCCTGGGTATGAATCGCGAAGCCCAGCAGCAAATCGATAACGCCTCTCGCTTGTTTATTGCGGGACTCATGGAAATGCAGCCCGATAAAGTCTTTTACCCCGACGCCAACTTCACCATGCGTCTGAGCTACGGTACCGTGGGCGACTACGAGCCCCGCGACGCCGTTATCTACAAGCACTACACCACCCTTCAGGGCGTAATGGAAAAAGAAGACCCCGACAATTTTGAATTCTTTGTGCCCGAGCGCCTCAAAGAACTCCATGCCGCCGCCGACTACGGCAGGTATGCCGACAAAGACGGCCGCCTCTGGGTCAACTTTACCACCAACAACGACATCACCGGTGGCAACAGCGGCAGTCCCGTCATCAACGGCAAAGGCCAGCTCATCGGTCTCGCCTTCGACGGCAACTGGGAAGCCATGAGCGGCGACATCGCCTTTGAACCCGAATTGCAAAAATGCATCAACGTGGACATCCGCTACGTACTCTTCATCATCGACAAGTACGCCGGCGCCAGCCACCTCATCGACGAAATGACCATCGTAGAATAAGCCGCAACAACGGTAGGAATAAGAAAAGCCGGGTTTCCCCGGCTTTTCTTATCTTCGCACTTTAAAACCAGTAAGAATGGAAGCCCAACAAATAGCCACCATCGACCTCGACGAGATGGTCTTTTACGCCTACCACGGCTGTTTTAAAGAAGAACAAGTCGTAGGCAACCCCTTTCGCGTCAACCTGTCGCTACAGACCGACATCGCCCTGCCCCGGCAGAGCGACCGCATACAGGACGCCCTCAACTACGTTGAAGTCTACCGTGCCGTAGAAGAAGAAATGATGCAGACCTCCCACCTCCTCGAACACGTCAGCGGCCGCATCATCGATCGCCTCTTCAACGACTTCCCCAGTCTCCTCTGGGCCAAAGTCCGCGTCTCCAAAATGCATCCCCCCATGGGCGGTCAAATGCAAAGCGTCAGTCTCACCCTCGAACGCAGCAAAAAAGCCGACACATAATAGCGTCGGCCCTTGCTTGGCATCAAAACTTTTTCTATTTTTGCACACTCAAATCGGTCGGTTGGCCGAGTGGCTAGGCAACGGTCTGCAAAACCGTGTACGGCGGTTCGAATCCGCCACCGACCTCCAAGCGAAAAGCGCTCTGAATAATCAGAGCGCTTTTTTT
>DUOK01000224.1 GCA_012838865.1 Bacteroidales bacterium | reverse complement strand
TGTTAAAAAATGTCAGTCCGCATACTTACAAATCGTTACCACCCTCATTTTTCTCTCCCGGTCTTGCCATCGAACAGCCAAAAACGCTAACTTTGACCTTTTACGTACCCTCAAACAAACAATCTTCATTCTATGAATCGTTCAACTTTCTCCAAGATAAGCTGGCTGTGGATACTGGCCGCGGTCTTATTTTTTGCCGCCTGCAAAGATGAAACCAGCACGGTCCCCCAGGAAGTTCTTAAAATAAATAAGTTCATCAAAGACCATATGGACATTTATTACTATTGGAACACGTCCATGCCCAACATCAACTACCGCTTAGAAGCCGACACCGAGCTGTATTTTGAAAAACTGCTGAAAACCCCCGACGACCGCTGGTCCTTTGTAACCGACGACATCGCAGGACTGGAAGCCTACTTTTCCGGGGTATCCAAGAGTCCCGGTTACTCCATCCGTGGCTATTTGGTTGAGGAGGACTCCGACCAGGTGGTCTTCTTTGTCGAATACGTCTATGCCAACTCTCCGGCCAGCGAGGCAGGGTTGCAGCGGGGCGACATGATCTACAAGGTCAATGGCCAGGTACTAACGATCAATAATTACGGGGCCCTCCTGAATGCCGATGCGGCCGAAATTACCCTGGGCCAATTCAACGATGGCGGATCCATTACCGAGCTCAGTCCCTCCGTCACCATTATCGCTCAGGAGAATCTGGCCCAGCATCCCATCGTAGCCAGCAACATTATTGAGCTGGGCGACAAAAAAATTGCCTATCTGGCCTATACCAGCTTTATCTCCAACTACGACACGGAACTCGAGGACCTTTTCAAGGACTTTAAAGCAGCTGGCGTCAACGAAGTGGTGCTCGACCTCCGTTACAACGGCGGTGGCTCCGTTTCCACGGCCATCAAACTGGGCAGCATGCTGGCCCCTGCAACCGCCAACAAAAAGACCTTCATCTACGAGCGCTTCAACAACACCTTACGCCAATACAACGAGCTGCTCCCCTTCGATCTTAAGGACGAAAGCAACCTCAACCTCTCCCGACTCTACGTCCTCACCACCGAAAACACCGCCTCGGCCAGCGAAATGATCATTTACGGACTCGATCCCTATTTGGAGATCATTCAAATTGGGGCAGAAACCCACGGCAAGTACTACGCCTCCATCACCATTTCCGACAATATGGAGCCGGAAAAACGTACCCACAACTGGGCCATCCAGCCCATTGTGCTGAAGTCGGAAAACGCCACCAACAGCATCGACTACACCAAAGGGCTTCCGGCCGACTACAAAATGGACGACAACTGGTACAATGCCGACCTGGGCGACCCGGAAGAAAACTTCCTGGCCGCAGCCATCGAACACATCACCACAGGCAGCATCAGTGCCGACAGGCTCGAAGCAGCAGCCCTCAAAAGCAGCAGCATCGCCCCCCTGTCTGTCCAACCCTTCCCCGATCCCCTGCACGGCACCATGTACATCGATGCCCTCCCCTCCCGCTAACACAGTACGATTATAAAAAGTAAGGCTCATTCAACTTCCCAAAGTTCAATGAGCCTTTTCTGTTCTCCTACTCTGGAAGGGAAGTAGTGCAAGATAGCGGCCTACAGAAAACACCGTAAAGGAACAAAGGAGAGCAACGTCACAAGCACTTCACAACTCTGGAAGGGAAGTGGTGTATTCCTGGGGCCTTCAGAAAATTTCGTGATGAACAAGGATGTGTAACGCTACAAACATCGATGTTTGAGCCGAAGGTGAGTTCGATGTTTGTAGTGAAGCATCCGTAAGTGAATAGAAATTTTATGACAGCCACTGTAATACACCACGACCACCCCACTTCATCGCCCCCAAATCAAGCCCCTTCAACAGCAACAAACCCGGACACGCACCCACCTCCATACGCCCCAGCTCCAGACCCGCAGCCTCCGCAGCCAAAGCCGTAGCCGCATGCAAAATACCCAGCCAGTCCCCCTCC
>DUOK01000223.1 GCA_012838865.1 Bacteroidales bacterium | reverse complement strand
ATCGACAACCAGTCCATGACCCTCGAAGTGAGTTTTCCCTCCGCGACCGATACCCGTCGCGTACAATACCGCAAGGAAGACTTGCTGGATTTGGACCTGGCCTACGCCATAACCATTCATAAATCGCAGGGCAGTGAGTTCGATGCAGTAATCCTACCGGTGGTGATGCAGCACTTTAATATGCTGTTTCAAAACCTGATTTACACCGGCCTCACCCGCGCCAAAAAAATGGCTCTTTTTGTCGGCAGCCGCAAAGCCCTGGGTATTGCCATAAAAAACATCGATATGCGCACACGAAAAACCATGCTGAAAACACTGGTGGGGACAGGCACCGGAAAAATTTAGCCTACCCGCCTCCCTCTCCCCAAAAACAATCTCCTTTCAACAGCACTTTTCAAAATTTGATAAATGAGCAACAGCAAAAAAATTTCCTATTCCCTTTTAGAACTTGCCGTGGCGGCAGAAGGCGAAAACATGACAAGTACCCTGAAAAACGTCCTGGCCCTGGCCCGGGAAGCCGAGGACTGCGGCTACCGCCGCATCTGGCTGGCCGAGCACCACAATGCCGAACACATTGGCAGCAGTGCCACCTCCGTTCTGATGGGCTATGTGGCAGGCAATACCCAACGCATAAGCGTGGGCTCGGGCGGCGTCATGCTCCCCAACCACTCGCCCCTGATCATTGCCGAACAATTCGGCACCCTGGCCCAACTGTATCCGGGACGCATCGAACTGGGACTGGGCAGGGCACCGGGAACCGATCCGCAAACGGCCCAGGCCATCCGTTCCGACTTTATGCAAGCCGCTCACTCCTTTCCCGCCGAAGTCGCCAAAATACAAGCCTACTTCTCGCCCTACAACAAAGAAGCCAAGGTACGGGCCCCCATTGCAGAAGGGACCGAAGTGCCCCTCTACATCCTGGGCTCGAGTACCGACAGCGCCCACCTGGCCGCAGCAAAGGGCCTCCCCTACGCCTTTGCCAGTCACTTTGCCTCCACCCATCTTCTCCCCGCCCTAAAAATTTACCGCGACGAGTTTCAAGCCTCCGAACAACTGTCTCAGCCCTACACCATGGCCGGGGTAAACATTTGCGTGGCCGATAGCGACGAAGAAGCAGAAGCCCTTTTCACCAGCATCATTCGCATGTTTGTGGGCGTAATAACCGGAGCCCGCACCCCCTTGCAGGCACCAAGCGCAATGACCAACGAGTTGCGCGACCTGCTGCAGCATCCCACCCTGCACCAAATGCTCAAATACTCCTTTGTAGGCAGTAAATCCACCGTTAAAAAACAAGTGCTCGACTTTCTCGCCCAAACCCAGGTCAACGAGCTCATTGTCACCACTCCCCTCTACGCCCTCCAGGCCCGAAAGACCAGCATCCGCCTCTTTTCCGAAATCATGCACGAAATCAACAACGAAGACGTGCGGCCTTGATTGATATACAAATAAGATATACCTTTGTGGTATAAAAAACTGCCAAAATGAAAACAGTATCTTTAAAAATTGATGATTCTATTTTCGGTGAGACTGAAAAGATACTTGCCCAAATTAAGAAACCCCGGAACCGTTATATCAACGAAGCGATTGAGTCGTACAATAAGCTTCAACGCAAACAGATTCTGGAGAAAATGCTTAAAAAGGAATCATCGTTAGTTAAGGAAGACTCAATGTCCGTACTTAAAGATTTCGAGGAGATGGATTATGCCGATTAAACAATTTGAAATCTGGCTTGCGGATTTAAATCCCCAGATAGGAACTGAACCCGGTAAAACAAGACCAGTCCTTGTAATACAAACCAACCTGCTCAACAAACTTCCTCACCCATCGACCATAGTTTGTCCGCTAACTACAAACGTAAAAAAGGATGCTGAGATATTAAGAGTACATCTTAAAAAGGGAACAGCCAATTTGCACCAGGCCTGCGACATCATGATGGACCAAATAAGAGCAATCGATAATAAGCGCTTGACCAAAAGACTTGGTGTTTTACCCGACGAACTCATTACCTTGGTAAAACAAAACATTCAAATAGTGCTTGACCTTGAATAATGCCCCCCACTCCGGAAGGGAAGTAGTGTAGAACAGCTGCCTTCAGAAAAATTCTCGTCAGAGCGCAGATGCAGCTGTTCAAGCCTCTGAATGTTTCCGTAAGTGAACGAAGAAACGCAGCGTAACAAGCATCGCTGTCTGAACCGAAGGTGAGTTTCGATGCTTGTAGCGGAGAGCCTGAAGTGAACAGGAAACAGACAGCAGCGCAGAACAGCTGCATCAAGCGAAATGAACAGCTGTTTTAAGTCAGCCGCAAGACGACACTACACCTCCCCAAAATACTTCATAAACTGCACCCGCTCAAACAACTCCGGATTCTCCGGCATCATAGCCCGGCCATAGGCCCTGAGCGCCACCATATCCTGAAGGCCCTTCTTATCCATCCACCGATCCAAACCATGCTGTAAATCCAGTAAATAATCCGGTCCGTTCTTATACACCGAAGAAACCACCTGAATGGCAGCAGCACCCGCCACCAACATCTTCACCGCAGTATCGGCCGTATGCACCCCGTTGCTGGCCGCCAAATCGAGCGCCACCTTCGGCGCCAAAATAGAAACCCAACGCAAAGGCCAGGTGTAGTCGTTCGGATTAGAGTAAACCTGTCCCCCCACTACCCGATTGTTCTCCAAATCGATATCGGGCTGGTAAAAACGATTGAACAAAACCAGGCCCTTGACCCCCAACTGTGCATAACGCTGCGCGGTGTAGGCCACATCGGTGGTGTAGGCACTCATTTTCACGGAGACCGGGATGCGTACATGCTTCATCACCTTCTCAATAATGCGCTCATTGCCCTCCGCAATTTCAGCAGCACTCACCTCCAGAGACGAAGGCAAACGATAGATGTTCAGCTCCAAAGCATCGGCACCGGCCTCCTGCAATTTGGCGGCATAAGCAAACCACTCGCCCACCGAGCGACAGTGAATGCTGGCGATCACCTTCAGATCGAAATCGGCCTTTACGCGTCGAATCAATTCTGTGGTTTTGCTCAACACGTCGGCCTTAATCTGATAGTCGAGATAGTCCAGAAAATCGAGGTTGTTGTCTTGAGGCCCCAATTGATTCTTGAGCGCCTCCCGAAATTCCATTTGAATTTCCTCCTCAAAAATGGATTTCAACACCACCGCAGCAGCGCCGTTTTTTGCCAGTCGGGCAATGCCCTCATAAGTAGCCGTCAAGCCGGAACTCCCCACAATAAAAGGATTTTTAAGTTCCAGTCCGAGATATGTCGTTGATAAATTAGCCATAACAAAAGGATTTTGGTTGTTGGTAGATCAGCGTGCGTTTTGTAGATATTGGTGCATGCCGGCCGCGGCTCGGCGGCCGTCGCCCATCGCCAGAATAACGGTAGCGCCGCCACGTACAATGTCGCCGCCCGCAAAAATGTCGGGAATGGAGCTTTGCAGGGTTTCGGGATCCACCTCAATGGTTCCCCAGCGGCTCACCTTCAAATCGGGGAGCGACTGCGGAATAAGGGGATTGGGCGAAACGCCCACACTCACCACTACGGTATCGGCATCGATCAGATACTCCGATCCTTCTACGGGTCGTGGCGAACGACGCCCGCTGGCATCGGGTTCGCCCAACTCCATTTTCTGGAGACGGATCTGTTTCACCTTGCCTTTGTCGTCGCCCAAATACTCAATGGGGTTGTTGAGGGTCAGAAACTCCACGCCTTCTTCCTGGGCGTGCTTTACTTCCTCTACCCGGGCGGGCATTTCTTCCAGAGAGCGACGGTAAATGATGGTGGCCTTTTCGGCCCCCAGACGCAGGGCGGTACGCACGGAGTCCATGGCGGTATTGCCACCACCAATCACCGCTACACGCTTACCACGCATCACGGGCGTATCCATACCCTGACGAGAGGCGCCCATCAGGTTCACGCGGGTGAGGTACTCGTTGGAGCTCAATATGCCCACCAGGTTTTCACCGGGGATGTTCATGAAACGGGGCAGACCGGCGCCGCTGCTGACGAAGAAGCCCTTGAAACCTTCCTCGCGCAAATCGTCGATGGTGGCGGTTTTACCCACAATGAAGTTGGTCTCGAATTTCACCCCCATTTTACGGAGACTCTCAATTTCTACGTCCACCACTTTGTTGGGCAGGCGAAATTCGGGGATGCCGTATTTCAATACACCACCAATCTCGTGCAGGGCTTCGAGTATGTGCACCTCATAACCCAACTTAGCCATATCTCCCGCAAAAGCAAGTCCGGCCGGACCCGAGCCCACTACGGCAATCTTCATGCCGTTGGCGGGAGCCACTTCCGGTATGGAAATGGCGCCGCTGTTCTGCTCATAATCGGCCGCAAAGCGCTCCAGGTAGCCAATGGCTACGGGCTCGGCCTTCAGTTTAAGGGTGTAAAAACAGTTGGCTTCGCACTGCTTTTCCTGGGGACAGACCCGTCCGCATACGGCGGGCAGGGCGTTGGTTTCTTTGAGGGTACGGGCGGCCTCTAAAAATTCGCCACGCTCAATATTTTTTACAAACTTGGGAATGTTGATGTTGACCGGACAGCCACTGATGCATGTGGGGTCGGGACAGTCGATGCACCGGGAGGCTTCTTTCATGGCGATGGGCGCAGTCAGTCCCGAATTAACCTCGACATAGGAACGGGCACGCTCCTGAGCAGGTGCTTCGGGCATATGAACGCGCAGCTGGGCTGTGCGTTCCTTGTTTTTCATGGTTTTACGCAGGGCTTCACGCCATTCGGCACTTCTTTCTGCTTTCAGATAGTCAGCTCTATTGTCCATACTTTACTTTTTATCAACTTGGCAGGAATACTCCTGATCGGCTTTTTGTTCTTCGTCCTTGTAACCGTTGAGGCGACTCAACATCTCGTCGAAGTCCACCTCATGGGCATCGAACTCGGGTCCGTCCACACACACAAAGCGGGTTTTTCCGCCCACGGTAACGCGGCAGGCGCCGCACATGCCGGTACCGTCTACCATGATGGTGTTCAGACTGGCAATGGAGGGGATGTTGTGCTTTTTGGTGGTAAGGGAAGCAAACTTCATCATGATGCCGGGACCAATGATTACGGCCTGGTCTATTTTCTCCCGCTCAATAATGCTTTCCATGCCTTCGGTTATGAGGCCCTTACGCCCGTAAGAACCGTCGTCGGTCATCACCAGCACCTCATCGGAATGGGCCCTGATTTGGTCTTCGAGTATCACCAGTTCCTTGTTGCGTGCAGCAATTACCGAAATCACCCGGTTGCCGGCTGCCTTCATGGCTTCAACGATGGGCAGAAGGGGCGCAACGCCTACCCCGCCACCGCAACACAACACGGTTCCGTATTTTTTTACTTCAGTAGCATGCCCGAGGGGTCCCACCAGGTCGTGCACCATATCGCCGGGCTCCAGCGCGGTGAGTTTGCGGGAGCTCACCCCCACTTTTTGAATCACCAGGGTAATGGTGCCTCTTTGCACATCGGCCGAAGAGATGGTGAGCGGAATGCGCTCGCCTTTTTCATCGACCCTTACCATTACAAAGTGACCGGCCCTGCGGGCCTTAGCTATGCGTGGCGCCTCTATGTCGAGACCAACCACATTTTCAGAGAACTGGCGTTTGCTTACAACTTTATTCATTACGACCTGGTATTATTGATATCTTATTGCTTTGGCCGCTAAAGTTTCAGATTAACGGTCAAACACAACAAACAATGATAAATTTCACAAAACCCTGCAAAATTAAGGATTATATCACAGCAAGGCGCATGGAAAGCAGCCAATCGCCCTTATTTACAAGCAGTCTAAATAAATAGCTGCAAAGCCCCTTGGTCAAACCCCAACTAAGCCTTATTTTTGCGGCGTAAAACATAGACAAGTCAACCAACACGCAACACATGGCCAAGAAGAACAATAAAGGCGGCATTATTTTCAGCACCAATCCCGATTTCGAATACGAGGCAGAGGAGGACGAACAGGAAACCCTGGCGCCGGCCCAACAACAACTAAAGGTCTGGCTCGATAAAAAGCAACGCAAGGGCAAGGTGGAGACGCTGGTGACCGGCTTTGTGGGCAGCAGTACCGATTTGCGCGAGCTGGAAAAGCAATTGAAGAACCTTTGTGGTACGGGGGGCAGCAGCAAGGATGGGGAGATTTTGATTCAGGGCGACCACCGCGAAAAAATTCTGGCCCACCTGACGGCAAAAAATTACAAGGCCAAAAAGGCCGGGGGATGAGCACTTTAAGCAGCCGCCCCAAAATGCCAACTTATGGGGATTTCTCCCCTGAAACAAAAATCCCACTTTTGCCGTGTGAAAATTTTCCAGAGCACATCGAAACAGGGTTTGTACCGAACAATTCGGTCAACAGCGCTTCCGCTCGGAGGCTTCCTGTTGTTGCTGCACTTTTTCATCACCCTTTCTTTTACCTTCTTTT
>DUOK01000222.1 GCA_012838865.1 Bacteroidales bacterium | reverse complement strand
GACGACGCGGGGCTTATTCTTCGTCTTCTTTTTTGCCGGCGAGGGCGCGCCAGTACTTTTTGATGAGCTGGCCAATGTGGTCAAATTCTTCGCGGAAGGAGAGACCGATGCCCTGGGTGGTGGGGGAGGTTTCGTAGATGAGGTCTTCGTTGGAGCGGGTGTAGGCGCGGGCGCGCAGGGTACCGCTGGGGTTGAGTTTCACATCGAGATCGAAGTCGCCCACCATTTTACTGGTGTTGGTCTGGTACTTGCCTACGCCCACGTTGCCGTTGACGGTTACGCGGTTGTTGAAGAACTGGGTGCTGACGGCCATTTCAAATTCTTCGCTGGTGATGTTGTCGCCGGGCCGGTAGGCCACGCCAAAGTCGAAGTCGTTGCTGATGGACGACATCCAGCGGCTGACCTGGGCGGAGAGCATTTCGGTGGTGGTGACCAGGGCGGCGTTTTCGCCGCGCTGGCTGCTTTGGTCGTTCATGCGCATGTGCTCGGGGGTGTAAAAGCGGTTGAGCACGAGCAGACTCAGTACCTGGCGGTTGAGTTCTTCTTCGCTCGATATGTAGTCGAGTACGAGGGCTTCGCGACTCTCATCGAGGGTGGGCATTTCAATGCCGAAGCGGATGTTGGGCTGTTGCAGGGGACCGCTGAGCATCAGGTTGGTGTGGATTTGCACGCGGCGCTGCAGCTCGTTTTGCTCGGCACTGCTGCCGGTGCTGGTAACGGGGTCGAGCAAATCGCTGAGCGAGGCGCGGAGCTTGTACACGGCGGTGATGTCGATTTCGGCGTTGTAGGGGTCGCCCTGCCATTCTACGGTGCCGCCCTGGTTAATGACAAATTGCTTGTTGATGAGGTTTTGCAGCGAAAAGAGGTATTCTCCCTGCTGAATGGTGTAGTCGCCAAAGAAGCGGAGGTTGCCCTGGCGGTCGATGCGTATCTGAAGGTTGCCGTTGCCGGTGCTTTTGAGGATGTCGCCGATGCGCTCGTCGAAGATGATTTGTACTTCGGCATCGGGGGTGGCTTCGATGTTCATTTCCAACTCGAGACCGGTGAGGTCCACACTGTAGTCGGGCGTCTGCACGGCGGCGCCATTGCCGTTGGGGTCGCTGCTGCCCTTGTTGCCTACAAAGCGAATGAAGTTGGTTTCGAGGGCGGTTTCGGTGGATCGGATGGGGATGAAAAAGCGGGTGTTGGGTTGGGTGCGACCGTTGATGGTGAGGTTGATGTTGTCGAGCATGCCGTTGATGTTCAGGTTGCCGGTGCCGTAAACGGTTCCGTAGTAGTAGGGATTGTCCTGCCGCCGGGTGTTGAGCATGAGCATGTTGTTGGCCGTAATGCGCAGATTAAAGTTGAGGTCCTTAAAGCCGCCGTTGTGGTAAATGGAGCCGTTGAAACGGCCGCTACGGTTGTGGCGGTCGCTCACCAGCATGTTGCGGAAGCGCATTTCGTTGGGGTAGAAGGTGACCGAATCGCGCACCTGGTAGTCGGTTTTGAGCAGGTCCACCCCAAAGCGGCCGTCGTGCAGGGCCACGCTGCCGGTGAGGTAGGGGCGACTGAGGGGGCCTTTCAGGTACATGCGGCCGGAGGCGTAGCCTTCGATGTCTTGCATGACTTTAACAATGAAGGGGTCGAGGAAGCCGACACTGAGGCGGTCGAGGTCGAAGTGGAAGTCGAGTTGCTGGTTTTCGGGATGGAAGAGGCCGCTGCCCGTCAGGGGCTCGTGCCCCTGATGGTCGATGCGGGTGCTGACCAGCAGGGCGTTGGCTTCGCGGTTCCAGGAGCTTTCCAGACTCAGGGTGCCGTACCGGGTTTGGTTAAACATGAAATCCTGAATCTGCAGGTTGCTGGTGAGCAGGGGGTCGCGGTAAAAATCGCTGAGCGAAAGTTCGCCGTTGATGGTGCCGCCGAAGGAAATTTTGCTGTCGGCCTTGGTTTGCAGAAACTGGTCCACATTCAGTTGATTGAAGAGGAGCTGAAGGCCGTCGGGTACTTCGCGGTGCAAAAAGCCGTGGAGGTGGACAAACTGGTTTTGGTGTTGAATGCGGAAGTCGCGCACGCTCATGCCTTTTTTGTAGAAGGTGAGCTGCGACTCGCTGATTTGCCAGAGACTGTCGGCCACCAGAATGCTGGAGGGCTGCAGGTGAATGGCGGTGTGGCGCTCCTGGTCGGCATCGCGTGTAAAATGGGTGGTGCTGTAAAGGGCGCCGCTGTAGGTCTCCAAATCCCAGTTGTTCCAGAAAATGTTGGTACGGAGACTGTCGTTTTGGGCCCGCTGGTGCACCGAAAAGTTGTAGAGGTCGGCCAGCTTGCCCATGCGCAGGTTGCCGGCACGGGTAACGAGGGAGAGGCCGTCGCTTTCGTTGGCGCGGGCCCGTACCCGGATTTCGCTGCTTTCGATGTTTTTAAAGCCCAGGTGATCCATCTCCAAATCCAACTCGAGGGAGGGCGGTTCGCTGCGGAAATGCCCCTGCAAATGCCCCTGGTCGGCCATGTTGATTTCGGGCAGGAAGACCGCCAGCACCTGGTGCATTTTTTTCAGGCGCAGGTCAAAACTGAAGTCGTTGTCGGGGGTGCTTGCCGCCGGTGTGCCCTTATCGACATAGGCCGGCAGGTAGTGCTGAATAAAGCCCATGGCGGTGCGTCGGAAGTGGCGAAAAAGATATTTCCCGGTGATTTCGCCATCGGCATAGGCCGAGCGCAGCGTCAACTGTTTCTGATCCTCCAGCCGCTCCGCCCGCACCGATATGGAGTCGAAGTCGAGACCAATGGCGGGGGTGTAAAGCAGGCCCTCGCGCAGTACAATTTCGCCCACCAAATCGTCGAGGTTGTTGCCCTGGAAGTTGGTCTCCAGCACCACCGACAATACGCCGTCCTTCATGCCGGGTACCAGATTGAGGCGGTCGAGCTGGGCGTTGCGGATGGCTGCCATAAAGTCGAAATGCGCCACGCGGCCCGACATGTCCACGGTTCCTATAAAATCCAGGGCTCCGTTGGGGTCGTTCAGTCGCACATTTCCGTCGAATTTCTGGTGGGTCAGCAAGCCCTGCACGGTAATGTCGTGGTAGTGGTAATCGTTGAATTCCAGTTCCTCGGCTGTGCCATCGAGGATCACAAAGTAGTCGGTCTTACTGCTGCGACTGCCGCTGACTTCCATGTCGAGCGACACCCGCCCCAGGGCGGGGTCGGCATTGATCATCCTCCCCAGGTTGAAATCGCTCGTGTTCAGCAGTCCCCCAAACAAAAAGCGCTCTTCCTCAATCTTAATGCCGATGTCGGTGTTGATGCTGCCCAGGGCCGAGCTGAAGCCTCCGTAGGCCACCAGGTTGTTGATGAAGCCCGTGATGGTTCCCTTGTAGCGAATGGTCTCCAGTTGACGAAAGGACTCGGGAATGGCGGCCTGCTCGCCCACAATGAGCAGTTCCAGATCGGGAATGCTGGTCTCCAGCTTTTCGATGTCCATGTACAGGAAGGCCTCGTTAAAGTTCGAGAGCCCGCTGATGTCGAAACTGGTGTGGAGGGCACTGTGACTGCCAAAGCTGGCCTGGATGTTGCGGCCCTTCAGCTGGTCGAGCGAGCCGAAGATTTCGCCGCTGAAGGAGAGGGGACTCTCCAGCGGGGGAAAGGCCGGGAAGTAGTGGCGGATGTCCTCCGGGTCGATGATGAGTTTGTTGATGCTGCCCCTGAAGGGCACATCGTAGCCTTCGACCTCCGTCTGCCCCAGCGGCAATTCTATAGCCTGAAAATCGAAGAGGGAGCGCATTGTTCTGAACGAAAGCTGATCGATTACGATTTTGTCGCTGGCCAGGTAGCCCGTGCTGCGAAAACCGTCGATGCGCAGACCGGTGGCTTCGCGCAGCGAAAAATGGACCACCTCAAAGGACAGGGGCGCTCCCGGTTCCGATGTGCGCCGGATGTTCAGTTTCAGGTTTTGGAAATGCAGCTCGTCGGCGGCAAGGCCCGGATTCTGCAAGATGTTGTGGGCAAAATCGAGGGTGCCGTTTTCAATATTGATGCCGCGTACCGAATACTGCCACAAAACGGTGTCGGGTCGGTTTTGGCCCAGGGAGTCGAGCAAAAAGCTGAAGTTCATTTTGTCGCCATGCTGGTACAAATGCACTTCGGGCTGGTCAAAGCGCACACTGCCCAGGTAGAGGTGCTGGTGACGCCACGAAAAGCGATCGATGCCGGCACGCAGCGAGGCCGCATAAAAAAGCGTATCCTTTTGCTGGTCGAGCACCAAAAAATCGCGCAGACGAATGCCGGTAAAGGGCGTCACACTCACCCGGCCAATACTGATTTCGGTATTGAGGTCGGCCGACAGCCGGTTGGTAATGCTGCGCACCATGCGTGTTTGAACGCCTGGCAGCATCAGTACCAACGAGCCCAGCATGGGTAG
Source organism: Bacteroidales bacterium (assembly GCA_012838865.1). GTDB lineage: Bacteria > Bacteroidota > Bacteroidia > Bacteroidales > Marinilabiliaceae > Geofilum. The sequence continues at coordinate 682 of DUOK01000222.1, read as the reverse complement.
TCCCACCACGACTACCAACACCCATAATAATATTTTTCGCGATTTTTTGATAGTTTTGCCCTTGTTACGCAATTATGCAAAAATAGGTAACTTCGCCCGAACGAAATGCCTGTTTCACGGCTAAATAAAATAAAATTTACCGCGCTATGTCCACCATCATTCTTGGGATTGAATCTTCCTGCGACGATACCTCGGCTTCCATCATCAAAAATGATACCATTTTAAGTAACGTGATTGCCGGTCAGGCCGTGCACGAAGCCTACGGTGGCGTGGTGCCCGAGCTGGCTTCCCGGGCCCATCAGCAAAACATTGTGCCGGTGGTGCATCAGGCTTTGAAAGAGGCCGGGGTAAAGGTGGAAGAGGTGGATGCCGTGGCTTATACGCGGGGACCGGGACTCATGGGGTCTCTGCTGGTGGGTACGTCCTTTGCGAAGGGTTTTGCGCTGGCGCGCAAAATCCCCCTGATTGAGGTGAACCACCTGCAGGCGCATGTACTGGCGCATTTTCTGCAAAAGCCCGATGCGCAGCGCCCCGTTCCTTCCTTCCCCTTTTTGTGTCTTCTGGTATCGGGCGGCAACAGTCAGCTCATTGTGGTGCGCTCGCCCCTCGAAATGGAGATTGTTGGTCAGACCATCGACGATGCGGCGGGGGAGGCTTTTGACAAGTGTGCCAAGGTTATGGG
>DUOK01000221.1 GCA_012838865.1 Bacteroidales bacterium | reverse complement strand
GCCGATCCCGACAAGCTGGGGCGCGTGCAGGTGCGCTTCTTTTGGCAGGACCAGGATGCCGCCAGCAACTGGATGCGGGTACAAACACCCGGCGCCGGTACCAGCGCAGTCATCGAAAAGAACCGCGGTTTTTGGTTCGTTCCCGAAATCGGCGACCAGGTCATGGTCGCCTTCGAGCAGGGCGATCCCTCCCGGCCCTTTGTAGCCGGCAGCCTCTTCCACATGAACAACACCAGCGGCATGGTGGCCGACAACAACATCAAAGCCATCACCACCCGCAGCGGTCACACCATCGAGTTCGACGACACCGACGGGGCCGAGAAAATCCACATCCGCGACAACGGCGGCTCCATCATCACCTTCGATACCCAGGAAAAATCGCTGCTCATCAGTTCCATGGAAACCCTGAATCTGAGTGCCAAGAACGTGAATATTGCCGCAGAAGAAAATGTGACCATTGGGGCGCAACAAAATGTTGAACTGGCTGCCGAAGCAGATGTCTCTGCTGTAGCCAAAGGCAATGTAGCCCTGCAGAGCGACAGCGATACCTCGGTCAGCAGCAAGGGCGCCGTGGCCATTGAGGCCACCAGCGATGCCAGTCTCAGCGGAGCCAATGCCCTGGTCGAAGGTAAGGCCAGCGCCGAGCTCAACGGCACCCAGGCCAAAGTCAACGGAAAAGCCATGGCCGAAGTGGCCGGGGGAATAGTAAAAGTAAATTAAGGAGGAAAAAGTTATGCCAGGACCAGCAGCCACAGTAGGAAGTATGCACGTTTGCCCCATGTTGAACCCCGGAACACCCCCGCCACCACATGTCGGTGGACCCGTGTCCGGCCCGGGTGTGCCCACCGTATTGATAGGCGGAAAACCCGCTGCCGTAATGGGCGATATGTGTGTTTGTGCCGGACCTCCGGACACCATTGTTCAAGGAGAAGCCACTGTATTGATAGGCGGCAAACCCGCCGCTACCGTAGGCTGCATGACGGCGCACGGCGGCTCCATCACCGTTGGCGAACCCACGGTGCTCATCGGCACCGGCTGCAGTGGCGCCACGGCCATCACTCCCGTCAAAAGAATTCCCTTTCCTAAAATATCGCCCCTTTTGAAGGCCGTTGCCGCTGTCAGCGGACGCGGAGCCAGCTTGAAGGAGGCACAGCAAAACCAGGAAAAGTTGAAGGAGGAGGCCACAGAGGATGCTGTAAGCAAGGGTAAGGTGCCCGACTTTGATGTGAGTATTTAGTGCCTGTGCGACAGGTGTTTTTTGAATAAAGAATAGAGACTATGATTCGATTACCGCATAAGAGTTTTAAAATGGCTCAGTATGGTTCGGGCAATAGGGCGGGGACTTTTATCCTGGGTTCGGCTTTTGCCTGGCATGGCGGCATTCATTTAGAAACCGACGAAGATTTGGTGGCTATTGCCGATGGCCGTTTGGTAGCTTATAGGGTGGCCGAAAATTATATTGAGGAAGAGATTGAAGGTGTGGGTAAAACCCGCTACTCCAACTGCTTTGCTCTGTTGCAGCATGAAATGGATGCCGATGGCACAAAGCTCACTTATTACTGTCTGTACAACCACTTGTTTCCTGCATCCGAAATGAAGGACAAGTTTGTGTCTGAGTTGTTTCAAAAGTGTACCTGGGAAGTAGAAGGCGAGGACGAGGAAGG
>DUOK01000220.1 GCA_012838865.1 Bacteroidales bacterium | reverse complement strand
TAGGTGGCTCCCAACCATTGAAAAAAGGGCTCGGTAACACGATACAATTTGTTGTGTCCGCCTTTGCGCTTTTTGAGGATGCGCGAAGACAACATGGGCGTCAAGGTAAGAGCCACAAAGGAGGAAATGATTACGGCTCCGGCAATGACGATACTGAACTCCCGAAACAGTCGTCCGGTAATCCCCTGCAAAAACACAATGGGAAAGAACACCGCCGCCAGCGTAATGGTGGTGGCAATTACCGCGAAGAAAATCTCAGCAGCCCCTTTAACACCGGCTTCCTTCGGGTCCATCCCCTGCTCAATTTTGGTGTAAATGTTCTCCATAACCACAATGGCGTCGTCCACTACCAGACCAATGGCCAGTACTACAGCCAAGAGGGTGAGGATGTTGATGGTAAAGCCGGCCACATACATGATAAAGAAGGTACCGATGAGCGATACGGGTATGGAAAGGGCGGGAATGAGCGTGGTACGCCAGTCGCGCAAAAACACAAAAATAATGAGCACCACCAGGGCAAAGGCCAAATAGATGGTTTGCTGCACCTCGGTGATGGAGTCGCGTATGTACTGGGTATTGTCGAAGCCCACTTCGGCAATAATGTCGGAGGGCAAATCTTTCTTTAATTCTTCGAGACGCACCAGGGCATCGTCCACAATGGAGATGTAATTGGCTCCGGGCTGGGGCACCAACACATTGTTGACCATGGGCACCCCGTTCATTTTAAGAATACTGTGCATATTCTCCGCCTCTACAATAGCTCGACCCAAATCGGCAAAGCGAACCACGCGGTCGCCGTCCTGATACACCACCATGCGGTTAAAATCTTCTACCGAGGTAAAGCGCCCCATGGTACGTACGGTAAGCTCCGTATTGCTGCCTTCAATCCGTCCGGAAGGCAACTCTATATTCTCACGAATAAGTGCATCGCGCACATCCACCGGCGTCAGCTCATAAGCGGCCAGCTTGGCGGGGTCCATCCACAGGCGAATGGCAAAGCGTTTGGCACCCCAGGTGCGGACCTCACTCACCCCCTGTATGGTCTGGAGACGTTCCTTAAAAGTTACTTCAGCATACTCGGTCAGGTCGATGAGCGAGCGACTGCCGCTGCGCAGGGTAATGGAGAAAATGGGCTGGGCGTCGGCATCGGCCTTGGATACCACCGGAGGGTCGGCATCGGGGGGCAGGCGCCGCATGGCGCCCGAGACTTTATCGCGCACGTCGTTGGCAGCGGTCTCCAAATCCACTTCCAAGTCAAATTCTACGGTAATGCGACTGGAGCCATCGCGACTGCTGCTGCTGATGCTTCGAATGCCCTGAATGCCGTTAATGGCCTGCTCCAGGGGCTCGGTAATCTGGGTCTCAATAACATCGGCATTGGCCCCGGTAAAACTGGTAGAAACCGATACAAAGGGTTGGTCGACACTTGGATAATCGCGTACGCCCAGGTAGCTGAAACCGATGAAGCCAATGATGACGATAAAAATATTCATCACTATGGCCAAAACGGGACGCCGTATGCTGAGGGAGGATATGCTCATATTCTAATGCTTGTAAACAATTGGAAAAAAACCGATGAGAGGGTTAACGGCTGAGGCCCTGAATGGTGACGGGCATGCCGGTTCGCAGCTGCAAAATTCCGCTGGTAATAACGGTATCTCCTGCAGCCAGTCCCTCAGTTACAGCCACCATGGCTTCGGTGCGACTGCCCGTACGTATGTTAATCAGATCGGCCTTGCCGTTGCGGTAAACAAAAATCTGGTCGCCATCCATTTGGGGAATAACCGCCTCACTGGGCACCTGCAATACGTTGTTGTCGCGACTGATGATGATGCTCAAATCGGCAAACATACCCGGAAGCAAGCGGTAGTCTTCGTTGGGATACAGGGCGCGTAACGAAAGGGAGCGGGTACGTTGTTCCACCATGGGCTCTACGGCATAAACATCGGCATGAAAGGCTTCGCTGTAACCGGCTACATTAAAAACCACATCACGCCCCTGAAGCTGGGCCGCCTGGTAGCGCTCCGGCACCGAAAACTCAAGGCGCAAAGGGGCTGCTTTTACCAGTCGTGCAATGGGCTGCCCGGGTTGCAGGTAGGTACCGGGACTCACGCCACGGAATCCGATAACCCCGTCGAAGGGGGCACGAATCTGCATTTTTTCGATGCGGGTATTCAGGAGCTTGAGTTCCGACTCGATGACCAGCATGTCGGTCTGCACTTTATCAAAGGCCTCGCGACTGATGGCTTCCTTCTCAAGCAAAACTTTTTGGCGTTCGAGGGTTTGAGCGATGAGGGCTTTCTGGTGAGTGGCCTTGTCGCGCTGCGCCTGCAGCTCCACATCGTCGATGCGCACCAGCAAATCGCCCTGCTTTACGCGGCTGCCTTCCTCAAAATGTATGCTGCGAATCATACCGGAGATTTCGGTGGTTACATCCACCTCCTCACTGGCGACCAGGGTACCGGCCGCCTTTAAAACATTTTCCATGGCCGTGGGCTGCACCACTACTCCGGACACAGGTAAACCACTGCCCGCACCCATAAGGGCGGAAGACTCG
>DUOK01000219.1 GCA_012838865.1 Bacteroidales bacterium | reverse complement strand
TGGCGGTTCTTTTCCAGGGATTACCAATCCCACAGCCATTACGGCCCCCTTTCCTGCACAAATGTTTGTCGATTACATCAGGGTTTATCAACGAGAAGGCGAGGGCGAACTGGTGGTGAGTCCCCCCGTCACACCGCCCGTCACGCCCCCTGCCGGGGAGACTTATGGCATTTATACCGAGAATCCCAATGTCGACACCGCTCTGCTTATTGATGACCTTAACGGACATATTTACATTTGGGAAAACACCTTACGTGCGCTTGGCACTGCACCTTACGATGGCGAAGAGGTCCTGGCCTTTGCCTCGCAGGGCAGTGCCGGTTGGTGGGGTTTTGGCGTACACGACGATGCGGCAGCTGATCTGTCGCATTTTGCCGATGGTTACCTGCATTTTGCGGTTAAAACCACCTCAGCAGAGAGTTTTCGGATTGAGATTTCCGGAGCCAATGGCACAAAAGGCCATTTGGGTTTTGTAGCAGGCAGCGACCCAAGCGGTTTTGTCCGGGATGGCGCATGGCACCAGGTGAGCTTTCCGCTGGCTCCTTTGGTGGCCGGGGGGCTCGATTTGTCGGCCGTTCCCATTCCCTTTTCCGTTACCCAGGCCGGAAACAGCACCAGCATTACCGATCTTGCTTTTGACGACATTGTTTATTCGGTGCATGCTGAAGCGCCGCACAACCCCAATCTTTATCAGGGCGGGGACGAGGAGGAACCGGATACGCCGCGTTGGGACTTGTGGACCGGCGATGGCGGGGTCGCTCAGGTGACTTATGGGGGCGAACAGGAGGCCGCGGTGACCGTTATAGAGGCCGGTTGGGCCGATCATTCGGTGCAATTGTTTATCGATGATTTGGCCCTGCCCGACGGCGACTACGTTTTGACTTTTAAAGCCAAAGCCCTGGCCGCCCGCAACATTAACGTGAATGTGGGCAAAGGGCTCGATGTGGACCCCTGGTTTGTGGCTTTTATGGAGCAGGAGACTTTTGCTTTGACAAGCCAGTGGCAGTCCTTCACCCACACCTTTACCAAGAACAATGCCTACAACGATGGAAAGCTGGTTTTTGAGTTGGGCAATGTGGCCGGAAGCGGCAGCTTGCTGACCACCGTTCAACTGGATGAAGTGCAGTTGGTGCCTGCTGTAAGTACTGCGCTGACTGAAAGCGAAGTAAAAGCACCGCGCCTGCTTTCCAATCCTGCCCGGGAGGTTCTGGAAGTCGTGGCTGTTCCCCAACAGCTTATTCAGCTCTACAGTGTTGGTGGTCAGTTGTTGCGGTCAGTTGTTGCGGCTCCCGGTGTCACCGGCATCGCCGTTGGTGAGCTCCCCAGGGGGCTGTACATCCTAAAGGTGCAAGGTACTGCGCTTAAAGTGGTTTTAAACTAAGCGACATCATTTGCTGCTCAGGACAACATAAAAGTCGGCCTTAGGCCGACTTTTCTTTGTTAATTTTTATTAATTTGGGACGTCTTCTCCAAACAGTACTAATAAGCGGTTCACCATGGTTCGTAAACGTCTGGTTCACTTTGTGTGGTTTATTACTATAATGAATATTTGTTGGTCGCCTCCTCTTCTGGCCGATGTTCCTCTTTTTGGTTTGCCTGAGGTAGAGGGCTACAACCGACGGCATTATCAGGGAGGAACGCAGAACTGGGGCGTTAGTCAATCTTCTACGGGCTTGTTGTATGTAGCCAACAACGATGGAATTTTGGAATTTGATGGCAGTTTCTGGCGAAAGTTGCCCCATTCGGTTCAGGTCATCAGTCGTTCGGTTCTGGCCCACGACAACAGGGTGTACATGGGCGCCTATAACGAGTTGGGCCATTATGCCTTTAATGGGAAAAACGACTGGGAGTTTACCTCACTTCGCCAGCGAATTCTGGGGGAGGACATAGGGGATGTTTGGAGTATTCTGCCTTTTAAGCAGCAGGTGGTTTTTCAGGCCGATAAGGGTTTGGCCTTTCTTAATGAGCGCGACTCTGTAGTGTGGGTCCCCGCAGCAACACGCATAACCAAGGCCTTTGTGGTACAGAACCGCCTTTTTGTGTCCGATGAGAACCTGGGCCTGATGGAGTATGTTGAGGGCCGGCTTCAGCAAGTGGAAGGGGGCGATCGTTTTGGCGGAATGAATATTGGCGCTTTACTGGATATGGGCGCCGACGGAATTCTGGTGGCCACCATCACCGGCGGCCTGTATTTGTGGGACGGGGTGGTTTTTTCGCCCTGGAGAACACCGGTGGCCGGCTTGCTGAATCAGGCCAATGTTTTTTGCGCCAAGAGTTATGGGCAGCAGGAATTGGTTTTTGGAACCATTCAGTCGGGACTTGTTATTTCAGACAGGAAAGGCAATATTCGTACTTTGGTCAATAAAGACCGCGGCTTGAACAACAATACAGTCCTGAGTCTCGAAGTGGATGATGAGGGGAACATCTGGGCCGGACTCGACAATGGCATTGCGCGCATCGCCTATAATTCGACCATCAGTTTTTTGCAGGGCTACTACGATATCGGTACCGGCTATGCTGCCGCTTTTTCAAATGAGCATGTTTTTTTGGGGACCAACCAGGCCCTGTATTTTGTGGATAGGGATGATTTTGCCGATCCGATGAAAGATCGCAGTCATTTCAAGCGCATTAAGGGAACGGATGGCCAGGTGTGGTCGCTTTTTGAGGATGAGGACGGCGCCTTGCTTTGCGGGCACAACTCCGGTGTTTTTGTGATTGAAAACAAGGAGGCCCGCCTGATTACCCCGCCGCATGTTGTTGGAGCGTGGATTTTCAGGTATTTGCCCGGCCGCAGCGACCGTTTGTTGGTGGGTTCGTACAATGGTTTTTTTCTGCTTGGGAAGAAGGAGGGGCAATGGCATTATTTAAAGAGTCTGGACGGTTTTGACCGCTCGGCCCGCTTTATGGAGTGGGCTTCCGACGGCAGTCTTTGGGTAACCCACGGCTACCTGGGAGCCTTTCGGATTTATTTTGAAGAAGACTATGAAAGCATAAAAAGAGTAGATTCGTTCAACGATGTTAAAGGTCTGGATAAGGATCTGGCGCTTAACGTCAGCAAAGTCCGCGACGAGCTGTTGTTCAGTTCCGTTCAGGGGGTTTACGGTTACGATGAAGGAACGGAGAGTTTTTACAGACACCACATCAACAGCTATTTTTTGGAGGAGGGTTTTCCGGCTTACCTTAAGGAGGATGAAAGCCACAATGTTTGGTTTTTTAACGCCCGGGGTGCCGGCGTCCTGCGGCGCATGGAGGATGGCAGCTATGTGATGCAATCGGCCCCCTTTTATCCTATGAACGGTCGTTTGGTCAATGGTTTTGAGTATTTGTATGTGGTCGACGAAAACAATGCCTTGTTTGGCGTAGAAGACGGTTTTGCCCATTACGCGGTAAACTCAGCGAAGAACTTTTCTTCCCCTTTTGAGGTGCATATTCGAGGTTTTCGGAATATGCAGAAAGAGGGGCCTGCTTATTTTATTTCCGGGTCCTCAGCCGGTTCAGGGCCCATCCCTGTATGGGCCTTTGCCGATAATGCTTTTGAAGTGACTTATTCGGCCACTTATTTTGAAAAGTCCGGTGTGCGTTATGCTACTTATATTGAGGGTTTTGATCAGGGATGGACGGCCTATTCGGAGGCGCAAAGCCGCCAATTTACCAATTTGAGGGAGGGCCGATATGTGTTTCATGTTAAGGCCCGAAATGTTTACGGAGTCGAAAGTCCCGAACTCACCTTCACTTTTGAGCTAAGGCCGCCCTGGTACCGTACCAACCTGGCCAGAGTGGCCTACGTGGTGATGGTGCTTTTGCTGATTTGGGGCGCCTGGTATTTGTTGGACTATTTGATGGCACGGAGCCGTCAAATGGCCACCGAACGCCAAAAGGAGCATTTCCGGATAAAGGAGGAGCAGTTGAAGAATGAGGCCCTGGAGAAGGAAAAGGAGATGATCCGACTTAGGAATGAGAAATTGCGCAACGAGATGGTGTTTAAGGAAAAGGAATTGGCCAACTCGACCATGGGCATCATTCAAAAGAATGAGTTTTTACTGTCGCTGAAGGAGGATTTGGTTAAAGTAGCGGGTCTTAAGGAAGGCGCGAGTTTGCAAAGACGCATTCAGGATTTGGTGCGGAGGATCGATAAGGACATCGACAACGATGCGCACTGGGAGGTGTTTGAATTGCATCTGGAACAGGTGCATGCCGAGTTCCTGAAGCGTTTACGGGAACGCTTTCCCGATTTATCCTCCCGCGAGCAAAAACTCTGTGCCTATTTGCGTATGAACATGGCCTCCAAGGAGATTTCATCGCTGATGAACATCAGCGTGCGCGCCGTGGAGAACAATCGTTACAAATTGCGGCAGAAACTGGGCCTGGAGGGGAAGGACAATCTGTCGGATTTTATCATGAGTATTTAAGTTCTCACTTGGGATACTGAAGGGCCGGACAAGCAGCGCATGCACTGCTTGTCCGGCCTCTGTGTTAATAAGCGTAAAGCAGATTAAAGGTGGAAGTCGGATGCAGTTTATGTCGAGTGAGGCGGTTTATGGCTTTAGTTCTTGTTTAGTTAGTTGTATTTGAGGGCTTTGTGTTTTGCTGGATGAGGTTTTTGTGAGGTGGGAAATGATGTTTAAGTGAAGCTGGTTTTTAGTGTTCGTTAACAATTGGGTTTAGTTTTGCCTCAGTGTTTTAGTTTTTTAAACCTTTAAGTTTTCACACCAACCAATCAAATTTGTTTTATGAAAAGAACACTAGGTATTTTGTTGTTTATCCTGGCGAGCGCTGTGATGGTGGCTCAACAGGTGAATGTTACCGGGCGGGTTGCTGCCCGGTCCGACGGAAGTCCCATACCCGGCGTAAGTGTGGTTCAGCAAGGAACCAGTATGGGTACCATTACGGATAGTGAAGGGCACTACTCCCTGTCTGCCGAAATGGGCGCCACCCTGGTCTTTTCCTTTATTGGAATGGATACCCGTGAAGTGGTCGTCAACAGTTCTGAAATCAATATAGAGATGGAAGAGAGCTGGACCGATCTGGATGAGGTCATTGTGGTGGGTTACGGCGTGCAGAAGCGGAGTGTAGTCACCGCTGCCATCAGCAGCGTGAGTGCCGAAGACCTGAACAATGCCAAGCCTTCACGCATCGAGGATGTTTTGAAAGGCAAAGTCTCCGGCGTGCAAATTACCCAAAGCTCGGGTCAGCCCGGTGCCGATTCCAAAGTGCGCATCAGGGGTATTGGAACGGTCAACAACAGCGAGCCGCTCTATATTGTTGACGGAATGGCTGTCGATGGCGGTATTTCCTACCTGAATCCCACCGACATCCAGTCGGTCGAGATTCTAAAGGACGCTGCATCTGCTGCTGTTTATGGTGCACGTGCCGCAAACGGCGTGGTGCTGGTCACCACCAAATCGGGCGGTAAAGGCAAAGCCACCGTGAGCTATGATTTTTCCTATGGCTGGCAAAATCCGTGGAAGAAGCGCGAGGTGTTGAATGCCCGGGAGTACATGATAGTTATGAACGAGGCCCTGGCCAACGACGGACAAGCACCGCGCTATACTGCCGAACAGGTAGCTGCCGCCGGTAAGGGAACCGACTGGCAGGATGAAACCTTTAATTACAATGCCCCGGTAGAGAATCACCAGTTCAGTATTCAGGGTGGCAATGACGAGGGGTCTTACTTCTTATCTTTTGGCTACTACAACCAGGAAGGTATTGTAGGAGGCAACTTCGGCAAATCCAATTACGAGCGTTACAGCATCAGGGCCAACAACAACTACACCGTTTTTGAGGCCGACGATCGCAGCTTTTTAAATAAAATCCGCGTAGGCATCAATGCCGGTTATTCGCGTGATAAGTCCTC
>DUOK01000218.1 GCA_012838865.1 Bacteroidales bacterium | reverse complement strand
GCACCAAAAATATTCAATTGTGCCTTGCGACCAATGAGTAATTCGGAAAGCATGACCGGCACACCTATTGCCAAAATAAAAAGCAAGTACAACATTAGAAAAGCGCCTCCGCCATTTTCTCCGGCCAGGTAGGGGAAACGCCATATGTTGCCCAAGCCAATGGCCGAACCGGCAGCAGCTGCAATTACGCCAAATTTATTGCTGAAACTATCCCTTCCTCCTTCTTGCTCTGACATGGCTACGTATCTTGTTTAGGAATTTGACTTGTTCTCTGCTTTCAAAAATAAACAAATCACTTATTAATTCAAATCAAAACGAGAATCTCACTAATAAAACAAAGCTGGCAGCTTCGGAAATGTTTAAAAAGCAAAGCAAACGTTAAATCTCGACAGAAAAACGGGCCAAAACTTCAGCTTAAGACGGAATAATTGTATAAGTTAGTTGCTTTACCTATTTTTGTAGCTACTAAAAACCAACATTTAAACAATAAAAAAATGGCTGTAAATTACAAAGAGCTGGGCCTGGTTAACAGCAAAGATCTGTTTGCCAAGGCTGTTGCCGGTGGCTATGCCATCCCGGCCTATAACTTCAACAACCTGGAGCAGCTTCAGGCAATTCTTCAAGCTTGCGTAGAAACCAAATCACCGGTAATTCTGCAGGTATCTTCAGGTGCCCGTAAGTACGCCAACGCTACCCTTTTGAGAAATATGGCCAAAGGTGCCACCGAGTATGTTAAAGAATTAGGCTACGAAATACCCATCGTTCTGCACCTCGACCATGGCGACACTTTTGAAATTTGTAAAGAGTGTATCGACAATGGTTTCTCTTCCGTAATGATTGATGGTTCGCACCATCCTTACGAGAAAAACGTTGAGCTGACCAAAAAGGTAGTTGAGTATGCCCACCAGCACGGGGTAACCGTAGAGGGTGAATTGGGTGTTTTGGCAGGTGTTGAAGACGACGTAGTAGCCGAGCATTCGACCTACACCCGCCCTGAAGAGGTGGAAGATTTCGTAAAGCGTACCGGAGTGGACTCGCTGGCTATTTCAATAGGCACCTCGCACGGAGCACACAAGTTTACTCCCGCTCAGTGCACAAAAAATGCCGATGGCGTATTGGTTCCTCCCCCATTGAAGTTCGAAATTCTGGAAGAAATTGAGAAACGCATTCCCGGTTTCCCCATTGTTTTGCACGGCTCTTCTTCTGTGCCGGTTGAGCACGTAGAGGCCATCAACAAATTCGGCGGAAAATTGGATGCTGCGGTTGGGATTCCCGAAGAGCAATTGCGTAAAGCAGCCAAATCTGCAGTATGCAAAATCAACATCGACTCAGATGGCCGTCTGGCAATGACTGCTGCTGTACGTAAAGTTCTATCTGAAAATCCTGGAGAATTTGACCCCCGCAAATACCTGGGTCCCGCCCGTGATACACTGAAGGCCCTCTATATGCACAAGAATAAAAATGTTTTGGGTTCGGCCGGCAAAGCTTAATCCGCAACTGTTATTCCATTAAAAAGGCAGCCTCAGGGCTGCCTTTTTTCTTTCCCCTGGAATATCCCTAGAAAGGATAGCCTATGGCGAAGTTAAAAGCAACATCGTCCCAGGTATAGCTCCGATTAAACGGAATCCACCTTTCAGAAACCGGGGCGGAAGGATCGTTCAGTTTTAAACCGGCATCGATCCTGAAAATAAAGTAATTGAAGTCAAAACGGGTACCAAAGCCCGTTCCAAGGGCAATCTGCTTATAAAACTCATCCCATTTAAACAATCCTCCGGGGGGACTGGAACTTTCCCTTATGGCCCAAATGTTTCCGGCATCCAAAAACAGGGCGCCCTCGAGCAACCAAAACAGCGGGAAGCGATACTCCAAATTCATTTCCAGTTTGATATCGGCCGTTTGGTTGTAAAATACGGCTTCTTCATCCCTGAAGGTACCGGGACCAACAGCCCTGACAGGCCAGGCACGCAAGGAATTTGCTCCGCCCGAAAAATAGCGCTTCTCAAAGGGCAGGACATTAAGATTGCCGTAAGGCAAACCCACTCCCGCAAAAAACCGATAGGTGAAGGAGGTAAATCGGTTCAGCGACTGATGGTAACGTAAGTCCACATCTGATTTAAAATACTGGGCATAACGAATCCCAAGAATGGTGTGGTAAGTGCCTTCGTCGTGCCATAAAGTCGACAAACCGTTCAGCAGATTCCCTGCTGCTTCGGCAGAAAAACGAAAATACCAAAAATCCCTGGTACGTCGGCCTATTTGCTGCTGGTTATAGGTATAGGTGTAATTGGTATTGGCAATAAGGTGATCTTCATAGGTGTAGCGCAAGAAGGGGTTCCGGTCAATGTACTCCCAAAAGGCCGGGGACACAGTGGGAATATTCACCAGATTAAAGTCGATGGGATACAGACTGTGGGTGGTGGTGCGGGACGAGCGCCAGGAATAGCCCAGACGGGCATTGGCAATGGTGCGCGTATAATCGGGCCGGCGCTGGTAATTATAAGCCAGGGCAATGGTTGTCCGGGGGTTGTAACGCTGTCTGAAACTCTCAATACGCACCGGCATCAAAAACTGGGGGAAGACCACCGAGGCATCGGCACCCAGCTCCAGGGTGTTGAAACGCTCCCGGTCGGCGCTCCTGCTGACAAACTGATTCTGTCGGGCCAGGCGGGTGCTTAAAGTGAAAAGCTCTGCGCCCTTAAAGATATTCTTGTGCTGATACTTAAAACTACCGGCAGCCCCCAGGTTTCCCGAAGAGTTGGTCCCTTCAATTTCCACCGAATAAGATTGATACCTGCCCGGAACGACCTGGATGAAGCAATCCACAAGATGGCGGCCTTCTGCATCCCGAAGACCTTCAACTTCGCGAAAGCGAATGTTGATGTACTTAAAAATTCGCAAGCCGCTTAGAAGCGATTGCGTACGCTCTACCAAAGCTGCCTGGTAAAGCGCACCCGGTTCAATGTAATTGCTGTTGAGCAGCACTTCAGGTTTAAAATCCAATTCGCCTTCGTGAACAATTTGAATGCCCTCCATGCGCACAGTATCCATTTGAAGGACAGCTTCCCCATAGGAGCCCGACAGATCACGTGCATCCGAATTCACCTGAAAGACGACGTCGCGCACCGCATAGGTAGCGTGCAATCCCTCCGCAGTCCTTCCGCTTGCGTTTTCGGGGGGACGCATCACCACAAGGGTATCGTTGACCCGATGTGCCCCCAGGGAGCTGTCGGCCAAAAAATAGATGTATTCCTTCGAAAAATTATAGTATCCCTCGTTGCGCAACAATTCGGTGATCCGCTCCCTTTCCCTGTCGTGCATCTCCGAGGTGAAGCCCCTTCCCCTTCGCATTACAGAGTTTACTGTATCGTTGAGAACAATTGGCCTCAAACCGGGATCTTCTATTCGATAGTAAACATCATTGAGTCGATAGCGGGGACCAGACGCAACGGTGTAGCGCACACGGGCTTTCCTTTCGGAAGGATAGCGAACGCTGTCGCTCACTTGATTCAGATAATAGCCTCTGTTACGCAAATAAAGTCCCATCTGTTCCACTGAACGGTCCACCAGCGTGGAGTCGTAAATCACCGGCGCTTCTCCCATACTGCGCAACCAGCGGTTAAAGCCCTTGCTTTCATCCTTACCCGAAAGATTATAGATGCCGAGGTGCAGGCGCCAAAACCCAAGAATGCGCAAATTCTCCTGCTGACGCAAATAGGAACGCAATTCATCACGTGATACATCCCGGGCATCACTTTTTATCTCCACACGAGACAAAAGCTTTTCTCCTTCAGGAACATATTTGGTACTGCGACAGCCCGTCGACAACAAAACCGCTGTAAAAAACAGTCCCCCCAATAGTGGTGAAGCAAGGTACCTCCTGATCATTTATGCTATGATATTGTTACATTTGCAGCAAAGGTAAAAAAAAGCAGCATGTTAAGTAAGAATCAGAAAAAACTGATTGTCTCCATGGCGCAAAAAAAACAGCGCGATACCCATGGCTTGTTTTTGGCAGAAGGGCCTAAAATTGTAAACGAACTTCTGGAAGCTGGCTTTAGCCCTCAGCTCCTGGCCGCCACCTCCGACTGGGAGGCCCCTGCCCATCTGAAGCATGAAGTGGTGCTGCTCAGTCCGGCAGAACTTGCTGCTGCGTCGCTGCTCAAGACCCCCCAACAAGTACTTGCTCTTTTTCGTCAACCCATCTACACACTCAATAATGGTGCCATAAAAGATGGCCTCACCCTGGTACTGGATGGCGTACAGGACCCGGGAAACCTGGGCACCATCATAAGAGTGGCGGATTGGTTCGGCATCAAGACCATTGTATGCAGCCACGACACCGCGGATGTATTCAACCCCAAAGTGGTACAGGCTACCATGGGCGCCCTGGCAAGGGTTCAACTGTTTTATACGGATCTCAACAGCTTTCTTCCGGCCTGTAAAAAAGACCACCACCTGCCTGTTTACGGCGCATTTTTAGAGGGAGACAGCATCTACAACTCCTCCCTGAAAACACCGGCTTTACTGGTAATGGGCAACGAAGGCCAGGGTATTCGTCCCGCAACAGCCCGCCACCTTACCCAACGATTGACCATCCCCTCCTTCCCTCCGGAAAGCAGCGGGCCGGAATCACTGAATGTGGGCGTAGCTACGGCCATCATCTGTGCAGAATTCCGCCGGCAGCAAGGGTTCAGCTGAGTTAAACACAAGGCTACTTTCCCAGCGACCTGGCTACCATCTCGGCACAGCGCGTGCCATCCAGTGCCGAAGAAGCTATTCCACCGGCATATCCGGCCCCCTCTCCACAAGGATACAAACCTTTCAGCTGCACATGTTCGAGGCGCAGTGAATCCCGGGGAATTCGAACAGGAGAAGAAGTGCGCGACTCGGTGCCAAGCACCAGGGCTTCCTCGGTAAGGAAACCCTTGGCCCACTGACCAAATTTTTTAAAACCCTCACGCAAACGAAAAGCTATGGCTTCGGGCAAAAGAAAATGAAGGGGAACCGACACGGCACCGGGAATGTAAGACGTCGGCGGCAAATCCGCAGAGAGCCGGCCATCAACAAAATCGGTCAACACCTGACCGGGAGCAATTACATTATGCCCCCCATTGAGATAACACAGCTTTTCTACTTCACGCTGATAGGCCAGACCAGCCAAAACCCCATGTGCCGCATATGCATCGAGGTCGCCGGGATGAACTTCCACCACCATACCACTGTTGGCAAAGGGCGAAGAACGCGTGGAAGCAGACATGCCGTTGACCACCATTTCGTTGGGTCCGGTCATTGCCGGTACGATGGTTCCTCCGGGGCACATACAAAAAGAATACACGCCCCTTTCCTTAACCTGGCAGGAAAAACTATACGAAGCTGCAGGCAGGTGCTCGCCGCGACCTTCGGGGCTGTGGTATTGAATCTGATCAATCAACTCCTGGGGATGCTCCACCCTAACGCCCATGGCCCAGGTCTTGGCTTCCAGTTTTATTCCTTTTTGATGCAACAATTCATAGATATCCCGCGCCGAATGGCCTGTGGCAAGAACAACAGCTCCGCCGCGTATTTCATCCCCGCCGGCTGTTCGTACGCCCAATACCCGGTCCCCTTCCACAATAAAGTCGCTCACCCGGGTATCAAAATGCACTTCACCTCCGGCTGCCAGAATCTGCTCCCGGATATTTTTCATTATGCGGGGCAAGAGATTGGTGCCAATGTGGTGGGCATCGACCAAAATGTCGTCGGAGGCGCCATGAAAATGGAGTATTTCAAGGAAACGTTGAAAATCGCCACGCTTGGTACTTCGGGTATACAACTTGCCGTCGGAGAAAGTACCGGCACCTCCCTCTCCAAAGGCATAATTGGATTCGGGATTTACCGGCTGATTGCGATTCAATAGTGCCACATCCCGTTTACGTGCACTGATGTCCCTGCCCCGTTCCAGCACGATGGGCTTAAGGCCCAGCTCGATGAGTCGGAGGGCCGCAAAATAACCACCGGGACCGGCACCCACCACCACGACTTCGGGCTGATGGGACACATCGGGATACTCAAAAAACGGAGTCAGACGTTCTGGTTTATCTTCGTCGATCCAGGCCTGTACGTGTAATTGAATATGAACCGGATGCTTGCGTGCATCGATGGAGCGACGACGAATGTGCCAGCCCCTGATGCGGGCCGCAGAAATAGCGAGACTTTGGGCCAGAAAACCTTTAATTAGCGCCTCATTGCCGGCTTCGGCCGGCAACAAACGCAGCACTGCTTCTTGAATCATTTAGAAAAACAGAAAATTACTCAAAATAAAAATTGAGCACAAATATACGGGAAGTCAGGCGATCCAGCACATCAGAGTAGTAAATATCCTCGGGCTCACCAGTCCCCGAGGGATCCAAGACATTCATCAAGCCCACCGAGAGCTTCAACTCTGTTGAAAAACGAAAATAGCTCATATAAGAGTCAAAACCGGCGCCCACCTCCCAATAGACATCGAATGGTCGCACCAGCATACCGTCCTTCTTGCTCTTTGCCAAGTCAAAGCGGGGATTGATTCCTGTGGTAAAAAAAGGTTTGGCGTTGTGCATACGGGCCCCATTAATCTTTAATACCAGGGGGACCTCAATATAGGTAGATTTAATTTCCAAAGGATGCGGATCTTCTTCCCCATTCTCGCCGGTAAACAACAAATCACGCTGACCAAAACTGATGCCGGGAAGCACCCGGAAACTGAAGTACTGATTCAACCTGAAATTGGTCACCATGCCGATGTTGATGCCCGGATTGAGGCGAACCACATCGGCGTAACGCACGCCACCGGGGCCTTGCAGATCCGGGGCCTTGGAAACCACCCGATAGTCCATGGTATTGAACCCGATGAGAAATCCAAAATTAAGCGCCTTGTCGTCAAAATTAGGCAAATTGGGCACCTTACCGTTAGACGGCTGTGCTGCCAAGGTCCCCAGGATTCCTGCAAAAAAAAGAAAGGCAAAAATGTACTTCATGAAATGCACCCCGATTTGATGTTGCTGATCAGGCTTTTGCGCCTGCATCATAAACGTCGCCAATGCCAATTTATTGCAGGGGACGATGGGCAACATAGATGGTGGCAATTCCTAAAGACTGTCGGCGACTCTTTTCTACTTCAAAACCAGCCTGAACCAAGGCCGCTTCAAAGGCCTTGCCTTCAGGAAAGTGAAGCACTGATGCAGGCAGATAATCGTAGGCTTCCTTATCCTTCGAAATTAAGCCTCCCCACCAGGGCAAAATATGAGCAAAATAACAGGCATACAACTGCTTAAAGGGAAAGATGTGCGGGCGCGAAAATTCTAAGACCACCAGTGAACCTCCGGGTTTGAGTACACGATTCATTTCACAAAGTCCCTGATGCAAATCCCCGAAATTACGCACCCCGAAAGCCACGGTCACCGCGTCGAAGAATCGATCCGAAAAAGGAAGCGCCTCTGAATCGGCTTCTTTGAGTACAATGGTGTGCTGCAAACCCCGTTTCAATACTTTTTGAGCAGCCCGCTCCAGCATGCCTGCAGAAATATCGGCGCCGTAAACCGCCGTGGGTTTAGGTTGGATGCCGGCCAGGGCAATGGCCAGGTCGCCGGTTCCGGTAGCCACATCCAGCACAACAGGCGCTTTTTTTCGTGCAACGATGCGCACTACCCGTTTGCGCCACAACTTATCAATACCCATCGAAAGCAAATGGTTCAGAAAGTCGTACTTGGGCGCAATGCGGTTAAACATAGCCGTAACCTGTTCCTTCTTTGAACCTTCGGCCTGTGTATAGGGTTTCACACTCATCATCATTTGTCATATATTACAACATCAGGGCGACAAAGATACCAAAAAAGCACAGCAATCAGACTTCTGTTTTCCCTCCCAGCCAGTTTTTCAGACTGTCTTCAAATCTTTTCTTTTCCTCATCCATAAATCCATAGGATTCATCATCAATGCGCAACTCTCCTTTGGTTACGTGCCCGAGGATCGAAAAGGGAAACTCCTGCTCCACCATAAAATCAACAAAAAGGTCCTGCTTTTCGGGGGCCACAGATACAACCACCCGGCTTTGTGCTTCCCCAAACAAAAAGGCATCCTTCCGAATTTCGGCATCGGAAGTAATGTCAAAACCAAAACCCAGCGGCAAGGCACTCTCCAATAAGGTGAAATACAAACCACCATTGGAGACATCATGCACCGAACGAACCAGATTCTGATCGATTAAACCGGAAACGACCTGATGCAACTCCTTCTCTTCTTCAGGAGAATAACAGGGGGCTATGGAATTCTCCACACTATGAATCAAGCGCAAATACTCAGATCCATTCACATCGTCGCGCGACCTGCCTACCAGAAAAATCATATCTCCTTTTTGACGAAAGGCCAGGGTGGTGTGCCTATCGGCATGTTTGAGCAAGCCCACCATGCCAATTAGTGGAGAAGGCGTTACCGGAAGCAAGCGCCCTTCCACCGACCGTTGGTTATAGAAACTCACATTACCACTAATTACAGGGAGATTATAGTACTTACAAGCCGTTGCAACGCCCCGGACTGAAGCCACAAAATGGCCATAGGCTTCCGGGTCTCTGGGATTCCCAAAATTAAGACAGTCGGAAACAGCTAGGGGCTGCCCTCCGGCACAAACAATGTTGCGCACCGCTTCGGCAACGGCAATCTCAGCACCCTTTTGAATGTCCCCGTTCATATAACCGGGGTTGCCATCCATGGTGGCAACGAGCGCCTTCCCTTCTTTACCAACAGGAATAATGGCGGCATCTGAGGGGAAGCGACTGCTGGGGTTGTCCGACTTTAAGGACTTGGTAAAACGACTGCCCAACCATTTTTTGGAGGCCAAATTGGGAGAAGACATCATGCGACGAACCACAGCCGGATAATGGTCGGGTTCGGGAAAATCTTCTACCCTCGCATTAAGTCCCCGCTTGGGATCGATCCGAAACTCCGGCTCGTACACCGGAGCTTTCCCGCCCAGACCCAGGTAAGCAACAGGGATACGGGCAAGGTCTTCCTCCTCATTGCGAATGCATAGCAAACCTGTGTTGGTCACCTTACCCAAAACGCCAAATTCCAGACCGGCTTTTGTGCTTAAACTTTTTATTTTTTCGAGTTTGGAAGGCTCAAAACAAAGAAGTAAGCGCCCCCAGGTTTCAGCAACCAAAATATCACGGGGAGACAAACCCGCGTCCCTCAAAGGAACTGCATCGGTACGCACTTCCAGACCCGACTGCCCCCTGGCAGCCATATCGGCCATAGCGCCTGCCAATCCCTGCGCACCAACAGGCTGAACCCCCACCAGCAATTGCTGTTTGCTGAGTTTTTGCAGAAGTTTCATCAAGCTCTTTTCGACGTCCATATTACGCAAACCTTCTACCTCAGCACCTTTTGTCCCATGGTCGCTGATGACATCGGCAGCAAAAGCATCGCCGTCGATGCCCTCACTTCCGGTGGCTGCCCCGACAACAGCCACAATATTGCCCTCACCGCGGGCAACGGCATACAGCAGCTCTTCCCGTGAGGCTACCCCCACAACCATATTGTTGACTACGGGGCTGGAGTTGAAACCTTCAGCAAAAAAGGTGTCCCCACCGGCTAAGGGAAGACCAAAACCTTTTTCGAAATCGGCCAGGCCCTCTATGACTTCTTCAAACAACCAACGCGCCGTATCCCGCCGGGCATCGCCAAAACGCAAGGCGTTCAAAAATGCAAGAGGCCTTGCACCCAGGGCGAATACATCCCGTGCCACCACACGCAAACCAGTGGCTGCTCCCAAGCGCGGCTGAACGGCACAAGGATGATTGTGTGATTCAACTTTAAATACGCAGACCTCACCATCCCCAATATCCACTGCACCGGAGACTTCTCGGCCCGCCTCAACCACCACTTGCTGACCACTGCGCGGCAGCTCCTGCAGATGTTTTAAGGAGTGCTTATAGCTGGCGTGCTCCGCCCAAAGGATGGAGAACAGCTCCAGCTCCAGCAAATTGGGACTTCGGCCCAGGATCTTTTGTATGTATTCAAATTCCCCGGATCCGACGCCAAAAGTCTCGGCATCCTGCAGGGTGGCAGTTCTTGTTGTCATGATTGTTGGTTTATGGATCTACAATTACAAAAAAATGTAATTTTACAGTGGCAATGGCCTCTGAAAAATACTAAAAAACGGACAAACCACAAACCAATCACCAAAAAACAGGGATATGCAAAAAACAGCATTGGTTACCGGAGCTACCTCCGGAATTGGACGAGCTACCGCATTTCAACTCAGCACAATGGGTTTTGAACTGATTATCACAGGACGCAGGGCAGAGCGCCTGGCGGCCCTTTCCGCTGAACTGGCAGAAAGAGGTACCGTTTGCACCTCCCTGTGTTTTGACATACAGCAGAAGAAAGAGGTGGACCAGGCCATGGACGAATTGGGGGAAAGACTTCAGCAAATCGACTTACTGGTAAATAATGCAGGCCTGGCTGCCACGGCCGAACCCATACAGTCGGGCGACTGGAACGACTGGGAACGCATGATCGACACCAATGTAAGGGGCCTGCTGGCCATCAGCCGGCGCATTATTCCGGGTATGATCGAGCGCAGATCGGGGCACATCATCAATGTAAGCTCCATTGCCGGAAAGGAAGCCTACGCCAACGGGAATGTGTACTGTGCCACCAAACATGCGGTAGAAGCACTAACCAAAGGGATGCGTATCGACCTTTTGCCCTACGGCATTAAAGTCTCCTCTATTTCTCCGGGGATGGTAGATACAGAGTTCTCGCTGGTACGCTACCATGGCGACCAGCAAAAGGCAGACGCTGTGTACCAGGGCCTGACGCCCTTGTACGCCGAAGATGTGGCTGAAGCCATCGCCTTTATGGTCAGTCGCCCCCCGCATGTCAACGTAAACGATTTGCTGCTGATGCCTACTGCGCAAGCCAGTGCGGTATACAATCACCGGGAATAGTTGCCTTACATCTGGATAAAAAGCAAAATAGCCCTTACCTTTGGGCCATTGTATAACTTTAATACTTAACCATGAAAAAAGTAATTTCCATGCTGGTTTTGGCTTTTGCAGCCTTCCAGTTAAGCAGCGCCCAGACCAATGTTGAGAAAATTTCAAAACTGACTGAGGGCATCGTGAATGTGGGGGATGCCACCCTGAACGAAAACAACCCCATTGTAAGCATCAGCCCCCTGGCTGAGGCCCAGGCAGAAAGCAGCATTGTGCTGACCAAAGAAAATGTGGTAGAGGCCTTCAGTAAGGGACAAGATTACAGCAAGGCCCTGATTATTGTTGGTCAGCATACCCTGGTAAAGATTACCGACTGGGCCGACTGTCAGGCCTCCGGTGCCTGGGGAACCTGTATGCCCAAAGGCGAAGGCTATGTCAAGAAAGGTGAGTTGCAGGAGAAAGCCGATTACATCAACAACATCATCGGCATTCCGGACAGTCAGACCCGGACACTGTACCTTTTCAAGTAACAGAAAACCGTCTATCACAAAAAGTGGCCGGAAATCCGGCCACTTTTTTTATCTCCAAAACTCCGCTTATTTTGAGGGATTCACGATCTTTCCTGCAAACAATACCGCCCCACTGGCTTTTTCAGAAATAACAAAAACGAAGGGGCGATCGACCCTAAAGGAGCGCAGCTGAGGAATACTGGTGACAGAAAAGCCCACGCTGGTTACTGCTGCGGCCTCGCTGCCCCGTTCATCAACTTCCAAAAAAGTTTTGTGTTTGACGTCCGAAATCAACATCCGATCGTTGGCCAGATGGCCGAAGCCGGTATCGTCATGAAAGGCCAGCTGCATGCCCAATTTTTCAAGGGCGGGAATCAAGTCGTAGGAAGCTTCTGTTTTAAACCGGGGAAGGGCCAATTGCAATTGACTGGGAGCGGGGTCTTCCTGAAGCCGAGCCCATAGTTCCTCTTTCATTTGTGCCAACAAATCGTCGGCGCTGCTTCCTTCACGGGGTAAAACCACATGCATGCTGAAGGCACTGTCGCCATAGGCCAGTCGGACCGCTTCAAAATCAGCCCCTGAGTAATATTGAAAGGGCCCCTCCTGTTGCATCATGGGCACATTTACCCTGCCGCTTGCAGTATAAAATGGAGCTTCCACCGTCTTTTTGGCATCAAAACGGGCACTCCATTCTCCTTTAAAATAAACCGCGTTAACCAGAAACAGAACGTGCTCTGGCCTTATTTTGTCTACAATGGATGGGATTCTGTCACGGGTGGCATCTTTTACCCACTTATTGATAACAGCCTTGGCTGCCTCCTCGTTTCCGAAGTCCAAGCCCTCTGCGCGAGCAGCATAGTAATCTGCTATGCAGGCCAAAAAATCGGAATTCAGCTCAAAGCCTTTTCGGTACCAGGCCGAATTGACCACGCCCATAGTCACCTTAGGGTCTGCACTTTCCAGGGCACGACGAACATTTCGAAAAGCTTCGTTTAAGGCCCTCGGGTCGTCGTAGCCCAAAACCCTGCACATTTGCAGCAGATTATCGCCACTGGCGCCATTGAGGGCCATCCCCATAGCCTGCGCAACGCTTAATGGCGACAGCACCACATTTTCCTCAGGTGCCGCAGCTTCATTCAGCGCCAAAAGCAAAGACCAGCCAAAATTTTCTGTTTGCTGCACCAGCTCAGCCGATTTCAGCGATAAGAGTTCCGGTTCCGGCTGGGGCAGCGTATCGCCCTTCTCACAGGAAGAGGCAGCAAAACACAAACCCAGTACAAACCATCCTAAACTTCTCATTGTCGTAGTATTTATTAAAAATAAGTCCACGTACTAAGATGCAGAAAGTTGCACCGGGTTGCGTCCGATATACTAAAGCGACCTAAAGTAAACCGAGTTGCTCCATCTCGGCTTTCAAGGCAGCCTGATGCGCATCCTCCATGCTGCAAAGCGGCAGACGAAAAGTTCCGCCCAATTTACCCATAAGCGCCAGTCCGGTTTTTACAGGAATGGGGTTCGACTCTACAAACATCAGCTCCATCAAACTCTTGTACTTATAAAAAAGAGAACGACTTTGCGCTACATCCCCTGCCATAGATGCTTCCATCAGCTGATGGAACTCACGGGGAATGAGATTGGCCACCACGCTGATGCAACCATCGGCACCCAGCAAATTGGCTGAGGTCGCCAGAAAATCATCCCCACTGTAAACCTTAAAACCATCGGGACGCTTGGCCAGCAACTCGGCAAAGACCGACATGTTGCCACCGGCTTCCTTAATGGCTACAATATTTTTAAACTCCCTGGCCAATCGCAAAGCCAGCTGAGGCGAGATACAGCTGCCGGTACGACCCGGTACGTTGTACAAAATAATGGGAGCATCCACAGCCTTGGCTATCGCTGCAAAATGCTGATACATGCCACTATCGCTGGGCTTATTGTAATAAGGTGCAACCACCAAAAGGGCATCTACACCCACACTCAGGGCACGCTTGGAGTATTTGATGCTGTCCTGGGTGGAATTGCTGCCGGTACCGGCAATAACAGGGATACGGCCCTGCACCCTTTTCACCGCTCTTTCCATCATCGTGGCATCCTCATCTTCCGACAAGGCCGGAGTTTCTCCGGTTGTTCCGCACACAACCAAAGCATCGGTCCCGTTTTCAAGATGCCAGTCGATCAAACGATCAAAAGTCTCGAGATCCAGCTCTCCGTTTTCTTTAAAAGGGGTGGCAATTGCTACAATGGAGCCGCGTAAATTTTCTATAGGCATAACATTCTGTATTATCTTTTGAGGATCCTTTCAAAGGCTAAAGATATTGAAAAGTACAGGATTGTGCAAAATGCATCCCACTATAGCTCCTGAACAGCTGCAAGCGCAGCTGTTCTTTGCCCGTGTTGTTCGGGCAGGCCCGTGACTGCAAGCACTTCGGCCAAGTCCCTAACCGGAAGGCGGCTCTGACGGGCCAAATTGTGTTGACAAAGCGGACAGGAGGTAACGATACTTTGTGCCCCGGATACTTCCAACACCTTAAGAGTCCGGGAAGTTAGCGCCTGACGCTCGGACAGAGACAAGGAAAGGGCCCCCAGACTGTTGCCACAACACAAAGCATCTGCCTGCTCGCGCTCGAGGGGAAGCAGCGTGCCGCAGCTTTGCAGCAGCTCCCTGGGTGCCTGGTAGCAGGCCGATTTTCTTCCCAATTCGCAAGGGTCATGGTAGCTGAAGCATGCAGTTCCTTTTTCCCGCTTTAAACGGCCCGCGCGCAGGCAGTACCAAAGCATTTCGCTGTGATGATAAACAGGGAGCTCCAA
Source organism: Bacteroidales bacterium (assembly GCA_012838865.1). Taxonomy (GTDB): domain Bacteria; phylum Bacteroidota; class Bacteroidia; order Bacteroidales; family Marinilabiliaceae; genus Geofilum. The sequence continues at coordinate 8,393 of DUOK01000218.1, read as the reverse complement.
CCCATAGTCATCCCTGAACTGTTTGAGGCAAATGGGGCAGGTGGTGACCAGCATGCGGGCCTGCTGTCCCTGAATCAAATTTCGGTTGTGTTCCCGCAAGGCGCTGGCCTCCCCGGCGCGACCGGCCAATGAGAGGGGGCGTCCGCAACAAATGCTCTCCTGCTCGTCCAAATGCACCCAGGTGAGGCCTGCCTCCTCAAACAAGTCTTTCAAGGCCTTGGTGGTTGCGGGTTTCAAACGCCCCATGCATCCGGTAAAGAGCAAAACATCCACCCTGGAAGTCTCCACTGGCGCAACAGTAGGCAGATAGGAATAAACTGCGTGGTGCTTTTCATGTATCTTGCCACGGGCAGCCGTCCGTAATTTCTCCAAACCGAGGTTGATGGGACAGGCTTCCTCACAAGCCCCGCAGCTCAGGCAGGTGGAAGCCAGACTTTCCCAGCCCTTACCGCTGCGCAGGGCGCGCAGAAAGTAGGCCGACTGAAAGGGGTGGTCCTTAATGGCGGGACAAACATCCAAACAAAGGCCACAGGCCGAACAGGCATGAATCTCAAAAGCCTGAAGCGCTTTTTCGGGCTGCAAATCTTCAGCGGCCCTTAAACCCCAGTGCCGCAAAAAAATTAAGGCCATTTCGGTAGGAATGTGCAGGTAGCGGGAAAAAGGCAGGACTACAAAAAAGGCACCCAGCGACAGAGAATAAGCCCACCATAACGGCAGTTCCAGACCGGCAAGCATGCCGGAGCTGAAACAGCAGCGACCGAGCGAGCCCGTCAGAAAGCCCCCTCCGCCATGCTGACCAAAAGTAAGGGCTTCTGCTACCAGGCGCAGAGGAAATATCATCCAAAGAAATGTAAGGGCCACCCGATTGACCAGGGTGTGCCGCGTGCTGCTGTGTATGCCCAGTATTCTTTTTCGTATCCTTTTCATTATGGCCAGGGCTAAGCCGGTCAGCACCAGCAAAAGACCCAGATCCATATAATGCAACCAAAAAGTACCGGCCCATCCACCTGCTGTTTGCGGTTCAAAATATCGGAAGAATACCGCATACCAGGTCCCGTGCAAAAACTGGCCGCTGTGGAACCAGGTTTCAAACTTTCCGCCCACAATCATCATAAACCAGCCCAGGGCCAGACTCATGTGCATAAAACCCAGGCGACGGTTGCGCTTGTATATGCGCAGGTGCAAAAGACCTTCCGAAAAAATTTCACGCACAGCCAACAAACTGTGCTTCGAAAACATCCTGGACAGCAAACGAGAGGAAGGCCGTCGCCACAAACTGCGTAACCACCATAGGTAACGCAGCAGCAACACCACCAGGGCAAACATAAAGCCGAGCATAAACGGCCAGACAAACCAGGCTGATTTTTCCATCGACTAAGGTTTTGGCGGCGCCAGGGCCGCCATCAACAAAACAGCATTACGAATATTAACTCCACGGGGACAAGTCATCTGACACTTTCCGCACAACATGCAGTGCCGGGCCCTTTCGCCAACAGCTGCCACGTCCCCGCCCCGGAGCTGCAAGACCAGGCGGTAAAAAGCCAAAGGAGTAAATGCACCGGCCGTACAAACCGCGGCACACTGTCCGCAGGCCATACAAGCACGAATGCTGGGCTCGGTCTCCAATACAACCTGCACCTCAGGCAATAAGGGCGCACTCAAATCCAGGGCCCGGTTGGGTGCAAAAGCAAAACCAAAATCGGGTTTAGGCATGGGCGACTGCTTTTAATGATTTCAAATATTGCTCCACCTCACGTGCCACTGCAGCGGCATCGGCAAAAACCTCTGGAAGCGTGGCGGGTCCTTTACAGGCCCCACTGGCAAAAAGGCCTTCCTGCTGCACGACCGAGCCAGCAGCCAGCAAACCCTGAACAGGCACAAAACCGGAACCAAAAACAGGCTCCTTCAAAAACACCGCCCTTTCCTGCTGCTCCAGCAAAAAAGCCGGCACCATGCCCGACATGAGCACCAACATGTCGAGCTGCAGGTGCAAAGGACGTCCCTGCAAAGTATCTTCGGCCTTTACATGCAATCGCTTACCCTGACCAGGTGCGGCTTCGGATAAGCGCCCCCGTATAAAGCGCACCCCATAATCGACCTGAGCCTTTCGGTACAATTCCTCATACTCCAGGCCATGCATCCGCAAATCCATATAAAAACAATAGACCTGAGCCTCCGGAAAAAGCGACTTGACCGCCATAGCCTGTTTCACAGCGGTAACACAACAGAGTTTGCTGCAATGGGGACTGCCACACTTAAGGTCGCGGGAACCTACACAATGCACAAAGCCTACCTGGGGAGCCATCCGGTCGGACCCAAAAGGCCAGGGCTGCTCCTTCCTGAAAACCGCCTCCAGATCAGCAGCAGTCAGCACCGAAGGATACAAGCCGTATCCATATTCTTCCTTACGACGGGCATCAAACAAGGCAAAGCCGTTGGCCAACACAACTACACCGGCCCTTCCAAGCGGGCGCTCCCCTTGCCACAACACCCATCCTGCCCCGACCTTTTGCAAACGGTCGACAGACTGCCCCAAATGGAGCGGGACAGCCCGGGCGAGCACCTGCTCTTTCAACTGTCCCAACAAGTCCGAAGCCGCCACCCCATGCGGAAACAAGTGATGCCACCCTTTCAGATGGCCGCCCAGCTGCTCCTTTTGCTCATATATGCGCACACTAAAGCCTCTTTCGGACAGCGCCAGGGCTGTCTGCATACCTGCGGGACCACCACCAATAATGGCTACCTCATCCTTGGGTAGGTATTCCGATGCGTTCATTGAAAACTGACTTTTAAAACACTTGGCTCCCCGGGAAGGCTTGCAGCTCCCGCAAGCATACTGTACTTTTGACGGGCCTGGTAAACAATACCTATTTTGTCGAGCAGCGGCTCCAATTGCACCTGATGCATCTGCAAGCCCAGGGTCCAGGGATCACGTCCCAACATCAAGGCCGCCAATTCTTCATGAGAAAGCACGGGAATGCCTTTCCCTTCTCTATCGTAGGTCTTTCCACTCATCTCGGCCAAAGTATATTGCCAGCGGTCGAGAAACATGTTGCAACCGGGACAGTTGGTCAGGATCAAATCCGGGGCAAAGGCCTCCATCGATTCAAACTTAATGCGGCTGTTCGACAGAGAATAACCACGATTTTCCTGCAACAAATAATGCCTGAAACCGAAACCACAGCAATGCCGACGCTCCGGGTAATCCACCATCTCTCCCCCGAAAGTCTCCGCCAGTCCCGACAGCACGCTGGGAAATTCTGCGCCCCCAAAACCGCCGGCAGGAAAAATCTTTGCATAATGACATCCCACATGGTCGACCACCCGCAAGGCGCGTTGGGTGGACTTATCGACCAGGCGATGGGGCGAACGGTCGGCTATGGGCTTACGTAAATGGTAAACAAGATCTGAAGTATGCACCAGGGCGACGGGCAGTTCAAAGCTTCTTCGGGTGGACTTCCACAAGGCCTCCCGGGTTTGCTCCAGCATTTCGGGATGGTGCTGCCACATATCCAGCATTTCCAAATAAATACCAAAGGAAGTAACACAGGAAACCAGCAAGTGCCGATAACCGGCTTCGGTCATCAGAGACAACTGACGGGCAATTACCGTCATGATGGTTTCGAGGGGAACCAAATCGCAGTGATAAGCAATACCAGTGCAAGTCGTGTGCCTGCGGTCTTCAAAAACATCCAGGCCAAGACTGTTGCGCAGAATATCGAGCAAGGCCGCTTCAGCCCCAGGAAAAAAAGTCTGCCGAATGCAACTCCGCACAAAAAAATAATGGTTATCGGGGACCTCCTTTTGGTAGTCCTTCCACAATAAAGGCGTCATGGCTCAGTATTTAGCTTAAGTTCTTCAGCCCCCCTTTCAATGGCCTCCCAAAATCGCAGTCCCCCCGTTTCCTCAAAAATCGCCTCCAGTTCATCCAAAACACCGGGCGCCATCTTACGCAGCCCGCCTTCTCCTTCGCCGTAGTAATTAGAGCCACAACGCCGGTACAAGTCCGCCCCCTGCTCCAAGGCCCAAACCCATACCGGTCCCTGCTCGGGATGGGTTTCGGGCTCCACCATTTGGGGATGTACACAATAACCCGTCTCCAAAATGCTGTGACCGATGCGCCTTTTAAGTCGTATCTGCTTGCGCCCTTCGCGCGAATGAATAAAATGTCCGCTTTGCTGACTCAGCTTGCGCAGAGCCTGTATCAGGTAACCGGGAACGTTGCCGCGGGGACAGCGCGCTTTGCAGGACAGGCACTGTCCGCACATCCAAATCTCCTCCCCTTTGAGCAAGTTTTCCAAGTCCTGCTCATCTCCCGTTTGCACCAACTGACAAATACGTCGGGGGTCGTAGTCGAAATAAGCGGCAGCGGGACACACTGCCGTGCAAATGCCGCAATTCATGCAGGCACTCAAACCTTCGCTAAAACGAATATCGTCCTTAAGCTGAGACAGCAGACTGGCCATACCATTTTATAATTTTGAACACAGGTTCAAAATTACCTGCTAAAAAGTTTAAACATCAGGGTAGAAACACTTAAATACAGGTAGTAAAAATACCCATCTTAAACTCCTGTATTTAAGCACCTTAATACCTAATTTGCGGTTCTATAAAAAACAGGAGCGCCGACCCTTCCGGTCCGGCGCTCCTGTTCACTTTTTCCTGGCCAACTCCCCTATTGGGCACCGGCAAAATATTTGCTGCCGGCATCGTAACCATAACGGTAGTGGTACTCCTTGCGGTGAAAAGGCAAGCCGTTAATGATTAAGCCCAAATGAGGCACTTCTTTGAACTTCTCGTCCTTCAGATTCATCTTAAAAACCGGCTTTGGTGTTACGTTGTAGCGACTAACCAAAAGATTGACATCGGCCAGGGAAGTCAGCAAAAAGGCATCGGACACTACGCCCAGAGGCGGCGTGTCCACGATGATGACCTCATACAACTCTTGTAGGTTCCCAAAGAGTCGCTCCGTAGCTTCTCCGGCAATCATTTCGGCCGGATTCGGTGGCAGGGGGCCGGCAAAAATAAAGTCGGGCGACCCTGCTTCACTGCCCTTAACAATCAAATCGGCGACCTGCTCATCGCTGCTGTAATAAGATGTGATGCCTTTGCCTATGGCGGGGATGCCCGATTGTCGATTTAAAGAAGGACGACGCAAATCAAACTCCACCACCAGGGTTTTTTTATTTAACTGGGCAAAAGAACGTGCCAGATTAAGGGCGCAAAAAGACTTTCCCTCGCCAGGCAGGGTGCTGGTTATCAATATCACCTTGCAAGCCTTTTTGTTGGCATAATACCCGAGCGCGGTCCGCATGCTTCTAAAACTCTCGCTGAGCAGGGCTTGCGGGGCCTCCTGCCTCTCCTTGTTACCCAAGGCAAAACGACTTTTTTTCTTTTCAGCCGGAATCTGCCCCAGCACCGGCAAGTCGCACAACTCTTTCAAATCGTCGACCTCCTGTACTTTGTCGTTGGAAAAGACTTTGATAAAAACCACGACCGCAGGTAAAAATAGCCCGGCCAATAAAACCAACATAAGCAAGCGTTTCTGATCCGGCGCTACCAGTCCCCGGTAGGTCGCCTCCTCAATAATTTCGTTATCGGGACGATTGGCTGCCTTGGCCAGCTGGGCCTCGGTCAGCTTGGTGAGCAAAAAAGTATAGGTTTCGTTGTTCATCTGACGGGTACGTTCAATATTCAGCAGACGCTGTTCGGTGCGGGGCAGTTTACGAATTTCGCCACTCAGATTATACAGCCGGTTATTGATGTCGTTCAGCGACAAATTGGTGGCCGAGATAACGCTCTTTAATGATTCGATGATGCTCCCCTTCAGGTTTTCTATACTGGCGTTGATGCGGGTGATGTTGGGATTGGCGGTGGTGGCATTGAAGCGGAGTGCAGAGCGCTCGGCATTCAGGGACGAAAGCTGGGCTATCAACTGACTCAACACCGGGTCTTCAATCCCCATGGAGGTAGGCACAATGACTTCCTGCAGGTCGCCATTGCCCTCTATATAATCGTTCAGGTAAGAGTAGTAGTCCAGCTTGGCCAGCAGGGCCGACTTCTGATCCTCCAACTCTTTCGATTGCGCCATAATCATTTCGCCCTGTAAGGAAACATTCATCACCACATTTCGAGAGCGAAAATCCTGTAAAATATTCTCTGCAGCTCCCAGCGAATCGGCCACTCCTATCAATTGCTTCTCGATAAATTCAATGGTATTGAGTGCAATCTGATTCTTCTTTTCGAGGGTATAACTTACCGAGTTATAAGCCAGACGATTCAGAAAATCACGACCCTTTTCTACGTTATTTTCCAGGATCGACAATTCCACAATGGAGGAGCCATGCTGTACCCGGTCTAAAAACAAACTGGACTTATACTGGGCAGCCAGTGCTTTTAAATCGTTCACCACAAAGCGATACACCTTCTGTTCATAGCCCGAACCCGGCAAAACATCTTCAACAGGAACCAGGCTAAAGGAAAAACGGGGGTGATTGATCTTCTCAAAGAAACCACATTCTTTAGACCATGCGCTGTTTTCAAGTTTCAACACGAAACGCTCCTTAGATACGAAGGCCACCTCAAAAGCCAAACCTGTTGGCTTCACCTTAGAGGAGTCAATCAAGACCCGAAAAGGGCTGTCCTTATAGATTTCCTGTAAACGATAGGCCTCCTTTTCGTAATACGACACCTCAAAATCCAACTCCCTGATGGTCTTCTCTACCTGACGACGGGAGGTAAGGATGATGGTTTGGTTCTCGAAGTGACTTTGTCCCCCCAGGGAAATGCCGGGCAAAGCTCTTTCTCCAACATCCACCCTGCCGGCAGCAGCATCCTGCGCACTCGATATCAGCACCTGGGTGCTGATGTGATGCAGGGGAACGGTCGTTTTATATATCGCGAAAGCAATAACCGTAGAAAGAACCAGGAAGACAGGGAAATAATACCAATACCGAAGGGCCCTTAAAAACAGCTTTTTCACATCCAGTGTTTTACCAGACGCTGTATCGTCGAAACTTTTCATGGACAAAACTTACTTAAACAAGGTGTACAATAAAATAGAGGCACTCACCAGGCTCATGCCCACGCCCAGCGGTATGGAAGAGAGGTTCCATTGCTTCAAACGGCGGGGTTCCACATAAATAATGTCGCCCGGTTTCAGATAAAAGAAGGAGGAATACATAATGCGCTCATCGGTGGTGTCGATAATCAGCATCTGCGGCAAATCGCCATCCTTCCTAATCAGACGTACATTTTGCCGGTTGGCAAAATCGGTCATGTCGCCGGCCAGACTTACTGCTTCCAATATCGTAATCTCTTCACTGTTCATAAGGAAGCGCCCCGGATTTTTCACCTCTCCCATTACGGTAACATGGTCGTTCAGCAGTTTAACAATGGCTCCGCTTTGGTCGATGTACTTGCTCGAGGCCAGTTCGATTTTCTCCGCAATTTCCTGTAACGACAGGCCTGCCACGTATATTTTGCCTAAAAAGGGATAATCAATAGAACCATCCAGCCCCACTCTGTAACCCAGCAAACTGGCCGACATGGGATTGTCGGCCATCGCATTGTAACCCGATTCGTTGTTGAGGAAGGCCGAAGAACGGTCGTCAAGACTCGTTACCCGAATGTAGAGCAGGTCGTTGGGTTTCACCAGATAATCGGCTTTGTCTGTCTTGTAGCTGCCTTCCACCTCCTCCAGATGCCGGGCCATATCTCCCTGCAGATAAATGGACTTCTTTAATGGCACACAGGAGGTAGCCGCGACCAGAAGCAACAGAAAAATTTGGTGTCGGTACTTCATTTTAGACTCATTTTAAATAATGTGCAAGTTACAAATTAAGACCTTTCACCCCTGTGCGAGAAGCCAGGGTTTAATCACCGCTTTGTACAAGTTGGTCAAATTATGGCCTTGCTTCTTTCGCTTTCAGCCCCTAACTTGCTTCCCCTAAGCCCAAACCCGCGTTATGACCCTGTGGAAACAACTCCCTTTATTAAGAATTCTGGTCTTCTTTATGACCGGCATAGTGCTGCATGAGGCCACCGCATCCTTTGACATTGTTCTTCCGAAAGCCAAATGGGTACCGGGGATGTTGGTCTTGTTGCTTACAGCGGGCCGGCTGCTGCACCAGGGCCTCCGAAGCCCCCTGGCCGGAGATTTGAGCTTCGCCCTGTTTTTAGTGCTTTTGGGCTACCTGTTCACCCTGACCTTAAGCACGCCCCTGCTGAAGGAACCCACAGAAACCAAACTTGCCGGCACCCTCGAAGAAATAAAACAAAACGACAGCGGCTGGTGGCAACTGACCCTCCGGGTGGATGCAGCAGCCCCTTCCTCCGGTGCAGCTCTGCTTAAGGGAAGCAGGGTTTTACTGACCAGCAGCGACAGCAGTTTG